>DIFE01000031.1:0-18097 GCA_002418985.1 Deltaproteobacteria bacterium UBA5756
GGATCTGGACGCAATTCTTTAAGGCTTCCTCCAATCCTCTCTTCTATGCCTCCAGCGAGCCCGAAGGGCAAAGCGGGCGTGAGATAAGTCTTTTGCCTTTAATCCACGAACAGGGGGACGAGGCGGCGGTTTTTGATGTCTGCGAGGCCTTTGTCGGTTATTCGCAGGAAGGGGAGGCCGGAGAAGGGGATGGTCTGGATTGTCAGGAACGGGCGCTCGAGGGTTATGCCGATCTGCCGCACCTTTTGCTCCATCTCCCTGGTTTTCTCGGCTATTTCGTCGATGGTGGCGATGGGCATGGTCCCGTAGGCGGGCATGGGAAAATCGAAGATCACTGCGCCGTCTTTTACTATGACGGTGCCGCCCTGGAGGTCGATGAGTCTGCCCACGGCGATTGCCATGTCCTCCTCGGAACTTCCTATGGTGAGGATATTACCCGTGTCCCAGATGAGGGTTGTGGCGATGGCTCCATTCTTGATGCCGACGCCGGTGATGAAGCCCTTGCCTTGCCGGGAGGCGTCGTAGCGGTTGATTACCGATACGGGGATGATGTCGGCGTTCAGGTCCTTTTCCAGGTAACCGTTGCGCACGGTGGGCTTCCACGTGATCTCTTCCGTTATGGTTTGACTGGAAAGCTTGATGACTCTTACGGTCTTTGAGGGACCTTCGGCCCGTATCCTTAAGTCATCAGCGGTACATTTGCCCGCTTCCACGGTGTGGCGTATCGCTTCAGGATAATCGTAAGGCTCGATGTCTTTGATAAAGCGTCCTTCCTGACAGACTATCTCTCCGTTTGTCATGACCTGGTTTATCGTGACGTCCTCAAGATTGTGAAGAAAAAGGATGTCGGCGTAACGCAGGGGCGCTATTGCGCCGAGGTGCCTCAAGCCGTAATAATCGGCGGGATTGATGGTGGCCATCTTTATCGCATCGAAAGGTTTAAACCCATACGATATCGCCGTTCGGACGACGGAATCGAGGTAGCCTTCCTCTTTGAGCATGACGGCATCAAAGACATCCGACGTCAGGATCAGTCTGCGTGTATCCACGTCGATGTCCTTCAATTTCGAAAGCTCCGGGAGCTCTTTTCTTACAAAGCCCTGTCGTATCATCACATGGAGGCCGAAACGGAGCTTTTCAAGGACCTCTTCGACGGTTACCGATTCGTGACATGAAGTGATGCCGGTGAGGATGTACTGAATAAGCCTGTTCTTGTGCGCTCCGGCGGCATGGCCGTCCAGTTTTTTGTTCGCCTTGATGGCCATGGCCGCCTGCTTGAGTATGCGATCGTCTCCTTCGACGATGCGTGTCCAGTAGGCCTCACCTATGGCCAGCACGTCATCGCGCCTGAGGAATCGGCGGAACTCCCGAAGGGTCAGGCCCCTGGAACCTTCCATCTCGGGGAACGGAGGGGTCAACGGCGGAGCGACAAAAAAGCACCGCAGGGGATACCCTTTTGTACTTTGTGTGAAAGAATCGACACCTTCCATCCCGCAGGCACAGGCAACGGCGCTCGTCTCCGTGACTACAGTAGTAGTGCCGCCCCGGAGGGCGTAGGGGACGAAGGCATAGAAGGGATAAAGACTGTCGAGATGGGTATGGGCGTCTATGAATCCGGGGCAAAGATAGGCGCCCTTCGCGTCTATGATCTGACGCGGCCGGTACGCGGCGGCCTTCTTTTCCTCTTCGATGGAGGCGATGAAGCCATCTTTGATGATAACGGCATACCCTTCATCGATGCCGTTGGTGAAGACGTTGACGATCTTTCCGTTTATAATAATGGTATCCGGCCGTATTTTGCCTTTTGTTGCATCGAGAAGCCGTTTTATTGTTTTGGCGTTCATTGAGTTCGTCTGGCTTTCCGGTCGAATGATTGTATTTTACTTGAAAAGGAGATGTCTTGCAAAGTATTGTTGTAATTATTTTCCATTCGTCGTAACAGAGGAGAATTACAGGTGGGCCGTTACAGGTGGTGGATTTTTCTCATTCTCGCGGCACAATATCTCGTTGTGTATTTTCACCGCGTGGCGCCTGCCGTGGTGGCGCAGGACCTGGTCGGCGGTTTCCACATATCGGCGACGGCCCTTGGCGTGCTGGCATCGGCCTACTTCTATCCTTATGGAGTGATGCAAATCCCCGTCGGGATTCTCTCGGATTCCTGGGGGCCCAAAAAGACCATTATCCTCTTCAGCCTGATCGCGGCCATCGGGGCTATTGGATTCGGCCTGGCTCCTTATTTCGGGATTGCGATCGCGGCACGCTCTTTTGTGGGATTGGGGCTTGCCGCTGTCTTCGTATCGTCCATGAAGATATTCGCCCTGTGGTTCCGGGGCGCTCAACTGGCGAGAGTTGCGGGTGCCCTTATGGCCGTCGGGGGTATCGGATGGTTTTCAGCGACGACGCCGCTTGCCGTCCTTTCCGATATGTTCGGCTGGAGATTGGCAGTCGTGATCGTGGGGGTCGGGTCCATCGGCGTCATCTTTCTCATATGGAGGTTTGTCGAGGATTCGCCGGAAAAGAAGGGTTTTCCGCCGGTGGTGGGGGCGGGCGAAGGCATACTTGGGGGGAGACGAAACGTACTCAAGGACCTCAAGGTGATTGTGAAGAACAAATATTTCTGGAGCATTGCCGTCTGGTTCGTCATGAGGGGAGGGGCGCTCTTCGGGTTTTTCGGGCTCTGGGCCGGGCCGTATTTGACGGACGTGTACGGGTTCAATAAAGGCAGGGCCGGCAGCATACTCTCCATGATCGCCTTTGCCATGATCTTCGTGAGTCCCGTGATCGGCCATCTTTCGGACAAGACGTTGAAAAGCAGGAAGAAGATCCTGGTGTGGTCTTCAGTCCTCAACATTCTGTGCTTTGCCTGCGCGCTTTACTTCTTTGACCGCCTGGGCGTGGTTTCGCTCTACGTGCTCTTTTTCTTCATGGGTATTACGATCAGCTCCGTCGGCACCGTGGCGATAGTGACCACCAAGGAACTTTTTCCCGACGAGATAGCGGGTACCTCGATGGGCACAATCAACCTTTTCCCCTTTATTGGAGCCATCATTTTCCAGCCGCTGATGGGGTACGTCCTGGACAGGGCAGGCAATACGGGCGGCTCCTATCCCCTTTTCGCCTACCGCCAGATGCTCTGGATATTTTTCATCACGAGCATCATCGCCCTGATCAGCATCATGAAGTGCAAGGAAACCTTCCGTGGATAGCCAAACCAGGTTTAAACGGGAAACCCGAAACCGCTTTCTAATTTCTTGCCAAAAGAACCTTTTTTAGGCTACATTGAAACGTAATCAGCGGACAATAACAAGGCGGGATTAGCTTAGAATGATCGAAAAAACGCTGCAAAATGTCAAGTCTCTTGTTGCCGTTGCGGGGTCTGAGCGGGCACCTGACATTGTGATGGAAGGCGGCTCTATTTTTGATGTTTTCACAGGGGAGATCTTTGCCGGCGACCTCTGGATCTATGACAACTGGATCGCCTACGTCGGCGGAAAGAAGGCGAAAATAGACGGGAAGACCGAGATTGTGGATGCAAAAGGTCTTGTTGCGGTTCCCGGCTACATAGATGCCCATGGGCACGTGGATATATTTTACAATCCGGCGACGTTTTCCGATGTTGCAGTCACGAAGGGTGCGACAACCGTTTTTTCCGACAGTCACGACCTGTTCAGTTGCATCGGGCCCGAAGGGTTCGTTGAGGTTTTGAGAAAAGCCAGGCATTTCAATATAAAGTACCTCTGGGGCATCCCCGCGACGTATCCTCCCTATCCGGATGTGGAAGGCAGGGAGATGTTTTCGATTTATGACATCTGGAGCCTCTTTTCACGCTATCCCGAGTGTGCCTCGGTCAGTGAGGTTTCGTCATATTTGAGAATAATCAGGAACGAAGACGAGATACTGGAAAGGATTCTCATGGCCCGTTCCCTGGGAAGGAATGTGGAAGGGCACACCCTCGGTGCATCCTATGACCGGTTGAATGTCCTTGCCGCGGCCGGCATTACATCGTGCCATGAATCGATCCGTCCCGCCGATCTCAAGAACCGCATCCGCCTGGGACTCTACACGATGGTCCGTCACAGCTCCATCAGGAGTGATCTCGAGGAGCTTACCCCCGCCATAAACGCCTTGCCCAAAGACTCCATTATCCTTGTATCCGATGGGGTTTTTGCCCCCGATCTCCTGGATAAAGGATATATGGACCATGTATTGAGCGAGGCCATGCGTTTTGGGATCGAACCCCGCGATGCCATCCGGATGGCAACGATCAATCCGGCACGGTATTTCAAGGTGGATTACGCTGTCGGAAGCCTGACACCGGGCAGGATAGCGGACGTACTGCTTTTGGAAAGCCTGGAAAATCCGAGACCCGTCAAGGTTTTCGAGCGCGGAACCCTTGCCGCCGACTCCGGGGTGCTCGCAAGGGGATCGTCACCGCAACCGGAGGTGGGGATTGAATACTATCCCTATGCTTTTTCGGAGGTTGCCGCCGCCGACTTCGTTATAAAACGGCCTGACCTCCAGACGGTACCCGTCATCGACATCGTCGATCGGACCGTCACCAGACGCATCGATATGGCCCTGGCGCGGGAGGGAAACACGATACTTCCGGATCGCGAAAACGATGTCAGGAAGATCCTTTACGCGCGCAGGGAACAAAAAAAATGGGGGCAGGGTTTCCTTCACGGTTTAGGGGCGCGATGCGGCGGAATTGCTTCCACGGTGGCCCATGAGACCCATGGTCTGCTCGTGCACGGTTTCGACGATGACGACATGGCCCTTGCCGCCAATACGGTGCTAAAAATGAAGGGGGGCATCGCCGTTGTTGATGGGGGGAGGGTGCTCCACGCGTTATCCCTTCCTTTCGGCGCCATCATGTCTCATCTGCCCGTTGGCGAACTGCGCCCGGCCCTTCAGGAATTGACCGACCTCTTGCACCTCCTGGGATGTACCCTCGATGATCCTCTTTGGACCATGGGGTTTCTTCCTTTCACTTCGATCGTTGAACTGAGGATCACTGTCTCCGGCACCTATGACGTCAAAAAAGGTTCGATAGTCTTTTGAAGAAGAGCAGGAAGGACAGGAAGAATAAGAATAAATCGACGGGAAGGGTATACAAATATTTGCTGATCCTTCTCATCGCCGCCGTGGTGCTCTTTGTCACCGCTTTTATCTTTTATATCGTCAACGACATTCCCTCGGTCGTCGCCCTGAAAGATCTCAGGAACAAGCCGGTCACGAGCGTGTACGACGCCCAGGACCAGCTTACCTACCTGTTTGTGCCCGATAACAGGGTTTTCGTTTCCTACAAAAGGATCCCGAAGCATGTGAGAGCGGCCTTTCTGGCAGCGGAAGACGCCGATTTCTTCAAACATGGGGGAGTGGACCCCATGGGTATCCTGAGGGCGTTTATTAAGAACGTGGCCTATGGCAGAATGGCCCAGGGAGGGAGCACCATAACGCAGCAGGTGATAAAATCCCTGGTGCTGGGACCCGAGAAGAGTCTGAACAGGAAGATACGCGAGGCAATTCTTGCCTACAAGCTTGAGAACTACCTGAGCAAGAACGAGATCCTGAATCTCTATCTTAACAATATCTACATGGGACACGGCGTTTACGGTGTTGAAGCTGCTTCAGAGGTGTATTTCGGAAAGCACGTCTGGAATATTACGCCGGCCGAAGCCGCCCTGCTTGCGGGGATCGTGCAGGCGCCGTCCCGGTACACCCCGAAGAGACATCCGGGCAATGCCAGGATCAGGCAGGAATACGTTATTGAGCAGATGGCCGCAAAGAAGTTCATCACCGAGAAGGCGAAACAACAGATGCTCAAGGAAAGAGTAAATATCAGGGAAGACGACGGTGTCTTTTCCGACAGCTATTACAAAGATCATATATTCCGGTACATTGAAGCGCGCTACGGCAAGGGCGTCCTTTCCCGAAAGGGCCTCAAGATATATGCCGCGGTGGACAAACAGATGCAGAAACTTGCCGAGAATGCAGTGAGCCGGGGTCTTACGCTCTACGAACAAAGAAAGGGCGAATTCACAGTGCTCTATCACATCGAACAAAAAAAATGGGACGATTTCAGACGTGCCGAAGAACGGGACCGTAAACTCGTGCCTGTCAGCAGGGGGAGGATCTGCAACCTTCTTGTATCGGAAAGGATGAAAGACGGGTATACGGTCTTTGTCGGCGAGCAAAAGGGTATCCTTAAGATGGATTCCCACCCTTTCAAATCCGGCGACGTCGTGAAGGGACTTTATACGGGGGAAGATAAGAAAAAAGTTCCCCACTTTGAACCCGTGCGTTCCCTCAAGGTTGAAGCGGCTTTGGTGAGTCTCGATGTGAACACCGGTTACGTTTACGCCATTGTGGGCGGAAGAGATATTGAGAAAAGTCCATATAACAGGGCGACGGTGGCAAAGGTACAGGCCGGCAGCGCCTTCAAGCCTTTTATTTATGTCACGGCCCTGAAAAAGGGATATACCCCCGATTCAGTGCTTCATGACGAGGCAAAGTCGTACGGGAGATGGACACCCAGAAACTATGACGGCAGGTATACCGGAGATATTTCCATGCGGGATGCCGTCGCCTATTCAAAGAATGCAGCCACGGTGAGGCTCCTTGAGGAGATCGGTGTGACCTCCGTCAAGGAGACCATCAAGGACCTCGGCATAGAGGCCGATATAGAAGATAACCTTTCCATCGCTCTCGGGTCATCGAATATTACCCTTCTGGAACTCGTTAAAGGTTTTGCAGCCTTTGCGAATGGGGGCAGCCGCATCAAACCCATATTCGTCAGAAGGGTCGTTGAACAGAATGGAACCGTGCTGGAAGAGAACACCCCCCAAAAAGAAAGGGTTTTGTCTGAGGCGGTGGCCGCGTCAATGAATATCCTTTTGAAAGGTCCGGTGCAGTATGGAACCGCCAAAGGCGCCGCGAGTATAGGATATCCCGTGGCGGGCAAGACAGGGACGACGAGCAACTACTACGACGCCTTGTTTATAGGATATTCGCCCCATGTGGCTACCGGGGTATGGGTGGGTTTTGATGCGAGAACTTCTCTGGGAAAGGGAGAAAGCGGCGGCCGCGTATGCCTGCCGATATGGATGAATTTTATGGCTTCGGTCCTGGGCCGTTTCCCGGCTGATGATTTTTTCTCCGAGCCTGTAACTGTAACGCCGCCGACGGACAGGATAATGGGAGATCCCAATAATCCCTATTGACGTGAGAGGAAAATGCGGAGACAATCACAAGGAATATATAGACGAGGAGCGATCATGAAAAGAAGGGGACTGTTTTTAACGGGCTTCGCCGCAATCTTAATTGTTCTGGCCATTTCGGTCACCTGCATGGCGCAAACGAAGGCGCCTCAAGAACCACAACCTCAGCAAAAGCAAGAGCGGTGGAAGATCTACCTCGAGAGCGATGCGAAAAACTTTTATTTCGATCCCGCCAGCGTACAGAGGCTTGAAAACCGTATTGTCAGAGTGTGGGAACGAATAACGGACAAGAACAAAACCGGCGAGGAAACCGACAGGGTGAAGAGCCAGATCGAGTTCAACTGCAATTCAAGTAAATACCGTATCGTTGCTTCGCAGGAATACGACCCTGCCACAAAAACGGAAAAACCCGAGGTCCGCACGGAAAACGAACCCTGGACGTACTTTTCTCTCGACTCGATTCTGGGGATTCTCTACGACAACGTCTGCTACCAGAGAGGGAATAAAGTGCAGAATCTACAGAAACCAAAGGCGGAAGAGAAGCCGAAGAAATGAAGTAACCTTTACTTTCCGATACAGAACTGACTGAAGATTTCATCGAGTATCTCTTCCGGGCAGGTTTCGCCGGTGATTTCGCCGAGGTTGTGCAAGGCCTCGTGAAGTTCGAAGGCGAGAATCTCGGGATACGCCCCGGTTTCCGATCCTTCCATAACGGCACGGATATTGGAAGAAACCTTTGTCAGGATATCTCTATGACGGATGGTGGTTATCAGGAGCGAATTCCTCCGTCCGTTCCTTTCCACTGCCGAGAACATAGCCGATTTCAGATCCTCAAGGCCGGTGCGTTCCCGGGCGGAAACGTGCACAGTAAGGTTGATACCCTTAGACTTCAACATGTTGTCATCCAATGTTTGTGTAAGGTCTGATTTATTTATTACAAATATTGGATTGTATTGGTTAATATCCTCAAATACTCCCTCATCTTCCTCTGAATACGGCAGGGAACCATCGAGAACCCAGAGGATGAGGTCCGCCTCGGCCGCCTTCTGTCTGACTCTGCGGATGCCTTCTTCCTCGACGATATTTTCCGGGACTCGTATTCCGGCCGTATCGATCAGGCGCATTTTGACCCCGTTAAGGTAGAGCGTTTCTTCTATAAGGTCGCGGGTGGTTCCGGGAAGCGCGGTGACAATGGCTCGTTCTTTCATAAGCAGGGCGTTAAGAAGGCTTGACTTTCCGACATTTGTCCGGCCCGCGATGAGGACCACGAAACCTTGTTTCAGGCCCTTTCCTTCGTAGTATGAGGATACAAGCCCGTCTATTTCTTCTTTCGCCTTCCGAAGCGATGCCAGATGTCCTGACAGGTGTACATTGAGGTCTTCATCGGGAAAATCGATTGACGCTTCTATGGCCACCAGCGCCTGTTTGAGCGTTTCCCTGAAGTGGTATACCTTTTGCGACAGACCACCCTTCAGGTAGGAAAGGGCATATTTCAATTCCTCGTCGGTCTCGCTTCTGATGACGTCCAAAACCGACTCTGCCTGAACCAGGTCGAGTCTGCCGTTGAGGAAGGCCCTTCTGGTAAACTCGCCGGGTTGTGCCAGGCGCACACCTTCCGCCAGGATGGTATCGATTATGGCCCTCTGTGCGGCAAAACCGCCGTGAGAATGAATTTCAGCGATATCTTCGCGGGTATACGTGGCGGGAGCGGGCATGAAGACGGCCAGCACCTCGTCAATTTCTCTCGATTCACCGGGGTTTACGATGTAGCCCAGCCGGAGCCTGCCATTTGATTCTCTGGCGGTTTCCGTTTTCGGTTTGAAGATCCTGCACAGGATGCGACGTGCATCAGGCCCACTGATGCGTATTATACTGATGCCGCCTTCACCAGGTGGTGTCGAAACGGCACATATGGTGTCAGCGTCTTCCACGCGCATTGCCACGGGAGTTTCCCCGGGGAGTTCCCCGGTCGGACCCGAAGGCATTCCCCGTCGGAGTAATGACCACTCTTTTCACGTGTCCTTCGCCTTCACTCTTGGTAGTTACGTTTTTGTTGTGTTTGAACAGGGTATGGATGATGCGTCGTTCATAGGGGTTCAGAGGATCCGTTTTTAGTTTCCTTCCCGTTCTTTTGACTTTATCTGCGAGCCTTTTGGCCATAATTGTTAAAGCTTTTTTCCTTCTTTCTCTGTAACCATTTATATCTACAAGTAATTTAAGGTTATGCTTGAACTTTTTCGCTACCGCCAATCTGAGGATATGCTGCAGCGCTTCGAGGATCTCACCATCCTTACCGATGAGGACGTCGCCATCGTCGCACTGAACGAGGAAAAGGATCCGGTCGGTTTTTTCACTTATGTCCGTTACGAGGACCTGGAACTCGAGTCCTACATGTCTACCGAGATCTTTGAGAAAAGCTTCTCCAAATGATTCCGCTGTCTCTTCAGATGATTCCCGAGATGATTCCCAGGGGGGTGCCGCTTCTGTCTCTTCTTGCCCGTCATCGGACCTCAATCTGACGGTAATTCTTATTTTTTTTGTACCCAGAAGGCCGAGGATGCCTTTTGTGTCTATCTCCTTAACCTCGATATCGAGATCTCTTTCATCAACGTTCAACTGTTGGGAGGCCTTTTTAACAGCTTCCTCGTATGTTTTCCCTTCGAACTCGAGAGTATCCATGCTTCCTCCTTACCGCGTCGCCGCCTTTACCTTCCTGTTGATGTAGTACTGCTGTCCTATGGACGCCACATTATAGACGAGCCAGTAGAGTACGAGCCCCGATGGGAAACCCCAGAAGATGAAGGTAAAAACTATGGGCATGAACATCATCATTTTTTGCTGCATCGGGTCCGTGCTTGTCGGTGTCATTTTCTGTTGTATGACCTGCGTCACACCCATGATCAAGGGCAGCAGCCTGATGGGAACGGTGTAGCCCATAACCTGGAAGTTAAAGAGGTCTTCCGGTGCCGATAGATCGTTTATCCACCAGAGAAAAGGGGCATGACGCAACTCTATGGCGCCCGATAGTGCCTTGTAAAGAGCGAAGAATACGGGGATCTGGGGGAGCATGGGGAGGCATCCGCTCATCGGGTTGACACCCCGGGATTTGTATATCCCCATCAGTTCCTGGTTGAGCCTGGCCTTGTCGTTCTTGTATTTCTCCTGCAGTTTCTTGATTTCCGGCTGAACGGCCTGCATTTTGGCCATATTCTTGAAGCTCATAACGCTTAAGGGATGAAAAATGATCTTGATCAGGATGGTGAGAAGAATAATGTCGATCCCGTAGTTGTGCGTGAAGCGGTTGAAAAAGTCGAGCAGCCAGACGAGCGGCTTGGCAATGACATCAAACCATCCGAAATCTATTATTTTTTCAGCTTTGACATTGAGGCTGGCGAGGACATCGCTCTTCTTGGGTCCGAAGTAAAGTTTACCTGCGATCTTGCCATTTCCCGGTGTGAGCCGGATATAGGGTATGTTAGTCTCGGATTTGGCGATGGAAAGCGTCGGTTTTGCATCTTCGGACGGGATGTATATAAAGGTGAAGAACCCCTCATCAAACCCCGCATACTGGTAATTCTTACTGAAATTAAGAGCTTCCTTGATTTTGTCTATCTGGTTCAGGCTTTTCCCGTCAAAGACGAAGGGGCCCTTAAAAACATAGCTGGATTCATTCTTGTCCGATATGACCGCGAAATCGGCGACCAATCCCTGGCTTTTGGATTCCGGGGTCTCGACGGAGAGCCCTATGGTGTAGGTATCGGGATAGAAGGTGTATATCTTTCGGAGCTTTGTCCCATCTTCAAGGGTTCCCGTCATGGTGATCGATGCCGAACTGTTTGTGACGGTAAGACTGTCCTTGTCGCTTTTGAAAATGGTGCGGTCAGAGGAACCGTTCTGGTGAACGGTCGGATTGTATGTGAAGGGTTTTACATTCTCGATGATCTCTTTTTCATCGGGTCCCTTGACGGTTGCCTTATACTTCTTGAGCTTTACACTCGATATTCCTCCGCCAAGATCGGTGAGTGTGACATCGAGGTAGGGAGTTGAGACCTGTACGGTCTTCGTTGCCTTCTTTTCCGCTGCCTGTGAAACGGGGGACGTTGTGGGAGCGGTCCCCGGAGTCTTCTGGACGGTACCCTTGCTCTCTGCAGATTTTTCCGCTTCAGTCTGAGGCGCGGGTTGCGTTTGTGTCTGCGGTGGTGGCGCCTCCTTCGGCATGAAATACGTCTGAAAGACGAATAGCATTGCCATTGTCAGCACGAGCACGATTATAGTGCGTTTATCCATTCATTACCTCCGTTTATGGTACCGGGTCGTATCCACCAGGAAAAAGCGGATTGCATTTCAGTATACGTTTGAGCCCCAGGAGCATACCTCTCCAGACACCCTTTCTTTCAACAGCTTCGATCATGTATTGGGAACACGTCGGATAGTATCGGCATTGTACGGGTAAAAAGGCGGAAAAAGTTACCCTGTATAACTTCACGAGAAAAATAATAATTTTTTTCATTACGTGATGCTTGTGCGCCTTTTCATAGAAGAGAGAAGGATTTGCAGTTCGGGTTCCATTTCCCTCATGCCGAGGTTTTGTGGCAACCCTTTGATCCTGATTAGGCTGTTCGAACCTTCCCCGAAGAGGTCTTTATGTAAACGGAAAAATTCCTTTACGATCCTCCTCGCTCTGTTACGCACTACTGCAACCCCCGTTTTCTTGCGTATAGTGACGGCAAACCTCTTGACATTGCACCGGTTGTCTGCGGCAAGAAGGACGAAGTGTGCCGTCTCCGAGTGTTTCGTCCATTTTGCACCGCGGAAGTCCCCCCTCTTGAGTCTTTCCTGTTTCTTCAGGGTGCGGGTCATCGGGCATATCATACCGGCGGCAGTCTTTTGGGCTGTTGCCGCCGGAATCCTATCACATTCATGCCGGTCTATACGGCGAGACTCTTCCTGCCTTTTGCCCGCCTGCGCCTTATGACTTCCCGGCCAGAGGCTGTTCTCATCCGCACAAGAAACCCATGCGTTCTTTTTCTGCTTTTGTTATGAGGTTGGTAAGTTCTTTTCATCTTTCGTCCTTGTTCTGATTTGAAATTATTACTTAAACATAAAACTGATAGGGAGTCAACAAGTGTCTGCGCGTCAAAACGTGGGATGGACACAGGCGGACAGGCCTGTTGTTCATGCAAACGCCCACAGGACTTACGGGCCTGTCCCACTCGGGCGTAGGGGCAAAAGATCCCCAATCGGGATATGTCCCGGCAGTCCTTTCATTACCAGACCCTTTCCTCTTGATTTTTGACGGGAATGCATGTTAGATTCACTGGATTTTAAACGATTTTTGAGTGTCGAAAGGAGTTTTCATGAAAAAGTACGAGCCTGACGCGATCAGGAATGTTGGTATTTTTTCTCATGGGGGCGAGGGTAAGACCTCAATCGTTGAGGCCATGCTCTTTCTCGCGGGAGAGAACACCAGGCTCGGCAGCGTGGACGAAGGTACCTCGCTGATGGATTACGAGCCTGAAGAAGTAGAGCGGAAAATCACCATATCGTCCACTCTTGCCTGTTTCGAATGGGCCAAGAGCAAAATCAATCTCCTCGATACTCCGGGCGACGACAATTTCATTTCCGACGCAAAGCTGTGTATGAGGGTTGTCGATGGGGCCGTTATCGTCATGAGTGCCGTTTCCGGCGTGAAGGTCGGGACCGAGAAGGTCTGGGGGTATGCCAACGAGTTTTCCGTCGCCACCGGTATCTTTATTAACAAGATGGACCGGGAGCGCGCCGATTTCGTCAGGGCCGTCGAGGACATTCAGAAAAATTTTACCGATAAGACCTGTCTCGTCGTACAGGTGCCCATAGGCCAGGAGGAGAGCTTCAAAGGAGTGGTTGATCTGCTCACTATGAAAGCCTTCGTGTTCAAGGGGGATGGTACCGGCGCATTCGATACCGTAGAAATACCCGCCGAGCAGGCCGACCTGGCGCAGAAGTATCGTGAAAAACTCGTCGAAACCGCCGTCGAGATGGACGATGATATTATGGAACGATACCTCAACGGCGATGAGATAAAACCGGAAGAGATAGAGAACTGCCTCAAATCGGGCATATCCGCAAACAAGATCGTCCCCGTGTTCTGTGGTTCAGCCACGCGAAATATCGGCATAAACACACTGCTTGACGGTATCATCAAGTTTTTTCCGCCTCCGACGTTCAGGAAAGAAGTGGAGGGGATTAATCCGAAGACGGGTGAGAAAGTGGTGCGTCAATCATCCGAAAGCCAGCCTTTCAGCGCTCTCGTGTTTAAAACCATTACAGACCCGTTTGCAGGCAAATTGACGCTTTTCAGGGTCTATTCCGGAGAAATTCATCCCGATATGACAGCGTTCAATGTCCGTAAAGAAGACAAAGAGCGGATAGGACAGATATTCTCCCTTGTGGGGAAGAAGCAAAAGCCGGCAGGGTCCGCGAGCGCCGGCGACATCGCGGTCGTGGCCAAACTCAGGGAAGTACAGACGGGCGATACGCTTTGCGATGAGAAGTCGCCCATTAGATATGAAGGCGTGACGGTGCCGAATCCGGTCATCTCGTTCTCTCTTCATCCCAAGGCCAAGGGCGATGAGGACAAACTCAACACCTCCCTTGCGAGGCTCATCGAGGAAGATCAGACCATCAAGTACTCCCGGGACGAGCAAACGAAGGAGTTTCTCCTTTCCGGCATGGGTCAGGTGCATATAGAGGTCATCGTTGAGAGGATGAAGCGCAAGTTCAACGTAGAGGTCGAACTGAAAGACCCCAAGGTCCCCTATAAAGAAACGATCAAAGGGACGACGAAGGTACAGGGAAAGTACAAAAAACAGTCGGGAGGCAAGGGCCAGTACGGCGACACATGGCTTGAAATCGCCCCCAATCCGCGCGGCGAAGGCTTTCAGTTCATCGACAAGGTTGTCGGCGGGGCAATCCCGAGACAATACATACCTGCCGTGGAAAAGGGCATCGTGGAGGCCATGAACCAGGGTGTTCTCGCGGGTTATCCGGTTATCGACTTCAGGGTGACCCTTTATGACGGTTCCTATCATGATGTGGATTCATCGGAAATGGCATTCAAGATAGCCGCATCGATGGGTTTCAAAAAAGGTATCGAGATGTGTAAACCGGTTCTTCTCGAACCTATCATGAAGATGGAAGTAATCGTGCCCGATGAGAATATGGGCGACATCATGGGGGATATGAACTCCCGCAGGGGCAAGATCATAGGCGTTGAGACCAAGGGCAGCAATCAGGTCGTCAAGGCTGCGGTTCCCATGTCCGAGGTACTTAGGTATGCACCCGATCTAAGGTCCATGACCGGCGGCAGAGGAGCATTCACCATGGAATTTTCTCACTACGAGGAGGTTCCCGCGCAGACTTCCGAGAAGATAATAGAAGCGGCGAAGCGCGATAAAGAGGCGCAGGAAAAATAACCGGCAGTGCATATGTATATATAATGATAGAAGGACGAGGGCCCTGTAAAAAGGGCCCTTTTGCTGTCTCGGTTTTATTAGAAGCTGTCCCTGGTTGATGATAGACGGAGGAGTTCAGATGCGGGCTGTTATCCAGCGAGTCAAGCGTGCTTCAGTGGAGGTCGGCGGGCGAAGAACGGGAGAAACCGGAAAAGGCCTCCTGGTCTTTCTCGGCATCGCGAAAGCGGATACACAAAAGGACGTCGACTGGCTGATCGAAAAGATCATAAACCTCAGGATTTTTGAAAAGGAGGATGGGAAGTTCGATGAATCCCTTCTGGATACGGGGGGTTCGCTACTCGTCGTGTCTCAGTTCACTCTCTATGGCGACTGCGCGAAAGGCAGGCGCCCCTCGTTTTCCGATGCCATGCCGTCAGGAGAGGCAAAAGCTCTGTTCGAGGCTTTTGTGGAAGGGGCCAGACTCCGGGTTCCTGACGTACAAACGGGTGTTTTCCAGGCACACATGGAGGTTACACTCGTCAATGACGGCCCCGTAACCCTCATCATCGATTCCAGAAAATAGGGTTTGCAACAGGTCGAAACATGCCATAAAGTCGTATAGATGTACTTCTGGTTTTGGAACAACGAAGCGCCCCCCCTTTTTTTATATGGGGATGAACCTTTTCCCGTACAGTCTTTTCATTCATTTTCTCCATTGCAAGTGGTTTTTTTATTCGTCATTCCGGCGTTTTTATTCGTCATTCCGGCGAAGGCCGGAATCCAGGAAAACCTAGGAAAACCTTTGCTGCAACAGGGAACATATGCACGTAACGCTCCACACGGTGTGTAGAAAGAACAGTTGGACGTCCCTTGTTTGGTAGTTGCTTATCCATAGCCTCTCCTGGATTCCGGCCTTCGCCGGAATGACGAAAGGGGGAGGGTCACTGATTCCCCTTTCCATGGGTCTGACTGCGTATTACCATATGCTTCAATATATATTACAACACCTAACAATTATCTTGACAGTTGTGATACCTTCTATTATAATCAAAACTTCAACCGAAAATTATTATTTGCTAGTCGCCGGGGACGGTTATTACAGCAGCGAACGGAATCTCACCCGATCCCTCCACGACGGTTGCTCTTTCGCTGTTCGCAGGCGACCCGGCAGCCATAAATGTGAAGCGTTATGACTCTTGTCAGTAGACGAATAATGGACACGATCGCAGCCCTGCGTGAAGGCCTTAGCCTCAAGGGGAGGGGTCGGGATCTGTGAAGAATACTTTTCAGAACGGAAGTGTTGACGAAGTGTGTATGAACGGGGCAATTGGAGAAGACACCTCCCGCAGGGCGTTTCGTTATCTTTTTTCTCTTCAGAACCATGACGGTGGCTGGGGTCCGTCGAAAGATGAACCCAGTACAATCCACATGACGGCAATCGCATTGCTATCACTGAGATTATGTCCCGGGAAGGAGGACACGGCAGCTGCCGTCGATAAAGCAGCGGGATACCTCCTGGCAGGACAGCATAAGGATGGCGGGTTCGGTGATGTCTTTTCCACCGTGCCCGAAACGGCGCTTGCGTATCATGCACTTCAGGGTGTGGCCGGCGATCATGAAGCATTGAATAGGGCGAGGCACTATCTGGTTCTTTCCCAGTTCGAAAACGGTTCGTGGAATGATGATCTTTACACCACGACCCTTGCTCTGGGGGCCTGCAATCGCCCCGGCAACCTCATGGATTCCCGGTCCCTGGCCGTGGAACCGGCGGCGGATGTACCGGATGAGGACCCCGCGCCACCCGGTGCGGAAGGAGACCGGGCTGCGTCCGACGGGTTATCGAAGACCATGGAGGAGAGGGTGGTGGTGCAGGCCGACAACGACCGGGTTGCTGCGACCAGGGGTCAAATGGAGAGGAACGAACGGACGAAGATATCCCTTGTGTCGCGCCGCAATGCCAGTTCTTCCTCCCCTTCGGATCCTTCATCCGAAATCCCCGCTGCCGGCAGGACCGTCGTGGTCCAATCCGTAACCACGGACAAAAAGAAATATGGGTCCAACGAGACAGTTTACATATATTCGACCATCGAGAACAGGTCGCAGGTGGTTTTCAGCGTTGTCGTCAACGCCCAGCTGGCTGATGCCCGCGGCCAGATTCTAGACGTGGCATCTCATGATACCGGCCCGACGGTGAATCTTGACGCGGGCGCCTGTGAACCCGTTACGCTCCTGTGGAACACGGGCATGAATCAGCCCGGAAGCTACGGAATACGTTTTCACGTCGCCGATGCCGCCAACGGGAGCATCCTCGATGAGAAGAAGATTACCCTGGCTATTGCACCGGTGATCGGGATCGACGATCTGAGCCTTTCCCTGACTCCTTCGCAGCTCACCGCGGATGAAAACAAAACGATAGAACTCAGGGCCTCATTTCAGAACAGGTCCAATACCGATGCCTCTATGAGGGCGGAGTTTTCCGCGAAAGACCCCCAGGGTGAAGTCGTTCATAATGGTGCAATCGATTTCGAACTGCCGTCATCGACGCTGAACACGACCTTGGAACTGCCCCCCTTTACCCATACTTTCGATCGATGCGGTCAATATCTGATCGAGGCTTCGATCCTGGCGGGTGATCTCCTGTGTTCGAATGCGAGAAGCGCCATTAAGGTTGCCCCGGCGACGAGAATCGAGGCGGTAAAGAGACTTGATCCCGCGACCATCACCCCCGACGGGCAAAAGCGCGTGAGAGTGGGGATCCGGCTGGAAGGTATCGGTGCAACGGTCAATCCCTCTTTCATGTCGGCGATGACAAATTCCACCGGTGACAGAATAAGCATCGTTTTTGACAAGGCCATGGCCGACCCGGCTGGAAAACACGCGAGATTCAGCGTTACCGCCGACAGGGTCTCTTTGCACGTGATGGATGTGCGTCTCGAAAGACCGGACATTACGAGGATGGATCTCTATCTGGCCGGTCCGGTCGGGAAAGACCAGGCGCTCCTCGTGAGCTGCGATGCCCGGGAACTTACGTGTGCGGAAGGTAAAGAGCTGATGTCCTTTCACGACGAGCCTGTCGTTAACCGGGTATCACATCCTATCTTCAATCAGGATGGGTACGGTTTCAGCGGTCAGATAGCCCCGAACCCGCTCTCCGCAAAGACCGTCATGACCGGATACGGTGATTGGCCAAAGGGCTTTTATAAAAACGTGCTTGCCTTTGCCGGTGCGGTTTTCGACGGCCGGTCCCTCTGGATGGTACCCGCCAATGCCGATAGCGTCGTGAAGGTGGACACGGAAAGTGGCGAAATGACGAGGTTTAACCGGTGGCCGGAGGGATTTGCAAAAGGCGGGCATGCCTTTGCCGGTGCGGTTTTCGACGGCCGGTCCATCTGGATGGTCCCTTCCTACGCCGACAGTGTTGTAAGGTTGGACACGGAAAGCGGC
>DIFE01000031.1:18150-40225 GCA_002418985.1 Deltaproteobacteria bacterium UBA5756
TTCGACGGCCGGTCCCTCTGGATGGTACCCGCCAATGCGGACAGCGTGGTGAAGCTGGATACACTTTCCGGCGAAATGACGAGATACAACCAATGGCCCGAGGGACTCGGAAAGGTCGAATACGCCTTTGCAGGCGGTGTTTTCGACGGCCAGTCCATCTGGATGGTGCCCTTGAACAGCGATCGGGTTGTCAGGATAGACAAGGATACGACAGATGTGATGGAACATACCGGGTGGCCCCAGGGTTTCACCAAGGGAGTCAACGCCTTTGCAGGAGGTGTCTTCGACGGCGAGTGCGTATGGTTGGTGCCTTCGTACGCCGACAGGGTGGTGCGGATTTCCTCCTTCTCATCATTATCCGTCTCGGCGGACATTACGGCCAATGACAGTTTCTATCTCTATGTGAGTCAGGATGATTCGGAAGAAGGCACGCTGGCGGGTCAGGGGAAGGGTTGGTCGTCCGTACACAATCTCAATGCGGCCCTTGTGCCCGGCATTACGAATTATCTGCACGTCAGGTGTGTCGATACGTCGGGGCCGGTGGCCGGATTCATAGCGGATTTCACGCTCAACGACGGGAATTTTCATTTCGCCGACGGATCACAACACATTGTAACCTCTGAAGAGAATTGGCGCGTATTCACTGACAGGTTTGGAGGAGACGAGGGGTCCGTCACGGCTATCGGTAGAAATGGCGTGGGTTCATGGTCGACACGCTTTGGTATAGATCTCGACGCAAACTGGATATGGACCCGGAGGGGAACAGACAGAGGCGCCAGGTTCTTCTCGACCCCCATATACTATTCGCCGGTCGTCGTCGCTCCCATGGAGGACGTCCGCATAACCGACACGGTAGCCGGCCCTGATATCACCGTTGATGAGGGCTCGTTTACGAGGAAGCCGTCGATCATGGAACGCCGGGGGGATACAACAATTGCCGAATGGTGCTTTGACAAATTCAGGATCGGCCAGCGGGAAGACTTCTTCTTTGATGTCATGGTGAGGGACACAATCCCCGGGGAAGACCGGCTCGTCAGTCATTCCTTGAAGCTGAGCTATAAAGATGCCTCCCGAACCATAGTAGAGAAGGAATTCGGCCCATCTCACGTCCATGTCCTGTCTTCTTCATTTACTTCTTCCGTCGACACGGCACGCCGTGTCTACAGGATGGGGGAAGACGTCAACATTTTTTGCTCCATCAGGAACTTGAGCGATCTCGAAAAGACCCTGGACATCAGGGTCATAATGGAAGACATCCAGGGAGTGCTCATAGAAGAGTCGTTCCTTGAAGGCGTCCGGTTTGCACCGGGTCAGGACCGGAACATCGACGATCTGGTCTTCAAGCTTGTCGCGACCAATGAGGGGACCCACCGGGTCCGTCTGCTCCTGCGTGAAGACCTCAGGGAGGCAGGTGAGGCATCGGCGGATTTTACAGTGGAAGACATACCGGCTGAAGGTGTGCCCGTGTACCGGGGGCGGGCAAACGACGGCGAGCAGCCCGATATCGCAGCCGAAGGGCCGGGTACACCCGCCGGGAATCACAGTCTCCGGCTGGCACGTGACATTGATACGTCTTTGGTCAAAGACGTACCGGCTGAAGGGTTGGATGGACTTGAAGGAACGATCAACGCACAGCCAAGTCCGATATATCAGGGATTGTCAGAAACCATTTATTACACGGTTTCGAAGGGGACCCGCCAGGACCTGGCAGGACTTCGCGTGAATGTTGTGATCGTGAATCCCGAAACGGGGGAGGCGAGGCAATCATTTGCGGCCCCTCGCGCGCACCTCACGGGCGACGGTTTTGCGGGAAGCTTCACCTTTTCGACGGGGACACTCGAACCCCGGGAATACACGGCGTGCCTGAAGGTTTCGGACGATTCTGACAGCGAACCCCGGCAGATCTCAACCACGACTTTTGTGGTTCGCAGGATCGAAGTGGTAGTGACGTGACGCGGGAGCGGCGGTATGCCCCGGCAAGAACAAGCATGAAAGGAGGCTCTTATGCCGAACGATTTGATTGGTGATCTTTCAAAGACCAGACTTCTCGATCTCATAGCACCGCTCTTGACCAGAAAGAAATCCGGTCTGGTACAAATCAAGGGACCGGAGACCGGCGAAATCTTCATAGAGGGGTCAAACATCATGCATGCCAGAACGGGGGAACTTTCAGGCGAAGAGGCCGTTCTGGCCATGATGGAGTGGAGTACGGGCAGGGCTACCTTTGACTGGGAGGCCACAACGGACGAACAAACCGTATTTATGCCTACAGAGCAGCTATTGATGATCTGGACGAACCGGGAAGCGGAATGGGGGAAGATCAGGGAACTCATACCCTCGCCGAACGTTGTGTTCCGGATGCCTGTAAATGGCTGTCCGGACAACAGGAATGTCCAGGCAAATCAGTGGAAGATCCTGGCCCTGTGCAATGGCATGAGATCCGTTTCCGACATCGCCGAAACGCTCAACTGGCAGCTTTTCGAGACTTCGCAGACCCTGTACGGGATGGTGCAGGATGGTCTCCTCGAGAAGACCGCCGAGAAGAAGGTCGAGCAGGCCGTCCATGTTCGCAGAACGGTGAACGGGAATTTTTTCCCCATAATTGAGAATGAATTGAGAAAGATGATGGGTCCCATCGCCCCCATCATCATCGATGACAAGCTTGCTGAATTTGGCGAATCGCGGGATGCCTTTCCGGAGGACCGTCTGCCGCCTTTCGTGCAGGCCATAGGCGAGGAGATTTCGGATACGTCGAAGAGGGCTCTTTTCACGCGCTTCATGGCGGAGCACCTCGCTCGTAAACAGTAATAAATCCTAATTATTCGGGAGGGGTTTCATGGCAACGGAAAACAAGGTTACATCAGGATTACTATTCAGGTTGATTGCAGGAATTTTTGTGCCCATCTTAATTGCGTTTGCGTTTCTTGGGTGCGTGTTGTTTCTGAATATAAATCTCGGCGGCTTTCAGTTCTCCAGTATTCGCGGCATCTGGTCGACCAGTATGAACGATCTGGGTGCGGCCAGCCTGAAGGAATCGACGGCGTCGCTGAATAAACTTGGCGAGGAGATCATAAAGCAGAAGGCCCAGGATGTGGCAAAAGAGGTTGAGATTTACTTCAGGTCCTTCAAGAAGAAATCTTCCATCGAAACATTGCGCAACGAGGCATCCCTGAAGGAACTGGCTGTCCAAAAGGTCGGTATCACCGGTTACACCGCAATTCACGATCTCAATGGTGTCAATCACTTTCATTCCAATCCCAAATTGATCGGGACCGATCTGCATGATCTTGCCGGGAAGCTCCCGCAGTTCTGGAAGATTGTCGAGGGCGGTCTGAAAGGTCCCATCGGCGGCTACTACAACTGGAGAGAGCCAAACGGTACCATCCGAGCCAAGTACATGTATATCGCCCCCGTGAAGGGCGCGGATCTCTTTGTTGCCGCGACAACTTATATCGACGAATTTTCAAAGCCGGCCCAGGCCATAACGGCAAAGATGGATCAGATGCAAAAAGCCTATGCTGCCCAGTACAACAAACGGTTTGGTCTCATCATTATAATTCTGGCAGTCGTTTTGCTCGTCCTGCTTGCGGTAATTTACCTCTATTCGTTCTCGGTCATTCGCCCCATCCGCCACCTGTCCGAGGTGGCTGACAGGATCAGCATGGGCGATTTGAAGGCCACCGTCGATGTCAAGGCACGGGGCGAGATCGCGGTGCTGGCGCAGTCGATCGAGAGAATGCAGACGAGTGTAAGAGCGGCCATCGAGCGACTCCAGAAGAGAAGATAGCAGAAATGAGAGAACAGAGGTCGATATGATATACCCACAAGGAAAAACGATCCATCAGAATCTTTCAGCGGAATATACGGATGTCCCGCAACTCTTATCTGCCCTGAAGAGCAGCAGCTTTTCCGGGGTCGTCGAGATCGACGCGGGCGGCAGAAAGGGTGCATTCTTTATTGCTGCCGGGCAGGTGGCCAACGCGGCGATCGGTCTTGATTCAGACCCGCCCGCGATTGTCGGAGACCATGCGGTGCAGGAGCTTTTTGCCCTTGCGAGGCAGCCGCAAGGGTTACTCAATGTATTTGAGTTGACGACGGCGCAGGTGGAACTGGCCGCAGGCCCTCTTATTTCGGAGCTTCTTTTCAAGGAACTCAGCACCGATTTCATTCGCATGGACCAATTCGTCAAGAAACTCACCGATGAAAAGCATAACGGTTATATGGAGATCTTCGGCAAGGACGGCCATCGGATCGGCACGCTGTCCTTCAGGATCGGCGATGTGGTCGGATTGCAGACGATCTCCGAATCGGGAAATACAACCCTTTTCGAGGGAGAGGCAATCCCGTCTATCCTTGAGAACGCTGTAAGGGATGGTGCCATATTCAGTGTTTACCGCAGTGCGGGGATCTCCAACCCGGCTCCCGGAGCCCTCGATTTGGCCCCTCAGGGCGCCGAAAAGGTCTCAGGAGACAAGACGCCGCCCCCGGGCGCACGACCGGCGAGAGAACGAAAACCTGTCAATGAAGAGCCTGCCGAACCACAGGAACAGGCAATCCCCGTGGAGCCGGCGCTGCAGGCGGACGCGGTGGAACCTCTCAAGGAGCCGCCCCCTGCGGAAGTACGCGTGGAAAGCGAGGAAACCTTTGATGCCTCGGAGAACGGGCGGAGAGAACTGCTCTCAGCGCTTCAGCGGGTCCTGTCCAAGATAGAATCCTTTGCCGACCATATGTCGAGGAAGGGAGACTTTCAAAGGCTTTTCAGACAAACCTGTGTCGACAGGTCCGATATTTACCATTTCCTCGATCCATTCGAGGGACAATTTGAATATGATTCGGGAAAGATCCGTCTTGACGATGCGATCGCCTCCGAGGAATTTGCCGCCGCAATTGCGCAGTGCCTAAATCTTGTCCTGATGAGCCTTAATGAAGAATTCTTCAAGGGGGCGGCCCTGCCGCCGGGCCTCAAAGGAGAGATCGAGTCGGCGTTCCGGCATTACAAGGAGGTGCTGAAGGACTGCGGTCTTCATTCCGTGGTTCCTGCCAGCGTAAGATAGCCGGGACCCGCGAAGGGCGGCTATTTTTGTGATTGCCGAAAAGTGCTTGACAAGTACATGGGTTCATTCTACTGTGTAATTGACCGATCGTACTATAATGGCCGAGCCGCAAAAGAAAAAAGCAATTCCCAAGGTCGACATCTACAAAGCTTGGTGCAAGACTTGCGGGATTTGTGCCGCTTTTTGTCCCACCGGGGCCATCGCCTGTGATGAGGCGGGATATCCTTATGTAAAGGATGCCCGGAAGTGCCTCAGTTGCGGCTGGTGTGAGATCCGTTGTCCCGATTTTGCCATCACAGTCCAACAGAAGAAAGACGAAGCGAAAAAGGTGAGGGAGTCTTTTGAAAAAGAAAGCCCTGAAGGAACTCCTGCTCCAGGGGAATGAAGCTGTCGTCGAAGGAGCGCTTCGCGCCGGGTGCCGATTTTTCGCCGGGTATCCGATAACCCCGGCAACGGAGATATCGGAGCAGCTTTCCGTCAGGTTGCCGCAGGTGGACGGGACGTTCATCCAGATGGAGGACGAGATTGCCAGCCTGGGGGCGGTGATCGGTGCATCTCTTGCCGGTGTGAAATCTATGACGGCCACGAGCGGTCCCGGCTTTTCGCTCATGCAGGAAAACCTGGGTTTTGCGATCATCGCCGAGGTCCCCTGCGTCATTGTGAACGCCATGAGAGGCGGTCCGAGTACGGGTCTTCCCACATCGCCTGCACAAAGCGATGTCATGCAGGCCAGATGGGGGACCCACGGAGACCATCCCATTATCGTATTGTGTCCGTCGACTGTTCGTGAATGCTTCGATCTCACGATAAAAGCCTTCAATTATTCCGAGAAATATCGCATTCCCGTCATTCTTCTCATTGACGAGGTGGTGGCCCACATGCGCGAGAAGATCACCATCGCCGATGACGAGACTATCGACATCGTCAACCGGGTGAAACCCACGGTGCCGCCCGAGTGGTATATCCCCTTCGAAGACACGCCTCGCGGGGTTCCTCCGATGGCGGATTTCGGGGAAGGTTATCGCTATCACGTTACCGGTCTCACCCATGACGTTCGTGGATTTCCGACATCGCGTCCCGACGAGGTCGACGCCTTCATCCGCAGGCTCTTCAGAAAGGTGAGCCAGAATTTCGCGGACTTTCAGATCGGTGAGCATTATCATATCGATGATGCCGAGGTCGCCATCATTGCCTATGGCTGTGTTGCCCGGTCTGCAAGGCGGGCGGTCGCCGACTGCCGGGATAAAGGGATAAAGGCAGGTATGCTCAAGCTCAACACGATCTGGCCCTTTATGAGGACCGATGTGGAAAAAGTTCTCAGGCAGGCAAAGGTTGTCATCGTGCCTGAAATGAACATGGGGCAGATTTCCCGGGAGGTCAAAAGGGTAAATAAAGGGAGCGCGAAGATATTCACCATCAACAGGGTCGATGGTACGATCATAACACCTCAGGAGATAATGGGCCGGATCAAGGAGGTATTCTGATGATCGAGGTTACCAAGCTGATCCACAATTACCTGCGCCACGACAAGAAATTTCCCCACGTGTGGTGTCCCGGCTGCGGGATCGGCATCATGCTCGGGGCCCTTATCAGGGCCATCGACCACAGGGGCTACCAAAAGGATGAGATCGTCCTGGTGTCGGGTATAGGGTGCACCGGCAGACTTCCCGTCTACGTGGATTTCAATACCCTGCATACGACCCACGGCAGGGCGCTTACCTTTGCTACGGGAATAAAGCTTGCTAAACCGCGCCTCAAGGTCATCGTAGTCATGGGAGACGGCGATGCCGTGGCCATCGGAGGCAATCACTTCATCCATGCCGCACGGCGCAATATCGATCTCACGGCCATCATCCTGAACAACAGCGTTTATGGTATGACGGGCGGACAATATTCTCCGACAACTCCCTACGGGATGAAAACCGCGACGAGCGTCTACTCGAACGTGGAGCATTCCTTCAGCATCTCCGAGCTTGCCGTGACGGCCGGCGCCGTTTTTGTAGGACGGGGAACGGTCTATCACGCGAAGCTCCTCGAGAGTCTCATGGAAAAGGCCTTCCAGAAGGTGGGTTTTTCCGTAGTGGAAACCATATCCCATTGTCACACACAGTTTGGACGAATGAACAGAATGGGGGGCGCCGTCGAGATGATGCAGTGGCAGCGGGACCATGCCGTGACCGTGGAGAAGGCGGCGCAGATGACGGAAGAGGAATTGAAGGACAAATTCAAAATCGGCGTCCTCATAGACAGGAATCTGCCGCCTTACCAGGATGAATACGATAAGATACGGCGATGGTCGAAAGGAGTAGAAAGGAAATAGCATGGCGTTTCGATACGACATCAGGCTCAGCGGTTCCGGCGGGCAGGGAATCATTCTCATGGGCATCATTCTCGCGGAGGCCATAGGCATCTATGACGGGAGGTATGTTGCACAGACCCAGAGCTACGGCCCTGAGGCGAGGGGTGGTTCAAGCAAGGCCGAGGTCGTCGTGAGCGACAGACAGATCGACTACCCGAAAGCGCTGCAGCTCGACCTCCTCGTTGCCATGAACCAGAAGTCCTGCGACGATTATTACATGGACCTGAAACCCGATGGTATCCTTATTGTGGATTCGACGCTGGTGCGTCAGGTGCCCGTATCCCGGGCCTACCGGATACCTTTTACGCGTATCGCCCGGGAGGAGTTGAACAGGGAGATGGTCGCCAATATAGTCGGACTGGGCGCTATCGCCCGCCTTACCCCCATCGTTTCCGCCAAAGCCATTGAAAGCGCCGTCCTCGGACGGGTCCCAAAGGGAACGGAAAAGCTTAACCGCGATGCCCTCCAGGCCGGGATGAAAGCCGCGCAGAAAATGAAAAAAATAAAGTTTCCCGAGATGACTTCCGAGCTTGTTGATGAAGATACATGAGTATCAGGCCAAAAAGATCCTTCAGGATTACGGTATCCCCATCCCCAGGGGACAGATAGCGCGAACAGATGAAGAGGCCATGCGGGTAGCGCGGCAACTGGCCGGCGGGCGATTTGTGCTCAAGGCGCAGATCCACGCGGGAGGTAGGGGAAAGGCCGGAGGCATCAAGGTCATAGACAGGATCGAAGATGTCGGGCGCGCGGCCTGGGATATGCTCGGCAAGGTGCTCGTTACCGCTCAGACTGCCGAGGAGGGTAAACCCGTCCGGACGCTGCTTGTCGAAGAGGTCCTTGACATAGCGAAAGAGATTTATCTCGGTGTCGTTATCGACAGGCAGAAGGCGTGCCCGGTGATACTTGCAAGCGCTGAAGGCGGCGTGGAGATAGAAAGACTTGCCAGGGAACGGCCGGACAGGGTGATCACCGAGACGATCGATCCGGCGGTTGGCCTGAGGTCGTTTCAGGCAAACCGGATCTTTTACGGTCTCGGTCTCGATCGATCTCTTGCGCAGCCGGTAATGGCGACGATCATAGGACTCTACAGGCTCTTTATTGAAAAGGATTGTTCGCTTGCAGAGATCAATCCCCTGGTCGTCACGGACCAGGGGAACATTGTGGCCCTGGATGCGAAGGTCACCGTCGACGACAACGCACTATTTCGGCATCCCGAAATTGCGGGTTTGAGGGATATAAGCCAGGAAGACCCCCTCGAAGTAGAGGCGGCAAAGCATAACCTCAACTATATCAAGCTCAAAGGAAATGTCGGCTGTATGGTGAATGGTGCCGGCCTTGCGATGGCGACCATGGATCTCATCAAGCTTGTGGGTGCTGAACCTGCCAATTTCCTCGATGTTGGTGGCGGAGCGACGTCGCAGATGGTGAAGGAAGGGTTCAGGATACTCCTCTACGACAAAGACGTGAAGATGATCTTCATCAATATATTCGGCGGCATACTACGCTGTGATACCCTGGCCCAGGGGGTTGTGGAGGCTGCCCGCGAGCTCGTAATAGATCTGCCGATAGTCGTCCGTCTCGAAGGGACGAACGTGGAAGAGGGGAGGAGAATATTCTCCGAGTCGGGCCTCGCATTCACGGTGGCGTCGGGTTTGGCGGACGCGGCACTGAAGGTGGGCGAGATAGCAAAAAGACAGGTCCTGTAGGGCGTGCCTGACCTGCAAGACCGATTAAAAACTAGAGCGAAGTCATGAGCATACTCGTAAATAGTGATACAAAGGTTGTCGTACAGGGGATTACCGGGAAGGAAGGAGCGTTCCACACGGGACAGATGGCGGCCTATGGGACCCGGGTTGTAGCGGGCGTTTCGCCGGGAAAGGCAGGACAGCCCTTCGATGGTATTCCCGTTTTCAATACTGTCAGGGATGCGGTCCAGGCGACGGGTGCAAATGCCTCCGCAGTATTTGTACCCCCCCGGTTTGCCGCTGACGCTGTCATGGAGGCCATGGAAGCGGGAATACGGACAGTGGTCTGCCTGACTGAGGGGATACCCACCCTTGACATGATTGCCGTGAGGCAATATATGAAAGGGATGAATGCAAGGCTCATAGGCCCAAATACACCGGGGGTGATAAGCCCCGGATATTGCAAGATCGGGGTTATGGCGGGATATATTCACAGGCAGGGAAGGGTTGGCATAACCTCCCGCAGCGGAACTTTGACGTATGAAGTGGTAGACCAGCTCACGAAGAAAGGGATCGGCCAATCGACGTGCGTCGGGATCGGCGGTGATCCTGTTATAGGTTTGAATTTCGTCGATGTGCTCGAGATGTTCGAACATGACGAAGGTACCGATGCCGTTGTGATTATCGGGGAGATTGGAGGGACTGCGGAGGAGGATGCCGCCGGGTATTTCCGCAAGCATATGACGAAGCCTGTCATCGCTTTTATCGCCGGTATATCGGCACCGCCCGGCAGAAGGATGGGCCACGCCGGAGCGATCATCTCCGGCGGCAAGGGCACGGCGGAAGAAAAGATGCACGCTCTCGGGGAGGCAGGCATCCTTGTGGTGCCGGACCCGGCAGGGATTGGCGATGCCGTTTCGAATATGCTTTCCGGCAGGCAAAAACATTAGAACCCGCTAAAGGGGAAAGCCATGAAGAAAAGGACGCCCTTCAAATCAGCAGTGTTGTCTCTTTTCGTAGTATGTTTCGTTGCCGTCGGAGCCGGAGCGGTTTTGGGCGAGACGGTCATAGATGCCTGGCAAAGCATCCGGACGCCGCCTGCACCGGCCGTGAAGCAGGTGGTCCTTGACAGTGCAACCACAGCGTTGCTGCTCCTCGATTTTAACAGACAGGTCTGCAACAATGAGTCGCGGCCCCGATGCATAGCATCGATTCCTGCTGTTGCGAAACTGGCCGACAGGGCACGCAGCAGTAAAGTGGCTGTCGTGTACAGCCTTACGGCGGGTTCGTCCATGGGCGATGTCGCCGCCATGCTTGCCCCAAAGGCCGGCGAACCTGCGGTAACATCCGGCCCTGACAAATTCCTGGGAACGGATCTCGAAAAAATACTCAAGGAGCGCGGCATCACTACCGTGATAGTTACCGGCACGGCCGCCCACGGCGCGGTCCTCAACACGGCAAGCGGTTCGGCATTTCGGGGCCTCAAGGTCATCCTTCCCGTTGACGGCCTTTCAGCTGAGACCCTCTACGCCGAGCAATACACCGTATGGCACCTTCTCAACGCCCCAAGGGTATCCGCCCAGACAACACTCACCCGGTCGGACATGATAACCTTTAAGTAAGGGGATAAATTTTCGGGTTTCGAATTTTCTACCGGATCGTTTGCCGCGCCCAGTCCACCCTGCTTTCCGGGGTAGCGAAGATGTCCCCGGAGGCCGTATCGACTTGCCGGATGCGCCCCAGCAGGCCGGCCCTGTTTGCCACCTGGATGGCAAGCCCCGGGCGGGCGTTGAGTTCGAGCAGTAGCGGGCCCCTGTCACGGTCAAGCACCATGTCCGCACCTACATACCCCAGACCTGTCATTTCCAGTGAGCGCGCGGCCATAAGAAGTATTTTCTCCCAATAGGGCACTTCTATTCCGCTCACCGGGTTGCCCGTGTCGGGATGATGGCTGACGATGGCCGATCTATGTACCGCGTTGGCCGTGAGGCCGGTCTTCAGGTCGATGCCCGCGCCTATGGCACCCCCATGGAGATTTGCCTTGCCGTCTGATGCGGCTGTGGGGAGGCGGACCATTGCCATGATGGGAACCCCTCGATAAACGACCACCCTGATATCCGGCACACCACGGTATGCCACGGAGTTGAAGACATCATCGGGATGGATCAGCGCCTCGATGATCACACTATCGTCGTGACCTTCCAGCGAGAATATTCCCGAGAGAATGTCTGTTATGTGGTAAATAAGATCTGCCGTGCTTATTGACTTGCCGGCTTGAGTGATCAGGGTATCTCCCTGTCTCTCCTTTACCAGCACTATTCCGCTGCCTCCCGATCCCCGGGCCGGTTTGACAACGAATGAATCTCTGCTTTCGGTTATGGAGTGAAAATTCTTGATATCGCCGTGTTTCATGATGACACCGTAAAGCGCCGGTGTCGGGATATTGTGGAGGGCAGCGAGTTCCTTCGTGGCTACCTTGTTGTCGACGAGCGGGAATTTCGAGCGCGGATTAAGGGCCATTATGATATCGGCATTTCGGGTGTTCATACCGAGCACACCGGCTTCACTCAATCCCTTGAAAGGCCGCAGCATCCCCATCAGGTGCCGTCCCGGAAGGATCGGAAGCGGATAAGCTCCGACAGACGGTATCCCGTGTATCTGCCGGCGAGAATTTGAAGGCCCATGACAAAAAGCAGGAGTTCGGGGTAGACGAAGAACGTTATCTGCAGGACTTCCCATTGTATGATCAGATAGGTGATCACCGAGACCGCAGCACTGCCGAGGGTCGTTTCCATTGCTGTCCTCATCCCGTGTTCCTCGACGATGACGAAAAATCTCTCGATCGTCATGGTGAGGATAACGAAAGGAAGGAGTCCTACGGCCATAAACTGCCTGACTCCGAATCTGTTGCCCACAAGCGCGAGGATGATGAAGCAGAATATCACGAGGGTGACGAGGACGGACATCCGGGGAATGAGAAGCAATCGCATCCTGTTCAGGCCTCGCCGGGCGCCATAACCGATAAGGACAATGGCTGCAAACATTGCAAGGCCATAGAAGAGCCCCGTATTCCTGAAGGCCAGGGCCATGAGGACGGGCATAAAGACCCCAAACGTCTGGAACCCGACAAAGTTCCTCAACAATGCAATGAGAAGAGCGCCGAGGGGGACAAGCAGCAATATCCGAAACGTCTGTTGAAATTCCGGCGGAATGCGGAAAAGCGACCACTGGTCGAGGATCCTTGCCGAACGGCTGGTTCGTTCAAAGAATACCCGCCAGCGGCTCATCACATTGCGGGTCAATTCGAATCGTTTCGCTGAGAGCTCACCGGCGGAGGTCCTGACGGCGGACATTCCTCCTGCACTGAGTGCCAGGAACCCCGTTTTTGAAGAGACTATCTCCATGCGTTCAGGGTCGATGTGTCCCCACCCCTGTCCCGTCCATACTTCCACCCAGGAAAATGTCTTCCCGACAACCCCTTCGACGAGGTCCAGACCCTCCACGGTTCTTGCGGGGATGTTGACGGCAGCCAGGAGCACGAGGAGCCTGGTAGGATCATCATACTTCCTGAGAGCATCACGAAGACTCAGAAAATCTACGTTACCCTGAGGACCGCCGAAATCGTATTTCTTTGCCAGGTTAAGAACTACCTGGAGGCGGGCTGAAAAATTCAACGCCCGCCATGGCGCCATCAGTCCCTCGATGAGGGAAATTTCCCCGTTCGTAATGCCGTAAGGGTAGGAAGCCCGAGGGGGCACGACGGTTGTATGCGTTCCTGTGGGTTGAAGCAGCACCGATGCCTTGTAGGAGATGTATTCTCCTTCCGGACCGGGCCTGCCGGACCAGACTGCGATGCGGTTGTCGTACTCCTTGAGGAGATTAGAACTCATTGATCCCGATTCTATGCCTTCTTCCAGTATGATCTGGCCGTGCTGCTCCGATGGGAGCGACAGGAGAAGAAGCGAGTCTTTAGCGGTGCCATGAAGTACGCCGTCGAACCGGAAAGTCCAGACATAATCGGGTTTTGCGGGGGTGAGGGGATATCCGAGCGAAACGATCCTGTAGGCAACAATGAACAGCGATATGGCAATGAGCGCCAGGGCGGCGGTCAGTGCCGGACGTTTCATTCGCCATTCTCCTCGTCATCACCGAGGGGGGGTGTCGTGAACGATTTTGAGGTATCGACCAGGAAATTGCCGGTGGTTACGTTTCTGCCGATAATCATGGGGTACTTCATGTTGGACCGATCGTTAAGGTTTACCCGTGCGCGCAGTCTCTTTGAAGCTATGCATAACTCCATCTCCACCACAGGTCGCCTTTCACGGGAACCCGAACTGCGGATATACCTCCATGCCACGATAGGAACGGTAATAGCGGAACCTTCGGGCCGAGAAGGGAGGGTGAAGGTCACCGTGTCTCCTGCGACGCTCAGATTTCTGGCGTCCAGAGATGTAGTCGCCGCTCCCGTGTCCACGCGGGCAGGGACCTTGATTTTGTAAGGTAATATGAAAACGTATTCATCCGCCCCTATGACGGGTTTGTCCGATGCCTCCAGAATAGTGCATGACAGAAAAAAGCCGAGGAATGATAGTATGACTGCAGGGAGAAATAATGAAGAATTTATTTCTTTTAAGGAAGAGGCATCTTCGACGATCACAGCAGGTATTATAGCATATTGCCGCGCGGGTATGACAAAAAAGCCGTTCCCCCCGAAACCATATATGGTATAATGGACTTCGTACAGGCGTGATATGACAAGCGTGCGCGAGCCTTCAGTAAGCGGAATGTTCTATCCCGATGACCCCACCGTCCTCAGGAAGGACGTCGGGATCTATTTGAAAGGGGCGGATGTAGAACCCTTTACCGGGGAGGTCCGTGCCATTGTGTCGCCCCACGCCGGGTACGTATATTCAGGGCCGGTGGCTGCTTACGCATACAAGGCTGTTTCAGGTCTTGATTTCGATACGGTCATTGTTATAGCCCCCAGTCACAGGGTCTACTTTGAAGGTGTGGCCCTGTGGGAGAAAGGGAGCTTCAAGACGCCCCTGGGGAGTATCGGAATCGATGAACAAGCCGCGCAGGAACTGCTGAAGTCGAGCGATGCCTTTATCGCGAATCGGGATGTCCACCGGGGAGAACATTCGTTGGAAGTCCAGCTGCCCTTCCTCCAATGTGTCTTCAAAGACTTTCTTCTGCTCCCCCTGCTCATGGGAGCGGCTGGAGAGGAGATCTACGAGAAGACTGCACAGTCGCTTGAGCGTATGATCGCGTCTTCGTCCCGGCGTTTTCTCATTGTTGCCAGCACCGATCTCTCGCACTATTATCCGTATGACGTTGCGGTGAAGATCGATGCCGTTACGGTGGAGCATCTCAGAAATTTCGACATTTCGGGGATGATGAGGGACATAAGTTCGGAAAAGGCTCAGGCTTGCGGTGCCGGTCCGATGATCACCGCCATGCTGGCGTCGAAGAAACTGGGTGCGCAGACGAGCAGGGTATTGAAATATGCCAATTCAGGCGATGTATCAGGTGACCGCAGCGGTGTCGTGGGATATGTATCCGCCATTTTCTTGAAAGATAATCTTTGACGGGATGGGTAAGATGGCTCTTTCGCAGGAAGAGAGAGATAAGCTGAAGAAGCTGGTGAGAGACGCGATCGAAGGCGTCCTCTTCGGCAAGGAATGCGGTCCGGTGGAGCTTACGGAGATTCTCAAGGAAAAGTGCGGGGCCTTTGTAACCATCAAGAACTGCGGTGCCTTGCGGGGATGCATCGGCTATGTGCGGGGCTATCTTCCTCTTCACGAAACGGTCAAGGAAATGGCCATTCAGGCGGCATTCAACGATCCCAGATTCGATCCCGTCAACAAGGAAGAATGGAAGGACATCGATTTTGAGATATCCGTCCTGACGCCGATGAAAAAGATCGAGGATATCAGCGAAATCGAGGTCGGCGTCCACGGTATATATATCGAAAAAGGCGTACACTCCGGGCTTTTGCTCCCCCAGGTCGCAACGGAGCAGAACTGGGACCGAATAGCTTTCCTGGAATACACCTGCTATAAGGCCGGTCTGCCAAAAGATGCATGGAAGTCGAAAGATACCGATATCTATATTTTTTCCGCAGACGTTTTTTAAAACGAGGGAGAGACTAATGATCTACCCGGAGACGCCCATCGAGGAGATCCTTGCGAAATATCCGGAAACTGCGAGGGTTTTTAAAGAGTTCGGCCTCGGTTGTGTCGGATGCGAGGCTGCGCTTTTCGAGAGTATCGAGCAAGGAGCACGGGTTCACGGTGTTGATGTTGATAGGCTCATCGAGGGTCTTTTAAAGACCGTGGGCGAAGGTTGAGATTATTGTACACTACGGGCGTCCCGATCATATGAGCACAATCTGTACCGTAATTCTCGCCGCGGGGGTTTCCAGGAGACTTGGCTTCAATAAGCTTACCGTGAGGATCGATTCAGAGGCGGTAATCCGCAGAGCGGTCGCTCCTTTCGCAGAGGCGGCTTTGGGGGAGGTGATCGTGGTGGCCGGCAACGACATATCGCCCGTCGCCTCGGCGCTTGACGGATTGAACGTCAGGGTAATCCGCAACGAGGATCATCAAAAGGGAATGTCAACCTCGGTCAAGGCGTCCCTTCCATGGATAAGGGACGCGGCCGCGGTGTTTTTTCACCTGGGAGACAAACCGTTCGTCAGAAAGGAATTGTTGTCGGACATGATTGAGCAATACCATAAAACGCAAAAGAGCATCATCATCCCTGTCTATGAGGGCATGAAGGGTCATCCTGTATTGATGAGGCTCGATCCCTACCGGAAGGAAATGGAGGACCTTGACGGCGACAAGGGCCTCCGCGAAGTTATAGAAAAGTACAGTACAGATGTGCTATTTATAGAAGGGGACGAAGACATCCTTTTCGATATCGATACCCCGGAAGACATCGAAATTCTGCGAAAACGAGGATACAGAGTTGAAAAAGGTCAGGGTTGAGGACGCAACAGGCATGATACTTGCCCACGATATCACCGAGATAATACCCGGCAAGAAGAAAGACGTGGCTTTCCGAAAGGGAAAAATCATTGAGGCGACGGACATTGAAAGGTTCCTCGATCTGGGCAAGAGGCATCTCTATGTTTTCGACCACGCGATTGAAGGTGTTCATGAAGACGAGGCGGGTCTGCGTATTGCGCGGGCGATCCTTGGCAGGCATATGGAATTAACGGCCCCGAAAGAGGGCAAGGTCATGATCACGAGCACGGTGGACGGACTATTTAAGGTCAATCCCGAGACGCTTTATGAATTGAACCGGGTAAAAGATGTTCTTGTGAGTACGCTGCCGAACCGCTACCCCGTCAAGGCGGGGGACAGAATCGCATCCGCCCGGATAATCCCCCTCTATATAGATGAGAAGGCGCTTGTGCGCGTCGAGAAGGGTTGGGGCAGGAAGAAGCTCATAAATATCGCACCCTTCAGGCGCACTTCCGTCGGGATAGTTGTTACGGGCAGCGAGGTTTATGAAGGAAGAATTCCCGACAGTTCCCATATCGTGGAGAACAAGCTTACGAATTACGGCGCCGGTATCACAGGCAAGGCCGTAGTGACCGACGACATCGATATGATTAAAGATGCCATATTAGAGCTTTTTTCCAGAGGCGCCGACATGGTGATAACGACGGCCGGACTTTCCGTTGACCCCGATGACGTCACGCGGGAGGGCATCGAGGCGACGGGAGCGCAGACCCTTTTCTACGGGACGCCTGTCGCTCCCGGGGCGATGTTTCTCCTGGCCCGACTCGACGGAAAGTACATTCTCGGTGTGCCGGCATGCGTCTATTTCAATAAATACACCGCACTGGATATTATACTTGTGAGGTTACTGGCCGGAGAAAAGGTCACGAAGGCGGACGTGGCGAAACTTGCTTACGGTGGACTCTGCATGCACTGCGACGTGTGCCGCTATCCCGCCTGTTATTTTGGAAAAGGATTGTAGCCTCAGGGAGGTCAACCAAATGTCCGATGAAACCCTTACCAGTTTGTCAGTTGTCGTAAAAGGCGCGGGAGAGATGGCCTCCGGCATCGCCCACAGGCTATACAGGGCGGGCATTCGGCGCATCGCCATGCTGGAGATGGAAAGACCCTTGTGCGTAAGGAGGTTTGTCTCCTTTTGCGAGGCAGTGCATGATGGCACCGCCGACGTTGAAGGCGTGAGCGCCCGCCTTGCCGGGGACGTCTCGGAAATAGCACCGATCTGGGAGGCGGGGCGAATTGCTGTTATCGTAGACCCCGCGTGGAAGACGATAGGCATTCTTTCTCCTGATATCGTAATCGATGCCGTTATGGCTAAACGTAACCTCGGAACGGGAAAGGACGAGGCTTCTTTCGTTATCGGCGTGGGTCCCGATTTTGTTGCGCCCCGCGATGTTCATGCTGTGGTGGAAAGCAACCGGGGGCACGATCTCGGTCGCGTGATCTATGACGGTTCAGCGGAGCCCTATACGGGAACACCGGGCGAGATGAAGGGCGTGGGAAAAGAAAGGGTGCTGCGAGCCCCTAAGGCCGGACCGGTCAAACATGTGTGCGGCATCGGCGACGACGTAAAACAGGGGGATCTCGTACTCTATGTGGGGGATTCTCCGGTCTACGCGCCTTTTGACGGATTGGTCCGCGGCCTGATCCGCGAGATGGACGTTGATAAGGCGGAGAAGGTCGGCGACGTGGATCCCCGGGCGAAGAGAGAATATTGCCACACTATTTCCGATAAGGCCCGGGGCATCGGAGGGGGCGTCCTTGAAGCCATACTTCACGAATATAACGGAAAGCGGTAAAGAGTGATCTGAAGGGAAAAGAACAGAATGAACATATATCAGACCATCAAAGAAAATCTCGATGCAGACGGAAAAGGAGTGCTCGCTACCGTGATCGGCCGCACCGGTTCGGCGCCGAGGGATGTCGGCGCCAGAATGTACGTAGATGAGAATGGACGTTCGTATGGGACCGTCGGTGGAGGAATGCTCGAACTCGATGTTCAAAAAGCGGCAATTGAAAGAGTGAACGAGGACAAGGCGGCGATCCTTCATATAAGAATGGACGCCAAAACCGTCGAAGAGCAGGGAATGCTCTGCGGCGGGAATGTCGATGTCCTGCTCGAGCCTGTCAGGGCAGTACACCTTGGGTTGTACGGACGTCTTGGGGAAATGGAGCGAAAGGGTAGGACAGGCGTTGTGGTAACGGCACTCGGAGAGGTCTTCACAAAGACCCTCATCGAGGATACGCTCACCATCACCGGCGACTCCATCGATGAAACTGCCGCCGCGCATTACCTTGGGCTTCTTGCCGAAAGGAGGCCTGTAATCGTGGCAGACGGGGCCTTTATTGTGGAACCTGTCTTCAATCGCGCCCGGCTTTATGTTTTCGGGGCCGGCCACGTTTCTCAGTACATTGCGAAGATTGCCGGCATGGTGGATTTTTCGGTTGTTGTCATCGACGACAGGGAGGAATTTGCCAATGCTCAGCGCTTTCCCGAGGCAGAGGAGATCATTGTCGAAGATTTTGTAAAGGCCTTTTCTTCCCTTTCGTTTACGGGAAATGAATTCGTGGTGATCGTTACGAGGGGCCATTCACATGACGCGGAGGTTTTGCGCTCGGCCCTTTCCAGGGATACACGGTACGTTGGCATGATAGGGAGCAAAAGAAAGGTAAGGATGATATTTGATCTGATGCGGCAATCGGGTTTTGCCGAGGACGCTATCGCGAAAGTCTATGCGCCGATCGGTCTTTCCATCCACGCAGAAACTCCGCAGGAAATAGCGGTGAGTATCGTGAGCCAGCTTATTGAGGTCCGGGGAAAGGGCGAATAGAGGCACGGGTCATGGTCGAAGACAAGACTCTCGAAAAACAGCCGGCACGTGAACGGGTCGAAGACAGTTCTCTGCCTACCACGTTCGATCCTTTGAGGAAATATCTTTCGGAGGTGTCGCGCTACAGCGTCCTGACTCGCGAACAGGAGTTTGAAGTAGCGAGAAAGATCTTCGAGGATAAGGACAGGGATGCCGCACAGAAGCTGGTCATGTCGAACCTCAAGCTGGTTGTCAAGATATCCCTTGAGTACTATAACACCTATCTCAATGTTCTTGACCTGATCCAGGAAGGGAACGTAGGCCTTCTGCATGCGGTAAAGAAGTTCAACCCGTACAAAGGAACGAAATTCTCTACCTATGCCTCATTCTGGATCCGGGCATACATACTGAAATACATAATGGATTCGTGGAGTCTCGTCAAAGTGGGGACGACACAAAGTCAGAGAAAGCTTTTCTACCGGCTGAACAAGGAAAAGCAGAAACTGGAGGCGCTGGGAATGTTCCCGGCACCGGCGCTTCTCGCCAGTAATCTCGACGTAAAGGAAGAGGAAATCGAAGAAATGCAGAAAAGGCTCGCCTTTACGGATGTGTCCCTCGATTCTCCCATCCACGATGAGAGCGACGATACCATTATGGACATGATCAAGGGCGGGGACGATGTCGAGGAAGTGGTCTCAGGCAAGGAGAAAAGGGAAATTCTTTCCCGGAGAGTAAAGGAATTCAAGAAGGACCTGAACGATAAAGAGGTTTTCATCTTTGAACAGCGTATCATGGCCGAGGAACCCTTGACCCTGCAGGAGATTGGTCAGCAATTCAAGATATCCCGGGAAAGGGCGAGGCAGATCGAAAACCGCGTCATAAAGAAGTTCAAGGAACGGTTTCAGAATGAGTTCCAGGAACTTGATTTCTAGCCGGTCCCACCATCCCGGTCCGCCGGTCACGTGCCGGACGGAAGCATGAAACCTATCCAGAAATTGAACGCATTGTAGTACGAGGTGACCATAAGCAGGCCGAGGCAGATAAGGAGGACACCAAGCACTTTCACGGCATACCGGGCAACGGAACCGTAGCGTTTCAGCAAGGCGAAAAGTCTGTCAAAGAGCAGGGACGAGACGATAAAAGGTATGGCCAGCCCCAGGGAATAGAAAGAAAGCAGGTAGGTCCCGTACGAGACCTCTCCTCCCATGGATGCCATGATCAGGATGGAAGAGAGCGCCGGGCCGACACAGGGTGTCCAACCGAGGGAAAAAGTTACACCCACTATGAAAGACCCCATGAATCCGATGGGCTTTTTCTCAAGCTGCAGCATATGCTGACGGTTGAAGAAGGAAATCTTTATAATGTCGAGATAGAACAGGCCCAGCACGATGAGAACGATGCCTCCCAGCCGTATGATGTATGCCTGATAATCGGCGAGGAAGCCTCCGACGAGAGACGAAGAAATGCCGAGGGCGACGAAAACAAAAGAAAAACCCAGGATGAAGCAGAACGAATGAAGGAATACCCTTTTTCTGTGCTCCCTGGTGGGTGCCGCAACGTCGCTCACCGTTATCCCGCTGATATAGATGAGATAGGAGGGGACAAGGGGAAGTATGCACGGGGTGAAGAACGATAGCAATCCCGATACGAAGGCGGCAAGCCCGTTGATATTCATCGCTGACAGGCCGCCGGAATCCATGAGTGGTATCTTATGTGTTTTGCCGTGAGGTTGTCAAATGAAATGTGGCGCAATTGATATTGGCACAAATACCATTCTTCTGCTCATCGTCGATGAGCATGACGGCGTATTTCGCGACGTTATCGATATGTCTGCCATCGTAAGGCTTGGCGAAGGTCTCGCGAAATCCGGCAGCCTCAACGGGCCCGCCATGTCCCGGACAATCGATGCGCTCAGACGATACACCGATATAGCCCGGTCGCGCGGCGTCGAAAGGTTGTTCTGCGTGGGTACCGCAGCGCTCAGGGAGGCCTCGAACAGCGAAGAGTTTCTCCGGACTGTCAGGAATGCCTTTGGATTCAATATCGAAATCATAAGCGCCCGGCAGGAGGCATACTATACCTATTTATCGGTGAGGGACGACCCGGAGGTGTGCGGTGGATCGATGACGGTGATTGATATCGGTGGGGGCAGCACCGAGGTTATCGCCGGGACCGAGAAGGAATTTGTCGGATTTGCCTCCCTGCCGATGGGAAGCGTGAGGCTGACCGATGCCTTCGTAACCCATGACCCGCCGCTGGCCGACGAGTTGGACCGGGTCGCTTCATATATAAGGGAAAACCTTTCCACGGCCCCCTTTCCCGAAGCAAGTACTCTTATCGGGACAGGAGGCACCGTTACGAACATTGCTTCCATCATAATCGGCATCGCAGTGTATGACAAGGAAAGGGTGCATGGTTTTGCAATCCAACTGTCGGATTTGAAAGAATTCATTACGTCTCTTGCCCGGCTTACGGCCGGTGAGAGAAAAAAGGTGAAAGGAATGGAGCCGGGCAGGGAGGATATAATCGTCCAGGGTGCGTTGATTCTGAGGGAGATCATGGAGCATGGCGGCTTCGACCGGTGCACCGTAAGTGCCGCCGGTGTTAGATACGGAGTAATCTATGAAAAATGCAGGGAAATATTCAGTTAGGAATCTTTATCCCTGGTGCCGTCTCATTGATCCCTCACCCATTTTTTTCTGTAGACCGTGAGAGTTTGTTTATGATAGAAGTCTTACTATATTTGCAGTACATTCCACCGAACCCGAGAGATTAGACTGGAGAAACTCGTAGAAATTCTTACCAAGACGCCTCACCTGTTCCAGGCGCTGATCGACAACATACCAAGTCCTGTTTATTACAAGGACGCGAAAGGCGTATACCTTATTTACAATAAGGCCTTTCGTGAATACTTCGGTCTCACAGACGAACAGGTCATCGGCCGAGACGTCTTCGAGCTTCCTGTGACGCGGCAGGAGGCACTGATGCATCACGCCATGGATCAGGAACTCCTCAATGAGCCCGGTGTCAGGTCGTATGAAATGAAAAGCATGAGGGCTGATGGTTCCGTACATCATGACCTGAACAAGAAGGCGACTCTTCCCGGCACAGACGGCGGTGCCGGCGGGATCGTGGG
>DIFE01000080.1 GCA_002418985.1 Deltaproteobacteria bacterium UBA5756
TCTAGGGATCTGGACGCAATTCTTTCAAGGCTTCCTCCTACCCTCTCTTTTATGCCTCCAGCGAGCCCAAAGGGCAAAGCGGGCCCCGTTTGTTACGGGGTAAACGTGAGACAGTCTTTCGGAAGGGGGATTTGGGCAACAGGCCGTATATACTTGTTTGGGGAGGGAGACTTCTTCTTAATTCAATCTTAACAATTATTTCCTAGCATATACACGATTACAAAGGGAGACGGGCCCGCGACGGGGTAATTCATTCATCATGGTGCCCAAAACAGCTTTGCAAAGAACAGGCGATGAGGTAATCTCATAGTATGGTCAGTCAATTGATAGCAGTCATCGATGATGAGCCGGACATACTCGAACTGGTGTCCCTTCATCTGAAGAAATCCAATTTCCGCGTCAAGGCTTTTACCGAAGCGGAGCCCCTTTATCAGTTTCTCGGGAAAGAATTGCCGGATCTCATCATACTCGATCTCATGCTTCCCGACGTGGATGGTCTTGAGATTTGTAAGTATTTGCGGGGACAGGAACGTTTTTCCTCCATTCCGATCATTATGCTCACCGCAAAAACGGAAGAAGCGGATAAAGTCATCGGCCTCGAGCTGGGAGCGGACGATTACGTGACAAAACCCTTTTCGACCCGTGAGCTTGTGGCGCGGGTGCGTGCCGTCCTGCGGCGCCATGGCAGGAAAGATGAGGAAGTCCGAAGGATCGTTGTTTCCGATGTCGTTGCCATCGATCTCGACAGACACGAAGTTGAGGTGGAGGGTGTAAAGATCGACCTTACCCCGAGCGAATTCAAGATACTTCAGCTGCTCGCCTCCAGACAGGGCCGCATTCAGTCGCGGGACCAGATCTTAAGCTTTCTCTGGGGAGACGAAAAATTCGTCATCGACCGCACGGTAGACGTCCATATAAGGCATCTGCGCGAAAAGCTCGGTAAGGCTTCTCACATTATAAAGAATGTACGCGGCGCCGGGTACAGGATAGACGAATGAAACGATCAATCTTTTTCAAGATATTCGGCGGCTATTTCCTTCTGACCGTCGCCCTTTCCGGGCTTATCGTCCTCATTTCCTCCTACCTGATCCGTGACTACCAGGTGGAACGGACAGCACGGGAATTGAGAGACATTGCGGCAGTTGTCGGAACCGGTCTGACGCAGCAACCCTTTGCAGAGGGTAAAACCTCTTCAATCGATCATTCCGTAAAACAGCTGGGAAAACAGATCAATATCCGGATCACCCTTGTGGATCCCGAAGGAAAGGTCATCGCCGACTCCGAGGAAGATCCGCAGAAAATGGAAAACCACCGTACGAGAACTGAAATTGCCCAGGCGTTTGAAGGCAACACGGGAAGGTTCCTGCGTTACAGCGAAACCTTAGGCCAGCAAATGCTTTATGTCGCTATCCCCATTCACAAGGACGGGAAGACGCTATACGTCGTCAGGGCCAGCAAGTTCCTGAAAGACATAAAGATTGTTTCCCGGGAACTGAACGCAAGGATACTGCAGATATCGATCATCATCCTTATCCTGGCCCTTGTTGCGGCATTCATCTTCGCCCGGACAATCTACGGCCCCATCAGGGAATTAACGAGCGCAATCAGGCGGGTGGCCGGCCACGATTTTAGCGTGCGGGTGTTGCTCAAACAACAGGACGAGCTCAAAGAAGTTGCCGACAGCTTCAATGACATGACCGATGAAATGCAGGGTCTTTTCTCCGAACTCACGTGTCAGAAAGAAGAGCTGAACAGTATCATCTCCTCCCTGCAGGAAGGGCTCCTCGTCCTCGACAGTGAAGAGAGGGTGCTATTTACCAACGAAAGTCTCAAAGCGGTTACCGGCAGGGACCTTGAAAATGGAAAACTGTACTGGGAGACAATCAGGGAACCGGGAATAAATGAACTTATCAACAAGGTCCGGGCGGACCGACACAACCACGTCGAGGAAATTACGGTAAACGGCTATATCTTTCTGTGCAGTGCCACCTTCCTGACCTCGAAAGAAGAGATCGTCCTTGTCTTTCACGATATCACGGAAATTCGAAAGCTTGAGAAGATAAAGAGTGATTTTGTCCTTAATGTATCTCATGAACTGCGAACCCCCCTGACCTCCATAAAAGGGTTTATCGACACGATGGATGAGGGAGAACTCTCTGACGAGCAGAGAGGTTACCTTGCGATCATCAAGCGCAACACGGCCCGGCTTATCAACGTTGTCAAGGATCTCCTGGTGCTGTCCAGGCTGGAGGAAAAGAATCTCACGCTGGAATTGGAACCCGTCGATGTACCGGACCTTATCGAAAGGGTGCTCAAGATCTTTGAGGAGCAGATACGTGAAAAAGGTTTTTCCGTAGAAGTCAGGGCAGCCGAAGGGTTATTGCCGGTCATGGGAGACGCCTTCAAACTCGAACAGGTTTTCGTCAATCTTTTCGACAACGCCGTCAAGTATACCGATACCGGCGGCATTGCCGTTGAAATGGAGACACGTGGCAGCGATGTAGTGATTTCCGTCGCCGATACCGGCCCCGGCATCCCTCCACAACATCTCAATCGTATTTTCGAGAGGTTCTATGTTGTAGACAAATCCAGGTCAAAGAAGCTCGGCGGCACCGGCCTTGGTCTTTCCATCGTCAAGCATATCATCCTCCTTCACAACGGAAAAATCAGCGTAGAAAGCACTCCGGGCCAGGGCACGAAGTTCATCATTGCCTTGCCGGCCACGATAAATCCTCTGTTGACGAGTTCTTAACAGAAGAATTATCTGTTCCTAATCGTTTCTCAATACCTTCGACGTATAAATATTGTCAGACGAACGCATGAAGGAGGCATGATACTATGGAAATAGTCTATTTTTCGAAGGGACGACCGCGAGAATATGATCATCTTCTGAAAGCCATCGCAGGTATCGCGGCGGGGCAGCATATCATTCCTGTCTCCGAAATCAATGAATTCAAGCAGAAGCTTGCAGGGAAGCCGGCCGGCAGGAGGCTCGCCATTGTCGTCGCCACCAGCGAAGAGATGCTCATAGATATTTACTTCTCCCGCCGCCTGTTGAGTGGTGGGGTGTCGAGCATCCTTATTCTACCTGACCATGAAAAGCATACAGCCGCCCTTGGCCACCGTGTCGGGTTCGATCACATCCTTTCCCCGGATGCGGACGCCAGAGGTATCAGAGCGGCAATAGTGACTGTCCTGCAAAGGAGATCCACAGATACGTCATCGAAACAATTTGAATACACCTATGGCACGACACGTCCCGGCTATTTCGTCTGGGGCGGCGGCAAGAAGGTTGCTAATTTTTGAAGGTGGAATCACCACAAGAAAGGAAATATGAGAGATAACGACAGGAAAAAACGAGTAAGATTTCAATTTACGGATATTGCCGCTCGCAAGGTCTTTCTGGCAGGTTCTTTCAATGCCTGGGACCCTTCGGTCCGACCCCTCAAGAAGAATGCCGAAGGCCTCTGGAGAACCACGGTAGCCCTTGAACACGGAGTTTACCAATATCGCTTTATCGTCGATGGAGAATGGAAGGAGGACCCTTCCTTCCAAAACAAGCTGATAGACGGATCCGTTGCCTTCAACTCGGTGATCGTTGTCTGACGGGGACGACCGCGCATATCCTCCCCGCCTGCTTGGAAAAATGATTCACAATATAACCCGTTACTAACCGTTCATTAAAGATGTCTGCCGATAAACATGACGGGTATGTTATTGCCGAGCTAAAAAAGGAAGCGAAGCGGTCGGACAAAGAAATAGGTATCTCTACTCTGCCCTTAGCAGAAGCTTGACGCCATCATCCTGAACTTTTGGGTTCCTGCTCTTGTTAGACAGAGATCAGGCGGCATCTTGTGCGCCCTTTCCCATCAAGTTCGCCAGCATTCCGTCGAGTTCTGAAATGGCAAAAGGTTTGGTGAGAGCGCCCTGAAAGCCTGCCTGGCTGCATCGAGCAATCACAAAGTTGTCCATGCAACCGCTCACCAATACTGCCTTGACACCGGGATCAACGAGGCGGAGTTTACTCATGACCTCGGCTCCATTCATTATGCCGGGAATAAAATAGTCGACTATCGCCACGTCGTAAGGTTTTCCCGTCTCTGTAGCGCGCTCGAAAAGCCCTACCGCCTCACTTCCCTCGATCGCGCAAGACACATCATACCCCAGGGCGGTCAATAACTCAGCCATTGTTCTTCGCACATCTTCTTCATCTTCGATAAGAAGGATCTTTGCTTTACAGACTTTATTCATTATCATGTCAAGCCTCCTTCATATTGACTGATAGAACGGGAACAGGAGTCTCCTTATTTTTTTGATCGAGCATTTCCCTAATCCTTCTTGAAAGTAATTCGATGGAGTACGGTTTCTGGATGACACTTGTGCCGTTGGTATCCCCATTGCTGTTCCCGCCGTGAACTGTGTTGTATCCTGTCACAAATATTGAAGGAACCTCAGGACGTATGGCATTCATCTCCCCGTATGCTTCGAAGCCGCTCTTTTTCGGCATGATCGCATCCAGGAGCACAAGGTCGATCTCGCCGCACCGTTCCGTGAAGATGCGGACTCCTTCTTCCCCGTCGGAAGCGGTATGGACACTGTATCCCAATAACCTCAGGAGATCGGAGACGGTTTCCCGGAGTTCTTTATCGTCTTCCACTACGAGGACAACTTCTCCCGTACCCTTCACCAATCCCTCACCTGTACTTGATGGCGCAACTGCTATTCCTTCACTGGTATAGGGGAGATAAACGGAGAAACAGGTACCTCTGTCAGGTTCACTGACGACATCTATGAAGCCGCCGTGCTGCCTTATGATTCCGTACACAACGGACAAGCCGAGGCCGGTTCCGCTCTCTTTCGTGGTAAAGAACGGTTCAAAGATGTTCTCTATCACGTGCCGGCTCATCCCTGTGCCGGTATCGGACACGCTCAACACGACATATGTCCCGGCCTTCGCACCGGGATGAAGAGAGCAGAAATCCCTGTCTATAACAACCAGGTCTGTTTCTATCGTCAGTCTCCCGCCATCCGGCATTGCCTCTCGTGCGTTTACGACCAGGTTCAGAATAACCTGGTTGATCTGTGCGGTATCGATCTTGACCGAGGCAAAACTGCTGTGCGTGGCGATTCTCATCTCAATGTTTTCGTGGAGCATTCTCCGCATCATCTTCTCGAATTCCCGCACCATTTTATCTATCCTGACGGGCCTGAATTCAAGGATTTGCCGCCTGCTGAAGGCCAGGAGCTGCTTGATGAAATCGGAGGCCCGCATGACCGCGCTTTCGATAACGGTGCAGCGGTCCGCGACTTTTTCCGCTTTTGGATTTTGCATCTTCATGAGCTGGGTGTTGCCAAGGATGATGCTCAGCAGATTGTTGAAATCGTGCGCGATCCCGCCGGCGAGTCTGCCCACCGTCTCAAGCTTTTGCGACTGGACAAGCTGGTGTTCGACTTCGCTCAGCTTTTTCAGTTTTTCCGCCATCTCCTTCATGGCCTTGAGGAGCCTGCCTGTCTCGTCCGTCCCCGACCCGTCGATCTCGACCGACAGGTCACCGCTTCCCAGACGGTTAGCCACATGGACGCCTTGTTTGAGCGGAGCTGTGATGCTTCTCGTAAGCAGGACGGCTGCGGCTGAGGCGATTGCCAGAACGATGACGCCCATTACGACGAACACCAGACTTGTCCCGCGGTACGTCTTAGCAGCCGCGAGGTAACTGGCATTACCCTCTTCCTTCTCATAATTCACCAGTTCCGAACAGACCTGACGGACAGAGGCGCCCGTCGTGCGCGATGTCTGCAAGAATATCCCGGCAGCCTTCCTGTATTGTCCGCCGCGGGCCAGTTCGATTGCCTTGCCGTTTTCCCTTCTGCTTTCACCAAGTCCCTGCTGCATTCGCTGCAGAATATCCCGGCCGTAATCTGTATATTCAAGCTTTGCAATCGTCTCTATGGCGCCTTCATAGGTCTTGCGCGCAGTCATGACACGAACATACTCCATCATTGTGATTTTTTCGTCACGGGCCACGATCATGTTAAGAATTGCGTTGTCGATGACATGCACGGAATCCTGGATCATGGTGGCATACCAGATCTTCACGGTAGTCTTGGTTGCCAGGCTTTCAAGTCTGTCGTTTATCCTGTTCATGCTTGCGATGCCAAGAATGACAAGGGTAATCATGAAAGCCACGATCAGCGCGAACCCGATAGACAGCCGTGTTCCTATCCTGAATCTTCGCAATTTCACCTCTATATGGTTATGTGCCATGGTTTTCCATCTCACATCGATATCGGCAGTTCAATTCTCCTGTGGTATTTCCTGTTCGCCGCCGGTCGATTTCCGGTCCCTATTTCTTGTTCTTGTAGACAGGGATCCCGCTATGCGTGACCATGCCAAGGAGGCGGTTGGCGCTTCTTCGCACGCTCTTCGGTAAAGGCGCATAGTGTAAAAGGGGTGCTTGTTTTTGGCCATCATGAATGACAAAGGCCAGCAGATTCACCAGATTTTCAGCCGTCTCCCGGCTTCTCCTCGCGTAGTTCTGTTCCCGGTATAACGTAATCCAGGTAAACCCGCTTATCGGGTAACCATCCGCGACCATGGTATCGGTTAACGAATAATCGTTGCGCGCGGAAAGATCGATGGAAGCCGCGGCGGTCACGCTCTTCACAGAAGGCGCGATGAAACGGCCCGATCTATTCTGCAGGAAGCCAAAGGTCATCTTGTTCCCGATGGCGTATACGAGTTCCACGTACCCTACGGCGCCGGGGATCTGCCTCACGAGACCGGCAACCCCGGGATTCCCCTTCGCCCCCTGCCCCGTTGGCCACGTGAGCGATGTTCCTTTGCCGATCCTGTCATTCCACTCCTTGCTGGTCCTGGCGAGATATTCGCTGAAAATGAAGGTGGTACCGCTGGCGTCCATCCGGTAGATGACGGCTATCGGAATCTCGGGTAGGGCGGCATGCCTGTTGACGGCCGCGATGCGCGGGTCATTCCATCGCTTGATCCTGCCGAAGAAGATGTCGGCGACGATATCCGGGGTAAAGCGGAGCCCGGGATCTCCGGGAACGTTGTAAACGACCGCTACCGCCCCTACGCAGGTGGGGATATTCAGAACCTCCCCGGAACCAGCTTCCGATGTATTTTGCTGCATGATTTTGTCGGTGCCCGCAAAGTCGACCGTTTTGCTCACGAGCTGGCGCAGGCCCTCTCCGGAGCCCGTGCCCTCATAGTGCACCTTTATATTGTTCTGTCGTTGATAGATGCTGAAGAGTGTCTCATAGAAGGGCTGGGGAAACGTTGCCCCGGCTCCCCTGAGCTCTGAACCGCTTGATGACGAACAAAGGGCGCTATGGGAAACCAACAGGAAGCAAAGAAAAGAAACGAGGAACGTACGTCGGATCAGTGCCATGGTTCCATCCTTGTATTGTTCGATCCATCATTATAAAAAGCCGACGGTTAAGGCTTTCCCGCTCTTGCGGTTAATTTAGTGTTAAGGCCTGCCTCAAAGATTATTTCCTTTGTTCCTTAATCAAAAATTAACTGCCGGGAAGATAAAATGTACGAAAAAATAACAGCCCAAGGCGGGCTTTGTTGCAGCGGATTCATTTCAGGAAATTGAGATCCTGTGAACCCCTGATCCTGTCAGATTCTGTCCTTTCGGACATAGAGAAGGATATCGGATCCGGTCACCCTGCTTTTCCCGACAAAGAAGAACATCATGGCCCAGAGCATTTCGATGGCAACGAAAAATGGCAACGTTGCCACATTCTTCAAACCCAGAGCGACAGGTTGCGGGAGTACCGTTACCGAATGGAAGAAGGAGACGATAAAGAGTGAATAAGCGATCATGGCCACCGACATAAGCTGGTATACGCTTAATCTTCCTCCGCCGCGGTGGTCCGAACGGAGAAACTCCGAGGCAAAACGCCACGACTGCGTGATGAGGACGGCCGTCAGGAAGGACAGGCGATAGTCTCCGTTGAGAAAGAGATATGTCGACAGAAGGCCTGCAATGCAGTAGATGGCCGACGTTATGGCCTGTACGGGCACCAGTGGTACATCGTCAAGCCCGCCTTCATAGACCGCTTTTTTTAACTGGCCGGAAAATGTGAAGTGGAAACGCCTGAATAGCCAGGCAACAACCGGGTGGCACATGCCGAGCGGTTTCCCGTGGCAACATCCGAAGCTGATGCAGCCAAGCCGTCCTATCCCCTCTCCGATGGTATATGAGACAGCCAGTGCCGCAAGAAAGGGTAAAACGGGTATGGAGACAAATCCACCTGCATTGATTCCCGACACGATGAACGGCGAGACTATAAAACCGACAAATGAGGCGCCGCCTACCGTGAACGTATTTTTCTTCTTTTCCACAAGGCGTGCGATGATCTTTGAAGCGGGTACGCATATCACGAGCATTAGGCCGGCGGGAAGGCCGATCATCCATAAAGGGTATCCAAAGGACCCCATCAGTATGCAAAAAAGCGTCACGGCAACACATTGGGCCGTTGCCAGGATAAGGCCGTAATAGGTAATATTGAACGCTGCCCAGAGGCCCGGAACTGTTTGGCGGATGGGAACGGAAGCGACTATCTGTCTTTCGGCGCGCGGGAGCCTGACGCAACCCCACCAGAGAATGGCGCTGCACCCAAGGGCGAGCATGATGACAAAGAGCTCATTGTCCACTGCAGCCACCCTCGAACATATTCCATCTCTCTGATCGGACCCCGGCCTTTCGGTCCCGGGTGAGTCCCTGATATATCCTGTTTCCGCATTTGAAACAGACATGGATGACTATATCGGCCCTGCGGTCATCCTCCCGATACATCTCGTTATTACCGCACTTCGAACATGTCATGTGACCTCCATCGTTCATCGAAATATATTCATGCACGGTCTGTGTCCATCATGCCGTATGTTTCAAAAGCCCGTCATCGTCTGTGAAATAGTGTGTTTCATGCCTGGCGTTCGCAAGCGTGGAGAGGTCGTATACCTTTCCCCGCACGACATGATCCGGCATGGCACGGAAATCGGATTTGAAAATGGTATCCGCATGGAGGAGGAGAATCTCCTGTGAGCCGTCCATGTCGGCCACCGCTCTCAGATTTTCGGGCTCGTTGTCAATGAATGCACAGACCCGGTACCCTTTTTCCCGGAAATGCCTGACACCCTCCGCTTTCAGGGACGCTATACTGCCCTGCCAGGAATCGGGCTTCATGAAAAGGAGGTCATCCGGGAACGCAACCCCCATTTGTGCGCCGAGGACATTCAGAGAAACAAGCGTATCCTTTCGCAACATTTCGGGCCTGCCGGTGTTGAGTCCGACGACGGTGCCCGGTCTCTCCTGGAACCATCGTATCACCTCGAAAACCCCGTTGAAGGGAACATGGGCGAAGGGGTTGGCCGCCAGGAGAATGAAAAGCGATTCGTAGCGATAAAGAAACTCGAGTTGATGATCCCGTGAAAGGCTCAGCCTGTCCAGAAACCCGGTGACGTGTTCTTCATGAAAATCGATATCAGTTACGGTGATACGCCGGAAGTGGTCGGTGCCGTTATCGGCGTCGAATTTCTTGAGAACGTTGTAGATCATGAAGCGCATGTCCAGTATGGTACCGTCGATATCAAAGAGTATGATGAAAGGCCGGTCATCGTAACGGTCCTGCATCCGCCTGTAGTGCTGTGAAAGGGTATTCATCCATTCATTCATAGTGCGATCTCCTTTTTTAGAGGACATCATACCTTTTCCGCTTTAGGGTAGTATAAATTTTGGATAAAAGTTCAGTTAGGAAAGCCGCGTCCCCCGGTCTTCTTTTTTCGTTTTCCGATTAAGGAACGGACCTTGACCTCGGTCTCAGCGAAAGCGCCGCCGAACCAGTTGCTGAAACGGTTCGAAACGCGGTGATCGGACAGATTGGACACGATGTCCCCTGCAAAATCAACCCGTTTTTTCTGAAAGACTAGGATGTCCGTGCTGCTTCCGGGACGGTAGAGGCTTTTGGGACTTCCTTTCTCCAGGAACATCCCGGTCTGGATCGCAACGGGATCATCGTACCTTGTTCTGCTGTAGCACTGCACGATGTCGCCGATCATAAGGGCCGCGACCTCTATCATGGCGACGAGTCCGACCGAGGAGCCGCCGGCCACGTCGGTATCTATGATCGTTACAACACGTCTGTTCATGGAATAGGGGGTGATGATCCTTACGACCGCGCCGGGGTTGCAGGAATGGTATGCGCCGTTGATCTCATAGATGTCCCTGACCGTGCCCGATACAGGAACGTGGTTATAGTGGTATTTTTCCGGCGTGAGCCTGAAGATCGCGAAGTCTCCATCATGGAAAGAGTCCACCCATTGATCCTTGCGCGCGCCGAAAAGTTTCTCATATTCGAAAAACTTGTCCTTTACAAACAGCATGTCCGTGTCGCGAAAGGACCCCATCAACATACGTGCGTCGGCGGGCGATACGACATCCGACGAGTCCCGCGACATGGGGCGGCATTGCCAGTATTTTATCTTTCTCTCGAAGATCTTCCTGGGAGTGGTGAGGGTCCTGTGGTCCTCATAACACTCTGTCAGGTCTATGCCTGATCTTTTCAAGAACCCGGCGGAACCGCTCAGGCGGCTTCCTATAAAAAGATCGTAGCTCAAAAAGCCCAGCATTCCTGAAATCCTTCGCCCCGTCAGGGCCTTAAAAAGAGACGGGGCATGTTCCCGCATCCGCGAATAGCAAAATCCGACAACTCGGTCCCAGTAAAGCTCCTCCGTCTTAACGTCAAGCGTTTCCCGCTCTATGTACTGGTGTGGTGACATGTGGTTCCCTTTCGTCTTGCTCTTCAAGCGCCTCCGCGTGTTCGGCGAGAATCACCAAACGGATCAATCGGCGGACTTCCCGAAGGGGAAGCCGTTCGTCGAAGAGATCCTTCCTGATGTTCGCAAGATATGTCGCCGGACCGGTGCCCGGCACGATGTCATCGAGGGCTGCGCGAAGATCCTGGTTATTCCCGTAAATACCCTTTTCGAGCCTCAGCAGGTCGTCTATGAAAATGAAAAAAGACTCCTTGATCTGTATTCTGCGCAGGTCTTCCCGGTAATATTTCTCCGCGGCGAGATTGAACTCTTCACTGGTGAGGTCAAGCGCCCTTCGGGCGCCGGCCTTTCCTGTTACCGCCCCGATAAGCCGGGATGCGACGGAGCTGCCGGTCTTTTCTCCGGCCCTGTCGGCAAGGTCATCAAGATGGGCGCTCATGTCGAATATCTCCGGAAGATGCCCTGAATTCTCTGTCAGTGTTCTTATCAGCGCTTCACGATAGTGTTCCATCCTGACTCTCAGGTAACCGGGGTATCGCCTGCTTTTTCTGACGCCGGCCGTCTTGACGACGATGGATTTCAGGAAAAGATTGTCCGTATCCGTCTTTACATAGAAAGTGGGGATGCCTATCGCCGCGTTGAAGACGATCTGCCTGCGTTCGCTTTCAATGAAGGGCGTATCGGGAATGTGATGGTGCGTGACCTTTCCCTTGAGTATATACCGATACGCCAGAGATGTAATGAACGACTGTAGCAGGGCCGCTCGACCGAAATCCTGCTCGAACCCCTCAAAAAGACTGTAGTGGCGCCCCTCGAACCCGGAAAAACCCATCACATCGTACTCCCGTGCCTTGAAAAAAAGATAGAGCGACATTGAGGGATGAAAAACGCCAAGCTCCGCGAGGTCCTTTTTCAACGACGCCGAATTTCCCTGTATGCCGTTCAATGCGGGACTCCTTTGTGTGCTCATCAGGCAGACAAGGTAATCGATAAGCCTGAAATCGGGTATACAGTCGCCTCGAAGCCTAAAGATCGAACTCATCAGGTTGTCCAGCCAGATTGGGCCGAAGGGAGTGATCGAATGTTTGAAGAATCTGATATCGGCCTTTTTGCGCCATCTTCTCCAGAGCATTCTTAAATGTGTAAAATCGAGTTCGTGAGAAAGAAAACCAAGTGCCCGTTCCGGGTGAAAATCGTTGAAATCGATCCTGTATGGGGAAGCGGAATAGGTACCGACAAAAAGCGGCAAAAAGTGTTCAACGATCTTGACAACGAGGTCGGAGACGTATTTTTCGTGGAGGGAAGTGAATCCGGACGAAGGATCTTCAAGCAAAAAACCGAGTTTTCTGCTCCCCTGGCTCAAGTGTGTCCCGTTATTGGCGAGACTGATGTTTGATGTGTTGGGAAGAACGACGAGTTCATTCGTAATGATCCCCGCTTCTTTCAATTTCACGACTGCATTGAGGTGGCTGCGGCTCAATACTTCATGGCAGAGATGCATGTAAGCGTGTTTTTTTTCTCCCTCCGCCCAGCCCGAAAGACATGGGCTCATGAAAAGCTCCCGATAAAAGGCATCGGATATGCAGCTATTGAGCTGTTTTTGACGCACAGGAGGATGGGGCGAAAAATAGACGAAGACCTCCTGGCCGTTTTCGCGCAGGCGAAATCTTTCGTTCGCGTAGGCGATAAGGAGCTGGGTGAGCAGGAATCTCCTTGACATCTCCTGCGCGGCGGCAATCCCAATCCCGTTACCTTCGGCAGAATGGACACGGAAGGAATGGGTCTCCGGTGAGGTGTTGTCGTTGGTAAAGCATCCCATCATGCTGAGGCCTTTGTGGCGGACCGTGTCGGGAGGAGGAGGAAGGGAGCTGACGGCATCTGAAAGGGCCAGCTTCAAGAGATAACTGACGGGAACCCGTAAAGACTCGGTCCCGTTGCGGTTTACCATGTACTCATGCGCGTCGGATCTGAGGCCTTTCTCCGCGTTTTCCTTGTCCGCCAGGAGATCGTTTTTGAAAACTTCATTGGCGAAGGGGCTCAGACAGGCCCGGGGAAAGCAAACAAAACTGTTCTCCCACATGTCGTTCTCATTCCCGGACAGATACTTCTCGAGCCCGAGGATAAGTTTCCTTGGGGCGTCTCCACGCTCGATGCGCCTTGCAATATTGAAGAAGTAGTTGGAATTCTCTATCGCCAACGGCAGATCGACGAAACGCCTGGAACCCTTGACAGCCGCCTGAAGTTCCGTCTCGGTGCCGAAAGTGATATCGCGCGGTGTAAAAAGGAGATCCTCATCCATCTCGCCACCGGTGATACCGTTTCGGGCAAAGACCGCTAAGAGATCCTCGTGGTTCACGGATAACCGATCACTCGATCTGCGTGTTCTCATATCGAGGATGATATCGCCATCCTCTGTCAGCCCGCTCATCTTTCACCTCGCAAGTAAATCCATTCTATTCAGTCGGCCATTTCTTTGGTATGGTATTTGGTCGGGGTTAAAATCGGATAAAATTGATGTTAACTTTTTGTTAAGATCACCGTGCCTTTGGATGCCCGCGGCTACAGGGCTGCGGGGAGCTGAAATTAACCGAATCTTAACGGTTTTTTCCTCCAATGTTAACACTCGGTGGATAATCTACACTTGATGTCTTAATTTTCTTAAAAGGTTAAAGGAGGTTTTCTATGTTGGGCAATTTTTCGAAAGTCTTATCCTTGATGTTCGTTGTTATTGCACTGATATGCGGTTCGTCTGCCGCGTCGGCATCGGATACGGAATTGCTGGGAGCCGGCGCTACCTTCCCCCAGCCGCTGTACTCGAAGATGTTCGATGCCTACAATCAACAATACAAGGTCAAGATCAATTACCAGGGGATCGGCTCCGGCGGCGGGATAAATCAGCTCATCAAGAAGACTGTTGATTTCGGCGGTACCGACGCATTCATGACGTCGAAAGAACTTCAATCGGCGGGAGCGCCCGTCCTTCACATCCCGACCTGTCTCGGCGCCGTGGTTGTGACCTACAACCTCCCCGGCAACCCGAAACTCAATTTCACCCCCGACGTGGTAGCCGGCATCTTCCTGGGTACGATCACCAAATGGAACGATCCGAAGATCGCCTCCGCGAATCCGGGCGTGAAACTTCCTGACATGTCTGTCAGTGCCGTACATCGTGCTGACGGCAGCGGTACCACATATATATTCAGCGAGTATCTTACGAAGGTGAGCAAAGAATGGAAGGAAAAGATCGGTGCGGGAAAATCCCTGAACTGGCCGGCCGGCCAGATCGGTCAGAAGGGTAACCCCGGTGTTGCCGGATATGTAAAGCAAACGCCCGGTGCTGTCGGCTATGTCGAACTTCTTTACGCCATCCAGAACAAGATGCCCTACGGCA
>DIFE01000062.1 GCA_002418985.1 Deltaproteobacteria bacterium UBA5756
GTCGTTTATGAGACACTACACTAGCTCGCACGGCGAGCGAGAGGGGGAGGCTCCACGGGCTTTTGCTCGTGGAGGGGGCGACGTGAGCCCCTATATACTGTACACTTCCTTACCCAGCGTCTTGACCCAGTTCTGGGCCAGAACCTTCTGGGCCTCTTCGGTCCTGTCCACGCCGAGGATGACGATGGCGTTGCCCGAAACCCTGCCGAGGTGGGGATAGAGATAATGGACATTGATGCCGGCGGCCTTGAGCGGCTTGAGGACGGCCAGCAAACCCCCGGGGTGATCCGGAGTCTCAACGGCAAGGACACCCGTCTCGCGGGGGTTAAATCCATTACCCTTGAGAATGTTCTTTGCTTTTTCGGGGTCATCGACGAGAAAACGCACGGTGCTGATGTCCGATGTATCTGCAACGGAAATGGCGCGAATGTTCACTCCTTCGCGTCCGAGAAGCTCACTCACGTGGGAGAGGGCTCCAGGTACATTCTCAAGACTGATGGATAGCTGCGTGATGACCATTGTTCTTACTCCTTGACATAATTAAAACCCATTTCCAGGGCTTCCTTATTCAGCTTGATCAGCTTTGATCTCCCCTCGCCGAGAAGTTCGGCAAGGTTCTTTATCATCGCATCGAAGGATATGATGTTGCTTGCCTTGATAAGTGCCCCGAGTATGATCATGTTGGCGACCTTGATTGTCCCCAGTTTCTCGGCAAGCTCGCTCGTGGGGATGGCGAGGATCTCGATATCGCTCCTGGCGGACGCAATGTCGACGAGGGACGCATTGACGCACAGGAGACCTCCCGACTGGAGGATGTTCTGAAACCTGTTGAAGGAAGGCTGGTTCATCGCGACGACGAATTCAGGTTCCGAAGCGACCGGAGAGGCAATCTCCTCATCGGAGACGACGACAGTACAGTTTGCCGTACCTCCGCGCACCTCGACACCGTAGGAAGGAAGGTAGGTAACGTACTTTCCCTCCAGCATCCCCGCATTCGCCAGGGTAAACCCCATGGAGAGGACACCCTGCCCGCCGAAACCTGAAAATATCGTCCTTGTAGTCATGAGACCTCTTTTACCACTCCCAGGGGAAATTGTTTCGTCATTACTTCATCTATCCATCGACATGCCTCGACGGGCCCCATCTTCCAGTTGGTGGGACATGGCGACAGGATCTCCACAAGGGAAAAGCCTTTCCCGTCGAGCTGACACTGGAATGCCTTCTTGATGGCCTTTTTTGCCTTGAGGACAGCGGCGGGGTTATTGACCGTAACCCGCTCCAGGTATACGGTCCCGTCGAGCATCGCGAAAACCTCGCAAATTTTCACCGGGTGACCCGCAAGAATGGGGTCTCTTCCCAGGGGTGTCGTCGTTGTCACTTGATCGGTCAGGGTTGTCGGCGCCATCTGTCCGCCAGTCATTCCGTAAACACCATTATTCACAAAGATCACGCTGATCGGCTCACCGCGGTTTGCCGCGTGGAAACCTTCAGCCGTACCGATGGCGGCGAGATCACCATCCCCCTGATAAGAAAAGACAAGATTCTCGGGGCGTACTCGTTTAATGCCCGTTGCGACCGCCGCTCCGCGGCCATGGGCCGATTCCAGCGTATCTATATCAAAATAATTATACAAAAGCATGCCGCAGCCCGCCGGCGCGACACATATTGCTTTCTCGCGAAGATCCATTTCATCCACAACTTCCATGAGAAGCCGGTTGATGATACCGTGCCCGCAACCCGGACAGTAGTGGAAATGGGCTTCTTTCAGGGTCTTTGGTCTCGTGTATACCTTTTTCATTGCTGCTTCCTTCTGGCAGCCATGTAATAATGGCGCCCAATGATGCGGTAGAGCTCGACCGGCGTGGGGATGACACCCCCCGGCCTGCCGTAGAAGTGGATACGCCCCTTTCCTGCCAGGGCAAGCTTTACATCCTCTATCATCTGGCCCGCGCTCATCTCAAAGACAAAAAAGTCATGGACCGTATTGGCAAGTTCCTGAAGAGGGGCGGCGGGGAACGGCCATGCCGTGATGGGCCGCAGCATTCCCACCTTCATATTCTCCTGGCGCAGCCTCTTTATGGCACCTCTTACGATCCGTGCCCCGATGCCGTATGCGACAACGATCATCTCGGCATCGTCCGCCATGAACGTCTCGTAGCGGACTTCGTTTTGTTCCATGCGCTGGTATTTTCTCACCAGTTTCCAGTTATGCTCTTCCTCTTCCTTGGTATCGAAAAGCAGCGACCTGACCATGCGCGCGGGTCTTCCCTTCGCACCCGTCAGGATATAATCTTTGGGATATTCCTTTGGCGGTTTGATATTTTCGAAGCTGACCGGTTCCATCATCTGGCCCAGCATACCGTCGCCCAGGATGATGACAGGATTGCGATACTGATCGGCAAGATCGAAGGCGAGCGGTACCACTTCGGTCAATTCCTGCACGGAACCGGGAGCGAGGACAATCGTCTTGTAATCGCCGTGGCCTCCGCCGCGCGTCGCCTGGAGGTAGTCCGATTGCGCCGGGGAAATATTGCCCATGCCTGGCCCGCCGCGAACCATGTCGACGACGACCGCGGGCAGCTCATCGGCGGCAAGGTAGGATATGCCTTCCTGCTTGAGGCTCATGCCGGGACTGCTTGAAGATGTCATCGCACGCGCGCCGGCAACGGATGCGCCAAGGACCATGTTGATGGCCGCGATCTCACTTTCAGATTGAATAAAGACCCTTCCGAGCTCACCCATTCTCTTCGCCATGTATTCCGTCAACTCGTTCTGCGGCGTGATGGGATACCCGAAGTAACATGTGCAGCCGGAAAGTACTGCCGCCTCTCCAAGGGCGGCGTTGCCACTCATGAGCTTTTTCAACTCTTCATCACCTCTATGGCTACTTCAGGACACATGACAGCGCAGGTTCCACATCCCGTACATTCCTTCCCGCCATCGAATGCGGCAACAAAATATCCTTTGGCATTGAGCCTGTCAGAAAGCTTGATGACCTTCTTCGGACAGAATTCGATACAAAGCGCGCAACCTTTGCAGCGTTCCTGATCTATATTGATCGTGCCTTTCATGGAAAATCGACCACCTCGTTATGATTGTAAAACGATTTAGATTAGCCCACGGGACGGTGCTTGTCAACGTTTTTGTAAATGCGGTTGCCCGCTGCGGTCATGACATTGCGGAGAATTCAGTTGCAAACAGCGTTTGTACCTTTTATATTTATTCATACACAGAATGACAATCATATCTTTACGCAAAAAGGCCGGGAACTTTACATGGACGCCGTAACACCAACAGTAAAACGAGGCCCGCGCTGACAGGCTTCTGCGCCCTAAAGGTCCGAAGAACAAGGGGATAATTTTTATTGCATTTGCGGGGTTATCTGTCTTAAGGTTTTATGAATGGAATTAAGGCATATTGAAACATTTCTCAAGATCGCCGAACTCAAGAGCTTTACGAAAGCTGCCGATGAGCTTTGCATAACCCAGCCCACGGTAAGCAAACAGATCGTCGATCTCGAGCGTTTTTTTGACGTGAGGCTCATCGACCGGACGAAACGCACCGTTACGCTGACCAAGGCGGGTGAGATCCTTCTCCAGTACGCCATCGATATCATCAACCTCAAGAAGGATACCATTGACGCCATCGCTTCCTTCAGGGGCCTCAAGAAGGGAAAAATGACCCTGGGAGCAAGCACCATTCCCGGTATCTATATCATGCCGCGGCTGCTCAGCGCCTTCAAGAAAAGTTACGGTGGCATCAGTTTCGAACTTGTCGTCTCCGATACGAAGGATATCATCGAGAAGATGGAAAACGGCCTTCTCGACGTCGGGATGGTCGGTGCAAAAAACGAGACCAGCAAGATCGATTTCAAGAAGCTCATAGACGATACGATAGTCTTCATCGCCCCGCCCGACTTCCCCGATACCCTGACGCTTGCACAGCTGGAGGATTGCCCGCTCATAGCCAGGGAACGCGGCTCCGGTACACGCAACACCCTCGAGGCGTCACTCATGAAACTGAAGGATTTTCGCGAGAGAGGGCTGAGCATCGTCGCCGAGTTGTCCGATAACGAGGCTATCAAGCAGGCTGTGATGAACGGCATGGGAATGGCCTATGTCTCGCGAATAGCCGTAGCCGGCGAAATCTCCGCGGGCGCCCTTAAGGAGGTCAGGATCCAGGGCCTCCCCGAAATTAAAAGATCATTCTTTACGATTACCCGAAAGGGAAAGACAATCCTTCCTCACGTGAAGGTTCTTATGGAAATTATCGACAAATGGAGAAAACATGAAAAAGCGTAGTATCATGGCCATCATGTCTGCTTTCGCAATGATGCTGATGTTTGCATCCGTCTCTCAAGCGAAAGTTTATCTGGACGTTTACGGTACAACCTTTAAGAAGATCACCATCGGCGTACCTTTTTTTAAGGGAGAGAAGGTCGCCGGATCTTCTGCAGACATGAGCGAAGTCCTGAACAGGGACCTGGACCTTTCGGGCTTCTTCATCACCGCGCCTGCCTCGCTTATCGATAAGGAACTTCTCGATGAGGGTGTCGAAAAGCAGGACGTCAAATTCACATCCTGGCGTTCCATTGGAATCGACCTCGTCTGCAAGGGGCGGGTACAGGTAAAGGACGGGGAACTGAGCCTCGAGGCCTTTGTTTATGACACCCTTGACGGCTCGATGATGCTGGCGAAACGTTACCGCGCCAAACAGAATGAATGGAGGCGCGTCACACACAGGCTGGCGGACGACATCATCTTTGCCGTTACAGGCGAGAAGGGCATCATGAGTTCGCGCATACTCTTTACGGCGGGCCGCAGGAATCTGAAAGAGGTCTACCTTTCAGACTTTGACGGGCAAAACGTAACACGCCTCACCAATTACCGGAGCATCACCCTTTCGCCAACCTTGTCACCGAATGGGAAATACCTTGCCTACACATCCTACAAGGAAGGCAGGCCCAATCTTTACGTCTCGGATTTTGACAAGAAGAATGAGATATTCGTCGATCGTTCCGATGGTATGAAAATCGGCACGGCATGGCTCAACAATTCGACGCTGCTTTATTCCCACACGTCGGGCAGGACATCCACCATATACAGCTTTGACGTGGGGAACCGCAGCAAAAAAACCATTCTCCAGCGCGACGGCATCCTTACCTCTCCGGCGGTCGCACCCGACGGTTCGAGACTGATCTTTGTATCAGACATGTACGGAACACCGCAGATTTTCTCGAAGATCCTTCCGTCGGGGGAGATAAAGAGACTGACCTACCACGGCAACTACAACAGTGCCCCCTCCTTCTCACCGAAAGGTGATCTTGTTGCCTTCGTAGGCAAGATCTCCGGCGGATTCGAAGTCTGCACCATGAACCCCGACGGCTCGAATCAGAGGGTCCTTACCAACGACGGGACAGTCAACGATTCACCGCAGTTCTCACCCTGCGGCCGCTACATCATCTATACCTCTCTGAAGGGGGGCGTCAACAAGGTCAACGTCATGCTTTTCAATGGAGAGAACAAGAGAACATTGCGATTCACCGACTTCGCGGAGGAACAACCGAGATTCGCGCCATAAGGGCGTAAGAGATAAAAAAGGAAGGGAAATACGTAATCGGGGAGGATGTATGAAAAAGATCGTAGTTCTGTTAGTAGCGTTGTTTTTTATTGCAGTCGGCTGTGCACCCAAGGCAGTTCAGACCACACCGCCCGCGGGCTCGGCTGCGGGCACCGGCGGCGACACGGCCCTGTCGGATAAGGATAAGACCGGTATCAGCGAGGAAGAGCTCGCAAAGGCAGAACGCGACCGGCTACTGAGGGAACAGGAACGCCTGGCGGGGATACTCAGAGATATTCTCTTTGACTTCGACAGCTACGCCGTCTCCAGCACGGAACTGCCGAAGATTGAAGGTGTAGGCTCTTTCCTGAAGCAGGACAGGGGAGTAAGGCTCGTTATCGAGGGTCATTGTGATGAACGGGGTACCGTCGAATACAACCTTGCCCTCGGACAAAAACGGGCAGAGTCCGTGAAAGACTATCTTGTCAAAATGGGCATAGAGACGAGCAGGCTCAGGACTATTTCCTACGGTAAAGAGATCCCCGTTGAAACAGGCAGGAGCGAAGAGGCCTGGGCAAAAAATAGGCGGGTCCATTTCAAACTTGACCAGAAGGGGTAACGAAAGAGGGGTGAGCAAATGAACCACAAAGTGTTTATCGACGGCCGCAAGTTCTTCTCCCCTTCGCACGTTTCCAAAGGCCTGCTGGCTTTGCCTGTTTTGTTTGTTTTCTTGCTGGCCGGCTGCGTCACGACGGAAGAAGCTACCAAACTCCAGGGAAACGTGAGCTCTCTTCAGGGAGATTTTTACCAGTTCAGACAGGACACGGATGCCCGGCTTTCCAAGATTGAAAAGGAACAGGAGAATCTGGGTAAGCAGGTTGTGAACATGTACTCTTCAGTCGACAACCGCGACGAGAAGATACGCAACATCATGGGAAAGCTTGACGAACTTGACTACCAGATAAAGACCTACTGGGCCGAAACAAAGGCGATGGCATCTACAAAGCGCAGTCCCGAACAGCTCCCACCGGTATTGACACAAGGCACACAAGGAACCAAGCAGCCCGGCAAAACCCCCGCCAAAACTGATGCACGATACGAAGAAGCATACAAGGAGGCCTTCGAAAGCTTCCAGCGCGGACAGTATGACGAGGCGGTGGCGAAATTTACGGCCTTCACCGAGACATACAGCGGCACGCCCCTTGCGTCCAACGCCTTTTACTGGATCGGCGAATGTTACATGAACCTCAAGAACTATGACAAGGCCATACTCTATTTCCAGGAGATCATAGACAAGTATCCGAAAAGTGAAAAGGCACCACGGGCTCTTCTGTCACAGGCGGAGGCCTTCCGGCTGACAAACGATAAAAAAAGCTCTATCACCCTCTTGAAAAGGGTGATAGAGCTCTATCCGAAAAGCGAAGAAGCTATAATCGCCGAACGGAAACTGCGTAATCCTTAATTCGACAGCTCCGGAAGAACTTCCTCCTGGGGAAGTTCTTCCGTCTTGTCAAGAACGTTCATATCATAATTCCGGTATCTCGGGTAACCTGTTCCAGCCGGAATAATCCTTCCCATGATGACATTCTCTTTCAGACCCCTCAGGTAGTCGACCCTGCCTTCAATCGATGCCTGCGTCAGCACCTTCGTTGTATCCTGGAAGCTGGCTGCGGAAATGAAACTGTCCGTAATGAGTGATGCCTTGGTGATGCCCAGAAAGAGCGGCTCCGCCTGCGCAGGCTTTCCGCCTTCGGCCAGAACGCGCCTGTTCTCCTCTTCGAAGACCCACCATTCGACATAGTCGTCGATGATGAAGTTGGTATCGCCTATGTCTCTGATCTTTACCCTCTTGAGCATCTGCCGGACAATTGTCTCGATGTGTTTGTCGTTTATCTTGACGCCCTGGAGCTGGTATACTTCCTGAATCTCATCGACGAGATACCGGGCGAGATCTTTAATGCCAAGTATCCTCAGGACATCGTGAGGATTAACGGGACCGTCCATAAGGGGTTCGCCCGCCTTCACGTAATCCCCCTCGTGAACAATGACGTGTTTACCACGGGGGATCGTATATTTTCTGGCTTCACCGTGAATCGCTTCGGGTGTCACGACGATCTCTCTCTTGCCCTTTGCCATCTTGCCGAAGGTTACAACACCATTGATCTCCGTAACGATCGCATTTTCTTTCGGTTTGCGTGCCTCGAAAAGCTCGGCGACGCGTGGCAGACCGCCGGTGATATCCTTTGTTTTGGTAGTCTCCCGGGGCATCTTGGAAATTACATCGCCTGCAAAAATCTCATCGCCCTCGTTAACAACGATGTGTGCGCCTATCGGAAGTATGTAGCGGGCCGGACTGGTAGATCCGGGGATCATCTTTGTCCTGTTCTTCTCGTCTTTAATGGAGATCCTGGGGCGAAGCTCGGGGTTCTTCGGCTCGATTATGACCCTGTAGGAAAGGCCCGTTACTTCGTCCTTGCTCTCCTGCATCGTCTCGCCTTCGAATATGTCGCCATACTTGATCTTGCCGGATTCCTCGGAGAGAATCGGTATCGTATAGGGATCCCATTCGGCCAGTACTTCACCTTCTTCAACGGCCTGCCCGTCCTTGATCCTGAGTTTTGCTCCGTAAATGGTGGAGTAGCGTTCTCTTTCTCTCCCCGCATCGTCCATGATGGCAATTTCGCCGTTGCGGTTCATTACCACAGGCACACCTTCACGATTCAGGATCGCCCTTACGTTGATGAATTTGACAATGCCGTCATTTCTCGTTTCCAGCGTTGACTGTTCAACCCTTCTTGACGCGGCGCCGCCGATGTGGAAGGTCCGCATGGTAAGCTGGGTACCCGGCTCGCCTATTGACTGGGCAGCAATAATGCCCACAGCCTCACCCAGACTCACCAGACGCCCGCGCGCCAAATCGCGGCCGTAACACAGAACGCACACGCCTCTTCTCGACCGGCAGGTAAGCACCGAACGTATCTTCACCTTCTCGAATCCCGCTTCTTCTATGAGCTTCAGGTGACTTTCGGTTATCTCTTCGTTCTTACGGACAATGATGGCACCGTCGGGGTCTTTCATGTCCTCAAAGGAGACCCTGCCGAGGATACGTGCGTCGAGGCGTTCGATGACCTCGCCGCCCTCAATAAGGGATCCGATCTCGATATAGTCGAATGTCCCGCAGTCATCCTCGGATACCACCACATCCTGCGCAACATCGACAAGCCTTCTGGTCAGATAACCCGAGTTGGCGGTCTTCAGAGCCGTATCGGCAAGGCCCTTTCGCGCACCGTGTGTGGAGATAAAATACTGGAGGACGTCGAGTCCCTCGCGGAAGTTGCTGGTGATCGGCGTTTCAATGATCTCGCCGGAAGGTTTGGCCATAAGCCCCCTCATCCCGGCAAGCTGTCTGATCTGCTGTGCGTTACCTCTTGCACCCGAGTGGGCCATCATGAAGATAGGGTTGAGACTGTTCTGGTGCTCCGGTTTGCCGTTTGGCCCCAAGACAGGTTTCCCCGTCATGTCGACAACCACATCGGAACCGAGTTCGTCCATCAATGCCTTCGCAATCTCTTCGGTCACGTTTGCCCATATATCGATGACCTGGTTGTACCGTTCACCGTCCGTTATCAAACCCTCCTGGTACTGGTTCTGTACGGTCTTGACAGCCTCTTCTGCTTTGTCGATAAGCCCCTTCTTCTTCCGGGGGATCTTCATGTCGTCAATGGAAATGGATATCCCACCCAGCGTAGCATAGAAGTAGCCAAGGTCTTTCAGCCTGTCGGAGAGGATGACGGTGCATTTCTCGCCAGCGTCACGGTAGCATTTATCCACAAGGGCCGCAATGGTCTTCTTGTCCATGATCGTATTGATGCTCGCGAACATGTCTTTGAGGACCTTGTCCCTCTTCGGCTGTTCCAGTTCCATAAGGGCATCCTGCACGACGTCCCGCAGGATTATCCTCCCGGGGGTGGTGTCTACCTTTTCGCCGTTCAGGCGCACCGTGACCTTTGCGTGGAGGTCTATCTCGCCGCAATCATAGGCCACGCGGACCTCTTCTGAATCTGCAAAGATCTTGCCTTCACCTCTGCGGTATTTGCGGTCGATAGTCAAATAATAGAGCCCGAGGACGATGTCCTGCGTGGGCACGATGATGGGTTTGCCGTTGGCCGGGGAAAGGATGTTGTTCGTGGACATCATGAGCACCCTGGCCTCTGTCTGCGCCTCCGTGGAAAGGGGCACGTGGACGGCCATCTGGTCACCGTCGAAGTCGGCGTTGTAGGCCGGGCAGACCAGCGGGTGAAGCTGGATCGCCTTGCCGTCGATGAGCTGCGGTTCGAAGGCCTGTATACCCAGGCGGTGGAGTGTCGGTGCCCTGTTGAGCAGAACGGGATGCTCCTTGATCACCTCTTCCAGGACATCCCAGACCTCCGGTCTTTCCTTTTCAACGATCTTCTTTGCATTCTTGATCGTCGTTGCATAGCCTTTCTTGATAAGCCGGTTATAAACAAAGGGTTTGAAAAGCTCCAGTGCCATGTATTTCGGGAGCCCACACTGGTGAAGCCTCAGTTCGGGACCGACGACGATGACGGAGCGGCCTGAATAATCAACCCGTTTACCCAGGAGGTTCTGGCGGAACCTTCCCTGCTTGCCGCGGAGCATGTCGCTCAATGATTTCAGGGGGCGCTTGCTTGCGCCGGTGACTACCCTGCCGCGTTTGGAGTTGTCAAACAGTGCGTCCACCGCCTCCTGAAGCATCCTCTTTTCGTTCCTGATGATGATCTCCGGCGCGTTGAGCTCCATGAGCCTTTTCAGACGGTTATTCCTGTTTATGACGCGCCTGTAAAGATCGTTGAGATCGCTTGTGGCGAAACGTCCGCCGTCGAGGGGCACGAGAGGTCGCAGTTCCGGCGGCAGCACCGGGACGATATCGAGTATCATCCATTCCGGCCTCACACCGGAAACCTTGAAGGCGTCCACTACTTTCAGGCGCCGCGCTATCTTCTTCTTCTTCGCGTCGCTCGATGTATCGCGCATATCTATCCGGAGGCTCTTGCCGAGCTCATCGACATTGATCTTCTTCAGACATTCCCGGATGGCTTCGGCTCCAATGCCGCCGACAAAATTCTCCCCGTATTTCTCCCGCGCCTCAATATACTTCTCTTCGCTGATAATCTCACAGAAACCGTAGGGAGAATCGCCGGGTTCGATAACAATGTACATTTCGAAATAGAGGACCCGCTCCACTTCCTTTATGGTAAGTTCCAGGAGCGTGCCGATCTTGCTGGGCATGCTCTTCAGGAACCAGATGTGAGCAACGGGGCAGGCAAGCTTGATATGCCCCATACGCTCGCGGCGCACCTTGGACTGGATCACTTCCACGCCGCATTTCTCGCATATGATACCGCGATGTTTCATCCGTTTATATTTACCGCAGATGCATTCATAGTCTTTTACGGGACCGAATATCTTGGCGCAGAAAAGGCCGTCCCGCTCGGGCTTGAACGTCCGGTAGTTGATCGTCTCGGGTTTCTTCACTTCTCCGTAGGACCATTTCTCAATAAGCTCAGGCGATGCCAGGGAAATCTTGATCGCCATGTAGCTCAACGGGTCCCGCTGCTTGTCTGATTTAAAATATTCTTCCAAGGTTGTTCCTCCTTGTTACTCTTCTTTAAGAAGCTCGACGTCGATGCAGAGCCCCTGCAGCTCTTTTACCAGAACATTAAAGGATTCCGGCAGGTTTGGTTCAAGCACGTCCTCGCCCTTCACGATTGCCTCATAGGCCCTGATCCTTCCGTTGACGTCATCCGACTTGATGGTCAGGAATTCCTGCAGCGAATAGGCCGCGCCATATCCTTCGAGAGCCCAGACCTCCATCTCACCCAGCCGCTGGCCGCCGAACTGTGCCTTGCCGCCAAGGGGCTGCTGGGTCACAAGCGAATAAGGACCAATGGACCGGGCATGGATCTTGTCATCGACAAGATGGTGGAGCTTCAAAAAGTACATGTTTCCAACGGTGATATTATGGTGAAACGCCTCGCCGGTTCTGCCGTCGAAGAGCCTTGTCTGTCTGCTGTCAGCGAGACCCGCCATCTTGAAAAAATCCCTGATCTCTTCTTCCTTCGCACTGTCGAAAACAGGAACGGCAATGTTCACGCCATTTCTCATGGCCTCCGCAACTGAGGCCAGCTCGTTATCGTCGAGGCGATCGATAACACCTTTCAGTTCGTTATTGGTAAAGGTCTTTTTCAGAAGCTTCTTTAGGGCTTGTGAATCGGCGGCGGCCTGGTAAAAGCTGTCGACCATCTCGCCTATGCGTTTTCCCATTTCCTTGGCGGCCCAACCCAGGTGAGTTTCCAGGATCTGGCCTGCATTCATACGGGAAGGAACGCCCAGAGGGTTGAGAACGATGTCAATAGGCGTACCGTCTTCGGTAAAGGGCATGTCTTCCTGCGGAAGAATGACGGATACGATGCCTTTGTTCCCGTGGCGCCCTGATATCTTGTCGCCCACGGCAACCTTCCGCTTCATCGCCACATAGACCTTGATGGTTTTGATTACACCCGGCGGCAGTTCGTCGCCCTTCTTGATCTTGTTTATCTTGTCTTCATATATGAGGTGGATGAGTTCGACCTGGTTCTCCTTGCTCTCCACGATCTTCGTTATCTTTGCTTCCAGCTCCGGGTCACCGAAGCTCGTCTCCTGGAGCCTGTCGAAACTCAGGGAGTTTGTCTTCTCCGGCGTGAAAGTCTCGCTTTTCTTGAGAATAACCTTACCCTTGCCGTCTTTGATGTCGGCCGGAATGGTCTTGCCCTCCAGGAGTTCCCCTAACTTCGCCTTCTTGCTGTCGAGAATGATCTTTATCTGATCTTCCTGATCCTTCAGGATATTGGATATCTCTTTGTCCTCTATATCGCGGCTGCGGTCATCCTTGTCAATGCC
>DIFE01000121.1 GCA_002418985.1 Deltaproteobacteria bacterium UBA5756
GTATCTGTACTGAAAAGGTTCCGCCTGCTCCCGTGCGAACATGTCCTGAACCATCGATGAAACGAGCCATTTCAGGGGCGAGAAAGGTCTCTTGCCGTAAACCAGTTCCGGCTTTCCTTTGATATCCACGGCTTTTTTCATATCGTCGACCACGTCGTAAAAGGTCCCGATCCCATCGATCAGGCCTGCCTCTTTTGCCTGAAGGCCGGTATAGATCCTGCCGTCCGAGAGCGACCGGGCCTTGTCCAGGGGCATTTTTCTTCCCGCGGCCACGTCTTTGATAAATTGCTCGTGAATGCTGTTGATAATATCCTGCAGGTATTGACGCTCGCTGTCGGTCATCTTTCTGAAGGGGCTACCCACGTCCTTCATGGAGCCTGCCTTGAGGGTATTGTTCTGGACACCGATCTTCTTCATCAGATCTTCCACGACGGTCTGCTGCATGATGACACCGATGGAACCGGTGATGGTGGATGGGTTGGCATAGAGTTTCTCACCGACGGCGGCGATATAGTATCCCCCCGAAGCGCATACGGAACCCATCGAGACATAGACCTTCTTCACAGCTTTGAGTTTCTTGAGTTCGCTGGCCACTTCCTGCGTGGGCCCCACGGCCCCGCCCGGCGAATTGATGCGGACTATAACGCCCCGGATACCGTCATCCTCTTTGAACCTCACCACATCGGCCATGGCCTGCTTCGAATCCGCTATGGCACCTTCGATCTCGACGATGCCGATCTTGCCTCCCCCGGCCCCGCTGAACATGCCCGATAGAAAACTGCCGGCAAAGATCAAAACCGCAATCACTATAGTAACTATGAGCAGGACTTTCCTGCCTGTACCACCTGCCATAAAGCCCTCCTTGCAAGCCGCGCCGTTCTCATTCCCGGCCTGTTCACCGGGTTTAGGGAGATCTACGTATCCAGGATCGCCGCCGAGTCTCTCGTCTTCATAATAATTTTACCAAAAGGACGCCGCTGTGTCAGCGTCGCCAGTCGTATCTTGGCCAACTCCAGCATTCCAAGGATGGTTGCCACGCGTTCATTTTTGTCCTCTTCGCTGACAAGATCCCATTCGAAGAACCCCTCGGCCCGAAGCAATTCCTTGAGGGACATGATCTTTTCTTCGAGTGTCGGCCTTACCTCCCGGACCATGAGATAGGGCTCCTCCTTGATCTTAAGCAGTTCGAAATAGAGATTACACAGGCACAGAAGGTCGAACTCGGCCTCTCTGGCCAGGTTTCCCCTGCCGATAGAGTAGACGTCGCGTTCGAGCATCGGAAGATCGTTGATAGCAACGGCCATATTGCGGACGCGCTCGTATTCGATGATACGTTCGACCAGTTCCTCCCGCGGGTCCTCTTCCTCGTTTGTCCCGTTGGAGGGCAGGAGCATCTTAGATTTGATGAAAAGGAGAAGAGATGCCATTTCTATGAAGTCCTCGGCTATCCTGAGATTCATGTCCCTGGCTATCTCCACGTACTGAAGGAAACGGTCGGTGATGAGCGCGATAGGAATGTCCCAGATGCTCACCTGATTGCGCTTGATGAGGGTGATGAGGACCGCCATGGGCCCTTCATAACACTCGAGCTGTACTTCCAGCGCCGGCACGAGGAGGTTCATGTCAGTATCCCCCTTTCCACCAGATAGGCTTCGAGGAAATGCGACTCCGCTTCCTTTGTCTTGAGGTCCAGATCTATCTTGGCCTCCTTCACCTTTTCCAGGATCTCTTTGTAGAGGGGCCCTTCGGGCACGCCGAGCTTCTTCAGGTCCTCGCCGGTCGTGAAGGGTTTGTAGGCATTGTGATGGGTAATATAGGCGGAGATCGCCTTCTTGACCTCATCGGAGCGTGTCCTAGCCATAATGAAGAGCATGGCCTCCCGGGAAAGAGAATCGAGCATACGATATATCTCACTCTTCTTTATCCCCCCTGCTCCCTGAGAAAAACGGGCCATCGTCAAACGCAGATGCTCGACGTTTTCAACAGCGCGTTTTCTGAAGCGCTCGCTTATCTCCATCCCGGCTGCGAATTTCGCGACATCGGGAAGCTTCATGTTATCCACGATAGCCAGGATGTAGAATTGGACCTTGTCGACGGACTTTCCCTGGTAGAGAAATTCATGCCATTGGTAGACCGCATGCATCTGCCCGAAAAGCTTCTCCTTTTCCTTATTGAATACGATATCCGGCGAAATAAATCTCAAAAGGTCGAGTTCCTCAAGCCTTGCAAGGATCGCCTCCGGCGCTTCTTCCTTCAAGATCAGTGCCAGCTCCGACCATATGCGCTTTCCCCGTATCCGGGAAAGAAAATTGAGTTTTACCGCGTTCTTGATGAGGTTCAGCGTCTGCTTACCGATCTTGAATCCAAAACGTTTCTCAAACCGGATGGCGCGAAAAACCCTGGTGGGGTCTTCCACAAAGCTCAGGCTGTGGAGAACACGGATCGTCTTTTCCTTGATGTCGCGCTGGGCGCCGAAAAAATCCACCAGCTCGCCAAAGCTCTTCTTGTTCAGAGAGATCGCCAGCGTATTGATCGTGAAATCCCGGCGGTGAAGATCCAGCTTCAGCGAACCATGTTCGACGGTGGGCAGTGCGGCAGGGGCCCTGTAATATTCAAGGCGGGCGGTGGCAATATCGATCTTGAAACCATCGGGAAAAAGTACCTTTGCCGTTGAGAACTCCCTGTGGGAACGCATCCTTGTGTGGTACCTCTTTACCATTTCCTCGGCAAAGGCGATGCCGTCGCCTTCGATGACGACATCAATATCAAAGTTGTCAATGCGAAGAAGAAGATCGCGGACGAAGCCGCCCACAAGATGTGCGTGAAAACCCATCTCATCGGCGAGATCGCCCATGTCCGTCAACTTTTTCATCGTTGTATCGTCCAGCCGCTCTTCCATCAGCTTGCGCACGTTCTTGCGTTGCACGTATTTTTCGTGGAATTCGAGTTTCTCCAGGACCGTCTTGGCGATTTCATCTTCGAGGACCCTCAGGAGGTCGGTCCTTGTTATCGCGCCTTTCAGCTCCTTGTTGAGCACGACGGGCAGGAAACGCTGGTTGTTGCCGATGATCTTTTCCTTCACCGCTTCGATGGAGTCCTCGGGGCTCACCGTCTGAAACTCGGTGAACATATAGTCGTCGATGGGCTGATTCTGGAGCTTATGAAAAAGTGCCTTCGCTGCCACCTGCCGCGTAATGACACCCACAACCCTGTCTTTTGCAAGGACCGGCACGGCGTTGATGTTGTATTTTGTGAGAACGCTCAGCGCCTCACTGATGGGGCTCTGGGAATCCACGGTCTTGACAGGAAAAAACATGATGTCCTTTGCCTTCCACAGCGGCTTCACGTTGTTGCGAAGGACCTCGATGAGCTTCTCCTTCGCCTCGGGAAGGGTCATTTCCTTCACTGTCGACGATGCCGCCACCTTGTGGCCTCCCCCTCCGAAAAGGGACATAATATATCCCGAATCCACCTCGGGGATCCGGCTGCGCCCGATGATGTGAATGCGATCCTCCATTCTGAAAAGGGCGAATACGGCATTGATGTTTTCCATGTCCCGGTACTTGTGAACGATAACCGCCAGGTCTCCCACGTACTTCTCGGTGCTTCCCTCGGTGATGACGATATCGATGCCGTTGATGCTGTACACAATCGCATTCTTTATGATGTCGTTGAGAAGAAAGACCTGTTCCGGGGTAAGCTCCCTGACCAGCATGTCGGAAACAAGATTGATATTGGCGCCCTGCGAAAGGAGGTAGGAGGCTGCCTCGAAATCCTCAACCGTGGTGGAGGAAAAACGGAAACTGCCGGTCTCCTCGTAGATGCCGAGCATCATGACCGTCGCCTCCTCCGGCGTGATGGGAATGGCCCGTTCCCTGATGAGGGAGATAAGGATCGTCACCGTTGCGCCCACATTCCTGACGATCTGGAAATCGGCCTTTACGTCGGCTTCCGAATCGGGGTGATGGTCATATGCGTGTACCGTGACTCTTGTGTTCTCCGTCACCTTTGCGAGGTCTCCGATACGGGTCTTGTCCCGCGTATCGACGAGGATAAGCATGTCGATGGAGTCGTGATCTATCTTCCTCAGCTTGGCGATATCAAAAAGATAAAGCGTGGAATGGATGAGAAAATCACGGAGGGTCTTTTCCTGAGACCCCGGGAATACGAGGGTCGCATCGGGATAAAGCTTCTTCGCCGCCACCATCGACGAAAGAGAATCGAAATCTGCGTTGAGATGGGACGTGATGACCTTCATCAACCCCTCGGATGGTGTTTCTTGTGGATCTCTTTCAAGCGCTTGCTGTCTACGTGGGTATAGATCTGCGTTGTCGATATGTCCTCATGCCCCAGAAGGACCTGCACCGAACGCAGATCAGCCCCGCCTTCAAGAAGGTGCGTGGCAAAGGTGTGCCGTATCGTGTGAGGGGAAACGCGGCCTTTGTGGAGCTGCAGACCGTATTTCCGTATGATCTTCCAGATGGCCTGGCGCGTGATCATACCACCGTGACGGTTCGGGAAAAGGTACTGACCGGGAGGCTTCTGGGTCTCCAGGTAGGCCTTGATCGCATCACGGGAATAGGAACCAAGGGGAACGACCCGTTCCTTGGAACGTTTACCCAGTGCGATCACAAAACCCCCATTGAGATTGATGTCGCCCTTCTTAAGCCCTATCAGCTCCGAAACCCGCAGACCCGTAGCGTAGAGGAGTTCAAGGATCGTCCTGTCTCTCACGGCCATCTTTTCCCCTTCGGGCAGCCGTATGAGTTCGCCCATTTCATCTTCGCTGAGCACTCTCGGAATAGGCGGCTGGAACTTCGGTGTATCCACATCCTCGAGGGGACTGGTCGTGATCTTTCCATCGAGAAGGAGGAAATTGAAGAAACCCCTCAGAGCCGAGATACTTCTGACGATGCTGCGAGTCGACTTCCCCCTCTCGCGCATGTGGCCCATAAAGGTCTCTACATGCCGTCTTTCAGGCTCTGTACAGGCAATCTCTTCAAGATATTTGATGAATACCAGGATATCCCGGTTATAGGCCTCGACGGTGTGCGGTGATGAACCACGCTCCGAGACGAGGTGGCGGACAAAGCTGTCAAGATGGCGGTAGAGACGTTCCACCCGGTTATATCTCCCCTATACCCCTGTCGAACCAAAGCCTCCCTGGCCCCGGCATGTATCGGTGAGGTTCGGAACGGGCCGGAAATCCACCCGGGCCAGTTTTTTGAAGACCATCTGGGCGATACGGTCGCCTTTTTTTATCGTAAAGGACTCGTTGCCCAGGTTAATAAGGATGACCTTAACCTCGCCCCGATAGTCGGAATCGATGGTACCCGGCGTATTCAGTACCGTTACACCATGCTTGTGTGCAATACCGCTGCGGGGCCGCACCTCTGCCTCAAAACCCTCGGGAATGCCGATAAAGATACCCGTCGGCACGAGCGCGCGTTCCATGGGACCAAGCACGACGGGTTCGTCGACAAAAGCACACAGATCGACACCTGAGGAATGGTCCGTCGCATACACCGGAATGGTCGCCCCGTCGACGGTCCTGATAAGGACGTCTATTCTTTCCATACCGCTTCAACCTTCCGGCGGTCAACGTTGCCGAGGACCGTCAGGGATATTTCCTGCGGACTGTCGAATATCTCTTTCGCGATGGCCGCCACGTCCTTTTTCTTGATGCCGTCGATCTCTCGAAGGGTTTCCTTGAGCGGGATATAGGTCCCAAAGTATATCTCGTTCTTTGCAAGCCGTCCCATTCGCGTCTCCGAACCCTCAAGGGCAATGAAAAGGTTGCCTTTTATATGCTCTTTCGAAAAAGAGAGTTCGGCGTCGGTTATGCCCCGATCCCGTATACGCAGTATCTCCTCCTTGATGAGGACAAGGACTTCCGTTATGGATTCCTGCGATGTCGACGTTGATATGCCGAATGTTCCCGCATCGTGGTAACAATTGACATAGGAGTAAATGTTATAAACAAGCCCCCGCTGTTCCCTGATCTCCTGAAAAAGATGGGAACTCATACTGCCGCCCATTATGGCATTGAGTATGTAAAGCACATACCTGCGCCTGTCGACCTGGCTCACCCCGTCGGTACCGATGCACAGGTAAGCGTGCTCCAGCTCTTTTTCGTAGATGTCGATACCCCTCGTTGCGTAAGGTGCAACAAGAGCGCCACTGTCCCTCCCGGCGCTGCCCCGGGAAGAACCACCGAATAGTCGCTTTATGCTCTCCACGCACCTGTCATGATCCACCCTGCCGGTGATTGTGATAATGGCATTCTCCGGCCCGTAGGAATCCCTGAAATAGTCCGTCAGCTGCCCGGCCGTCAGGCCCTCCACGGTCTTTTCCGTACCCAGTATGGGCAACCCGAGCGCCTGTCCTTTATAATAGGAGGCATTGAACATATCATAGATATATTCCTCGGGATTGTCCTCGACCATCTTGATTTCCTGACCGATGACGTAGCGCTCCTTTTCCATGTCCTCGGGGTCAAAGAGTGAATCCAGATACATGTCCGAGATAATGTCGAGGGAGAGGTTCAGGTCTTTCCGGAGGACCCGTACATAGAGGCAGGTGTATTCCCTGCCCGTGAAGGCGTTGATGGAGCCGCCGATGGCGTCTATCTCCCGGGCGATATCGTACGCGGTGCGCCCCTTCGTTCCCTTGAAGAGCATGTGTTCGATAAAGTGAGAGATGCCGTTGTTGCGGGCCGTCTCGTAACGGCTCCCCGCCTTCCACCAGATTCCTATGGAAACCGTCGAATAGTAGGCGATGGATTCTGTAACGACGGTGATACCGTTATCGAGTACGGTTTTCTTATACATCTAATCAGTGCTGTCCCTGCTGGTCCTTGAGAACAGCCTTTCTGGAAAGTTTGATCCTCCCGTTGTCTTCCACACCGATGACCTTTACCGTCATTGTATCGCCTTCCTTGGCCACATCAGAGGCCCTCTTGACGAATTTATCATCAAGCTGGCTTACATGGCAGAAGCCATCCATGTTGGGCCCGAGTTCCACGACGACGCCGGCGTCGAGAACCCGCCGTACAATACCCGTGTATACCGTGCCGACTTCGACGTCTTTCACGATCGATTTCACGATCTCGATGGCGGCATTGGCCGATTCCTCATCCACGGAGACGATATTGACAGTTCCCGAGTCATCTATGTCTATCTTGACGCCCGTTCTCTCGATGATGCTCCTGATAACTTTTCCGCCCGGGCCGATGACTTCACGGATCTTGTCGGGTTTTATGGTCATGGTGTATATCCTCGGAGCATAGGGCGACAGGCTTTCTCTCGGCTTTTCAATGGTCTGTGCCATGATGTCGAGGATCGTACCGACACCCTGTTGGCCCTGAATGACCGCTTTGGACATGGTCTCCCGGGAGATCCCCTTGATCTTGATGTCCATCTGAATAGCAGTAACGCCTTCGCGCGTACCGGCAATCTTGAAATCCATATCGCCGAGGTGGTCTTCATCACCGAGAATATCGCTGAGGATGATCTCCGAATCTCCTTCCTTTACAAGGCCCATCGCTATCCCCGCCACCGGTTCCTTAATGGGTACACCGGCATCCATAAGCGACAGGCAGCCGCCGCAGACCGTGGCCATCGAAGAAGAACCGTTCGATTCGAGTATCTCGGAGACGATTCTGATCGTATACGGAAATGCATCTCTCTCAGGCAGGATCGGCGTCAGCGCACGCTCGGCCAGGTTACCGTGGCCTATCTCACGCCGTGTGGGTCCGCGCAGCATGGAAGCCTCGCCTACCGAAAAGGGCGTGAAGTTGTAGTGGAGCAGGAAGGTCTTGTAGGTCTCTCCCTCGTGGAGTGATTCGATCTTCTGTTCGTCATCGGAAGTCCCGAAGGTGGTCACTGCCAGCGCCTGCGTCTCGCCGCGCGTGAACACCGCCGACCCGTGGGTCCTGGGAAGAGCGCCGACAATGCACGAGATCGGCCTGATCTGGTCGCTTGCCCTGCCATCGATCCTTTTGCCCGTCGACAGGAGCTGCTCGCGCATGATGTCCCGTGTCACATCTTCATATACTTTGGAGGCCATTGCTGCCGCTACTTCATCGCCGGCATAACTGGCCTTGAGGTCCTTGAGGATCTGGTCCTGCCGTGCATACCTTTCCAGCTTGGCTTTTATGGCAAAGCTCTCGATAAGGTCTTTCTCGATTGCTTCGCGGACTTCCTTCTTCCTGTCGTCCAGGTTTTCGGCAACCGCTACCTGCCTTTTTGCCTTGCCGATCTTATCGCGAAGTTTTTCCTGCATCTCGATGAGCGGCATCATGGAACGGTGCCCGAACTCGATCGCCTCGATGAGATCGGTACCCTTCACAAAATGTGCTTCGCCCTCGACCATGATGATGGCATCGCGGGTTCCCGTAACGACGATATCGATATCACTGTCAGCCATCTGCGGAAAGGTCGGGTTCGCCACGAGAACGCCGTCTATCCTTCCCACCTTGACTCCCGCGAAAGGTCCTTCAAAGGGAATATCCGAAATAGTGACCGCACAGGATGCACCGACGAGGCTCAGGATACCGGGGTCGTTATCCTGGTCTGCCGAGAGCACCGTGGAGATCACTTGCGTTTCAAACCGCCACCCCTTGGGAAAAAGAGGCCTCAACGGCCTGTCGATAAGCCTGGAGGTGAGTATCTCCCGCGTGGTTGGACGGCCTTCCCTCTTGAAGAAACCGCCGGGGAATTTGCCGGCCGCGTATGACATCTCCTGATAATTGACGGTAAGCGGCAGGAAATCCTTGTCCCGTTCTGTTTTTTCCGCGACGGCGGTGACAAGAACGACCGTATCTCCATAACGTGCTATGACGCTTCCATCGGCCTGTTTCGCAAGACCTCCCGTACTGAGAGTCAGCGGTCGACCCGCAAATTCGATAGTTGTATTTTCTTCCATATTTTTCCTATTATTCCTTTATTTTCTAAGACCGAGCCTTTCGACTACTTTCTTATAACGGTCTACGTTCTTCTCCTTAAGATAGTTAAGGAGCCTTCTTCTGCTTCCTACGAGAACCAAAAGTCCTCTTCTTGAGTTGTGGTCCTTGGAGAATTTCTTGAAATGTTCCGTCAGGGATTTAATCCTTTCCGTAAGAAGTGCGATCTGCACCTCCGGGGAACCGGTGTCATTATCGTGGGTCTTGAAATCCTCGATTATTGACTTCTTCCGCTGAGTGTCGAGTGGCATATATTCCTCCTTAGTAATTGATTAATCTTTTTATTCGTATCGTTTTCGATCCGAGGTCCGCAACCCCCATGCCGATGAGAGTCCCCTGCTTGTTGAAGAGCCTCGCAGCTTCACCGTGCATCCATTCCTTCGCGTTGCCCGAAATCGGCACGGGCATCCCGTGCTTCAAAAACTTCTCCAAGGCCGTTTCCACGATCATTCCCTTAACACACCCCAGGATATTTTCCAAAGGTAACAAATAGTTTAACAGGTCTTGCTCGATTTTGAAATAATCAATATCAGTCCCCATCTCTTCCGTGAAATCGCCATGTCTGGTTCGCTTGAGAGTATAGAGCGTCGCCCCGCATCCGAGTTTCTCACCAAGATCGCTTGCAAGCGCCCTGATGTACGTACCCTTCGAACAGGTAACTTCGACGTCCAGATAGGGGTGCGTATAATCTAGAAGGGTGATATCGAAGATCTCCACTTCTTTCGTAGGTTGCTCGACGGCTATGCCGCTTCTCGCCCACTTGTAAAGCGGTTTCCTGTTTACCTTTTTCGACGAGTACGCCGGCACAAGCTGGGTGATCTTTCCCAGGTAGGCATTGAGGGCCTCTTCGATAAGCTGTCGATCGAAAGGTTCCCTCGGGGTCTCGGTAAGTACCTTTCCTTCGATATCCTGCGTCTCGGTGGTAACACCGAGAAGAAATTTTGCACGGTACCGTTTTTCGACATTCTCGAGGAAGGAAATGAGTTTCACGCCCTCGTCCAGGGCAACAGGGAGGATCCCCGTCGCATTGCGGTCGAGGGTGCCGATGTAGCCTATCTTTCTAAACTTGTGGAGCCTCTTCAGCCGCCTGATGACGTCATACGAGGACATCCCCGCCTTTTTATCAATTATTAAGAATCCATTCATATCTGCGATATCCTGTTTCCTTCCCAATATTTCAGTCCCGGCGGCCCTCGGCGGGCCGCCGGGACGACAGTTCGGATCTATTCCGCTTCCTTGAGGCGCAGCGCCTGAAGCAGTTTTTCCTCCGTCTCGCTCATTGTGCCCTCGATGCGGCATCCGGCCGCGTTCTTGTGTCCTCCTCCGCCGAAGGCATTACAAATCGCGGCAACATCGACGGTGCCCTTCGCGCGCATGCTGATCTTGTGAAGATGCTTGTTGATCTCCCGGATAAGCACCGCAACCTCGACACCCCGGATCTCCTTTATGACTTCGACGAAACCATCGGCAAATTCACGGTTCGTTCCCGTCCTCTCGAACATGTCGGAGGTTACACGGGCCACGGCGATCCACTCGTCGTAGGTACTGAGCGTACAGAGGACCTCCCCAAGGAGAAGAAACCTTTCTTTGGGATGGTTCTCGTAGACCATCTTTGCCACTCTGGCCGGTTCCACGCCCGCCTTTACCATCTCCTCGCAGAGTTTGAAGGCTGCAAGGCTTGTATTGTCGTACCGGAGCGAGCCGGTGTCCGTGAAGACTGCAGTGTAGAGGTTTACGGCTATATCGGGGTCCGTTTTTACGCTGAGAGACTTGAGAACCCGGTAGATGATCTCTCCCGTGGACGAGGCCCCCGAATCGACAAGGTTTATCCTGCCAAAGTGATCGTTCGTATCGTGATGATCGATATTGATGACGAGCCGTCCCGGGGCGGCCATCCTCTCGTGACCGTCTCCGACACGGAAGAGGCTCCCGCAATCAAGAATAAAGACCGCATCATACTCCCCGTCGGGCAGCGTATGTACGACCCTGTCCGGACCGGGAAGAAACTCGTACCGGTATGGCACTTTGTCCTTGAGATAGACCGTAGTCTCCTTGCCGAGCGACTCGAGTGCCAACGCAAAAGCAAAGGCGGACCCGATGGCGTCACCATCAGGATCGATGTGGGTCGTCACCAGAAAAGTCTTCCCTTTCTCGATCACCCTTTTAATCTTTGCCTTCATCGGCCTCCTTATTAAAGATCTCTTCCATCCTCTGTACCCTTTCGAGGGAGTCATCCAGCGAGAAGGTAAGTTCCGGTATATAGCGCAGAGTCACCCGTTTCCCCAGGAGAAACTTGATGTAACCCTTCGAACGCTTCAGAGCTTCAAGGGCATGCTTTTGCTCTTCGTCACTCCCGTATATCGAAACATACACCTTCGCTGATTTGAGGTCCTCGCTTACCCGGACGTCGACAACGGTAATGAAACCAAGGCCGGGGTCCTGAAGCTCGCGCTGGATGATAAGCGAAATCTCTTCACGCAGCAGGTCTTGCACGCGCAGGCGGCGGTATCTCATATCTCGTTCCCGATAACGATGATCTCCGATGAAGTATCAATGACTTCACCAAGGTAGAGAGACTCCATGTACTCATGGACTTTTTCAATTACATTGCTCACGTGGTCCTGTCTCACCCCTGCGACGGTGAAACCTATTCTGGCCCTTTGCCACAGATTCGACTGGTCCACTTCGATCATCGAAATGTTAAACTTCGCCCTCGTCTTCTCAATCACTTTTCTCAGCATTTGCCGTTTGTCTTTGAGAGAGTGATTCTCAGGAAAGAAAATATCGACGCGGGATACACCAACTACCATAGGGCTTAACCGTCAAGGGTCTGCTTCTCCTTTTCTTCAACAAAGAATTCGAAGACATCCCCTTCCTGTATATCGTTGTAATCTTCGAGCGAAATGCCGCATTCGTATCCCGACTGTACTTCCCTGACGTCGTCCTTGAAGCGTTTGAGGGCGGCGATCTTTCCCGTATGGAGGACCTTTGTTCCGCGGACGACCCTGACGGCGGAGTTACGCGTCGCCTTGCCCTCCGTTACATAGGAGCCGGCGATGACGCCGATCCGGGACACGGAATAGGTTTTCCGCACTTCAGCCTTGCCGATGGTCACCTCGACGATCTTTGGCGCCAGCATGCCTTCCATGGCCTTTTTCACGTCATCTATCATATCGTAGATAACGGAATAGTTCCTGATCTCTATCTTTTCCTGCTCGGCCAGAGCCTGCGCTTTTGCAATGGGTCTCACGTTGAAGCCGATTATTATGGAACCTGATGCCATGGCGAGGTTCACGTCGGTTTCAGTGATCGCTCCGACCCCGCTGTGGGCTATCTGGACTTCGACGGCATTCGTCGACATCTTCTTCAATGCTCCCACGATGGCATCGATGGTACCCCGTACATCACCCTTGACGATGACATTGAGAAAGACCTTTTCCGTCTCGCCTATCTTTGAATAGAGGTCTTCCAGAGTTGTCCTGGCGCTCTTGAGCGCCTCTCTTTCGCGGAGTTTTTCCTGTCTGAACCTGGAAAGCTCCTTGGCATAGCGTTCTTCGGTGGTAACGATGAAACGGTCGCCGCCGTGGGGAACATCCTGAAAACCCACCACCAGCACCGGTGTGGATGGCGGCGCCACCTGGATCCTGCCGCCTTTGTCGTCGATCATCGCGCGAACGCGGCCGAAAGTCATTCCTGAAATGAAAGGATCCTGTATCTTGAGGGTACCGTCCTGGATGATGACGGTTCCAATGGGCCCATGTCCCTTGTCGAGCTCGCTTTCGATGACGGTCCCCCGGGCCAGCTTGTCCGCGTTTGCCTTGAGTTCCAGCATATCGGCCTGCAGGACGATAAGTTCCAGCAATTCCTTGATGCCTTCCTTCTTCTTCGCCGAGATCTTCGCAAACAGCGTTGCGCCGCCCCATTCCTCGGAAATGAGGTTCTGCTCGGCCAGCTCTTTCTGGACCTTGTCGATATTGGCATTCTGCTTGTCGATCTTATTTACGGCTACAATAATGGGAACTTCGGCGCTGCGGGCGTGGTTGATCGCCTCTATCGTCTGCGGCATGACCCCATCATCGGCTGCGACTACCAGAATGACTATGTCCGTGACGAGCGCTCCCCGCGCACGCATGGCGGTAAAGGCCTCATGACCGGGCGTGTCAACGAAGACGATCTCCCTGCCGTCCACATTGACCTTGTAGGCGCCGATGTGCTGGGTTATGCCGCCGGCCTCACGCTCTGCCACATTGGTGTCCCGTATGGTATCGAGAAGGAGCGTCTTGCCGTGGTCGACGTGGCCCATAATGGTGACGACAGGAGAGCGCGGCTTCAGATTCTCCTGGCTCTCTTTTTCTTCCTCTTCCCGTGCGAGGAACTCTTCCTCGATGGAAACGATCTTCTCGACATCGTAGCCGAACTCCGTCGCGGCAAGGTAAGCAGTATCGTAGTCGATCGTTTTGTTTACCGTCGCCATCACACCAAGAGGCAGGAGCTTTATGATGATATCCTGCGCCTTGACGTTCATTCTCTTCGCAAGTTCTCCGATGGTGATCTCATCACTGACCTTGACAACACGCCTGGCGATCTTTGCCTCGGGTCTTTTTTCCTCTTCAGCCCGCCTGTCACCGCCCCGGTCCCGCCTGTCTTTTCTGAAGGAACCAGTCTTCGGCCTCTGTCTCCTGAAGGAATAAAGGTCCTCTTCCTTGATGACCACCTTTCTCTTCAGGGTACCTTTCTTCTTTTCCTTGGACTCTTCTATCTCCTGCTCTTCGATCTTCTTGAGAAGCTTATCCGTTTTCTTCTTCTGGCGCTCGGGTTCTTCCCCGCCTTCGCCGCCCTCTACGGCCTTGAAATCCTTCTCAAGGTCCTGTTTGTAGGCCTCTTCGAGGACCTTGGTTATCTCTTTCTCTTTCTCTTCCGCAATATGCTCTATGTCGCCCTTGGGAGCCTGATCCTCGACCGCACGGGCTGCCGCCTGTTCGATATCGGTCCCCGAAACGTCTTCGGGCTGCCTTTCTTTTATGTGAACGTGGAGGTCTTCGGGAATCTTCCTTTGTGCCTCCTCACTTATTTCCTCTTCCAGCCTTGAGCCTTTCGGCACCTTTCTTCTGGCAGAGGCCCTTGCCGCGGAAACTTCGGCTAAGGTCTCTTCTTCGCGCCCGGCTATCTCTTCTTTCGGTTCTTCTTTCGCCTTCGGGGGAGCCTGCACCCTCCGCCTGATGATCGTGGAAGCGACCCTTGTCTCAACGAGGGTCTCCCCCGTCGCGGAGGTCTGTTCCTTTACCGGTTCGTGCGCCGCTTCGCCATCCTTCGGTTTGTCCTTAATCTTTACGCCGATCTTTTTAAGTTTGGCGAGTATTTCGTCATCGCTGGCCTTGTCGGTAAGGGCCGTTATCTTAATTTTCGTCATTCCTGATCCTTCCTTGCTCCCCGAGGCAGTTATTCGCCGGCAGGAACGTTTGTCTCATCCTGCTTCGCCTCTGATTCCTGCCGCGTCTCCTCCGCCGGCCCTTCAGTACCTCCTTCTTTGTCGTCGATTTCCACAAGCTGCGGAGCTTCCGCAGCTTCTTTCCTTTCTTCAGCTTCCCTGGCTTCCTGGGCCTCACGCGCCTTGCGGACCACGATCCCCTTCGCCTCGTCGATTATACGCCTGCAGTCATCCACGGATATACTGGTGATCTTGTTCATTTCTTCCGGCGTAAGCTTCGCTATGTCCTTGGAGTCGCGCAGGTACTCATCGTGGAGGATACGTGCAAGAATCTCGCTTACCTTGAGATTCTCCACAAGCTCATCGATGATCTTCTTGGATGTCTTCTCCACCTCGGACTCGCTGCTTATGTCGATCTTCCAGCTTGTCAGTTTTGAGGCAAGGCGGACATTCTGCCCTTTCTTGCCGATCGCAAGGGAAAGCTGGTCATCGTTGACGATAACTTCCATCGAATGCTCTTCTTCGTTTATATAGACCTTCGACACCCTGGCAGGTGCGAGGGTGTTGCAGACAAACTTCGCTATATCCTTACTAAAGGGGATAATGTCGATCTTTTCACCCCTGAGTTCCTGAACGATGCTTTGCACGCGGGAACCCTTTACGCCGACACAGGCGCCGATGGGGTCGATATCGGGATCTTCGCTGTAGACGGATATCTTTGCACGTTCTCCCGGTTCCCGGGCGGCCCCTATGATCTTGATGATTCCTTCCTGGATCTCCGGCACTTCGAGTTCGAACAGTTTCATGAGGAAACCCGGATGGGTCCTCGACATGAGAATCATACAGCCTTTCTGTCCCTTTTCCACGTCCAGAATGAGCCCTTTTACGCGCTCTCTCTGACGGAATGTCTCACCGGGTATCGCTTCTTTGAAAGGCATGAGGGCTTCAGTTCTCCCCAGGTTGATGATGTAGTGGTTCTTCTCGACCCTCTGGATAACACCCGTAATGATCTCGCCCTTTTTGCCTTTGAACTCATTGTAAATAACGTCGCTTTCGGCGTTTCTGACCTTCTGTATGATGATCTGCTTGGCGGTCTGGGCGGCAATGCGGCCGAGTGACGACGTATCGAGCTTGATGCCGATGGCGTCACCCACGATGCACTCCGGGTCGTGGTGTCTGGCATCCTCTTCGATTATTTCCATATCGGGCTCATTGACATCTTCGACCACGGTCTTGAACTGAAACACCTCGATCTCTCCCAACTCTTCGTTGTAGTGCGCCTCAAGATCGAGATGGCTGCCGTATTTCTTTTTTGATGCCGATAATATAGCCTCTTCAAGAGCCTCGATAATGGTTTCTTTCGGTATGCCCTTTTCCTTCCCTACCTGCTCAATGACGTAATTGAGATCAAAATACATCGTTACCCCTCAAAATCAAACTCCAAATGTGCCTTTTTTATAGCACATATCGGGATTGTAAACACACCTATTTTTTCCTGCACTACCACTTCCTCTTCGGTTACATCGACAATCGTGCCGACGAATTCCCGTTTGCCTTCCACTTCCTGACCGGTCACTACCCGGCACTTCCTGCCCCGGGACCTGACAAAGTCTTCCCGTTTCTTCAAGGCCCTCGTGAGCCCCGGCGATGAAACCTCCAGGGTGAAAGCATGTTCGATGATATCGTCGACATCGAGGATCCTGCTGAGTTCGCGACTCACATATTCGCAATCCTGAATCGTTACGCCTCCCTCTTTGTCTATGAAGACCCTGAGAAGCCATCTTTTCCCCGATGGACGAAATTCGATCTCAACGAGCTCCAGCAGGCGTTCGCCAAGGATGGGTGCAACTATCGCTTCTATCTTTTCTATGGTTTCCGTGGCGGATATCATCCTGGTAAAAATTAAAAAAGCGGGTTGGACCCACTTGAAGGTATTCTTTTATCATAATTTGCAGGGGAATGCAATGCTAATTTACCAGCATTTCTATTGACTTTGCCCGGCACAGCAAGGTAAAAAGTGATCGCATGGGCATACCATATGTATAAGTATTGTACCTACGACAGTCCCAAACGCATACTCGTCACCGGGGGCGCCGGTTTCATCGGCTCTCACCTGTGCGAACGCCTCCTCGATGACGCTCATGAGGTGATCTGCCTCGATAACTTCTTCACGGGCACGAAGAGTAATATCGCCCATCTCATCGGCCGCCCCGGTTTTGAGGTCATCCGCCATGACATAACCCAGCCGATACACCTTGAAGTGGAGTGGATATTTAACCTTGCCTGTCCTGCAAGCCCCATCCATTACCAGTACAATCCCGTCAAGACGATCAAGGTCAACGTACTTGGCGCCCTGAACATCCTGGGCCTCGCAAAGCGCGTCCGTGCCCGGGTCTTCCAGGCATCGACAAGCGAGGTGTACGGAGATCCCGAAACGCATCCCCAGAATGAACGCTACTGGGGACACGTCAATCCCATCGGGAAAAGGAGTTGCTACGACGAGGGCAAACGGGTGGCGGAGACGCTCTTCTTCGACTACATGCGCCAGAACAGGGTGGACATAAAGGTCGCCCGTATCTTCAATACCTATGGGCCCAGGATGCGCCCCGACGACGGCCGGGTCGTGAGCAATTTCATCGTCCAGACCCTGTCGGGCAGTCCCGTGACGATCTACGGCGACGGTTCCCAGACGCGCTCTTTCACGTATATCGACGACATGGTCGAAGGCATCATACGGATGATGGATTACCAGAAGGGAAAGCGCGAAAAACCCGAGGACTACACGGCGCCGCTCGTCTCCGGTTTCGCGGGGCCCGTAAACCTCGGCAACCCGGAAGAGACTTCGATCCTCGATATAGCCAGGAGTATCATGCGGCTCGTCGGGTCAGCTTCCCCCATTATCCACAAATCTCTCCCCGAGGACGATCCGAAACAGCGCTGTCCCGACATCGCACTGGCGAGAAAGACCCTCAAATGGGAGCCTGAAACGTGCCTCGAGGAAGGCCTCACCAAAACGATCGGGCATTTTCGGAGGGCGTGACGATGAAGCGGGAAGAAGAACTCATCAAGGCCGGCTGGGAGAAAAGGTTCGTTGCCTGTGAACCCAGGCTGTCCGAGATGGCCGCAATGTATGAGGAGATCGGCTTCGAAGTCCACCTCGAACCCCTGCCGGCAAAGGAAGAACTCGAGGTCGCCGAAGCGTCGTCATGCGATGAAAAGGGTTGCAGCGCCTGTTTTGAGGTCGACCCGGAACGCTACCGCATTATCTTCACCCGGCGCTCCGGCAAGTAATAACCCGCCCGCGGGAATCACGTGAAAAGTTTTTTCCACCTTTTTTCCGCCTCATCCTTTGCGGATGTTTCCGCCTGTCTTTCGGTAAAGCGGAAGTATTCGCAGAAGTTCGCCCTGTCTTTTTCCTTCACGAATTCGGCCTTGTCCTCCCTGCAGGAATTTGCCTTTCCCGTATCGTAAAAGAGGCAGTTGAGGCAGACGTGAAGATCCTCATGACAGACCGGGCATTCGTCCCGGAAGGAGACCTTCTCCGTGGTTATGGGGGTATTGCATCTGCGGCATTTCATTTCAGTACCTCCAGGAGGTCTTTGAGGCCTGATATCCTCCTTCTGGCAAGGGCCGCCTCACAGTCGTGGCCGTCTATATAATAGGATTCGATCCCCAGGCCCGACGGTACGTCGTGATCGAAAACCGGATGGTCCCCCACGTGGACCACCTCTTCAAAGGAAGCTCCAAGTTCCCTGCAGAGTTTGCGGAAAAACGCCTCCTGCTTTTTTACCATGCCGTAGTCCGTAGTCGCCGAGACGACATGCGAGAACAGTCCGGCGAGGCCGGTATGGGCCAGTTCCTTTTCGACGAATATTCGTGCGGCATTGGAGGCGATGACGAGGGTATACCGGTCATAAAGCGACGTGACGACCCCGAATGCATCGGGCATGAGGGCAATCTCACCGGTGTACCGGTCAAGGAGTTCCGCCGCGCTTACCTTAAGAGAGAACTTCCTCAGCCAGTAGTCGATTTCGTACCAGAGTATGTCGCCGTCGCCGACGGACTCGTACTCGGACCGTATCAATGCCTTTGCGTCTTCAAAGGTCATGCCGTACGTCCGGGCATATTCACCGGGGATCCCGTGGTTCCAGACCAGGTCGCCGTAACGCCCGTCCACCAGCGTACCGTCAAGATCGAATGATATGACTTTTTTCATGGCACCTATTATACCAGATTCCGCGGGGCTTTGCCCATAAACGGCGCCCGCCTGAAAAACGTTGCATTGAGGCTCCAAACCGGTTTAAATGTACCAAAACCTTTTTCCTGGAGAAAAGAATGAAGGCCATGCCCTGCATTTTCATAGCGCTTTGCCTCCTCATATGCACCTCCGGAACTGCTCACGCGAAAGAGACCGTAAAGATCGGCCTCATCACACCGCTGACGGGAAGCCTGAAAACCCTGGGAGAATCGGTAAAGAATGGCTTTAACATTGCCGTCGGGGAATACGGCAGAAAGGGCAAGTACGATATACAGGTCGTAATGGCCGACGACGGCAACGATCCGGCTGAAGGCGTCAATGCCGCCATGACCCTCATCCAGCGGGAAAACGTTGCCGCCATCGTGGGACCGCTGACCTCGAAGGCGGCCATACCTGTCAGCGAGAAAGCCTCGCAGTACAAGGTCCCCATGATAACCGGCAGCGCTACGGACCCGAGGGTAACCTTCTCCGGCGGCAAGAGAAAACCCTACATCTTCAGGGCTTGTTACACAGATCCTTTTCAGGGTCTTCTCGCGGCCAATTTCGCCCTTCAGGAACTCAAGGCAAAAACCGCGGCCGTTCTCTATGACTCGGGCAGTGATTACTCCCGCGAAATGGGTGAATCTTTCCGTGCCGCTTTCATAAAGGGGAACGGGGCAATTGTCGCCTTTGAGGCCTACCGGAAGGACACGGTAGACTTTTCCGCCGCGATAGCACAGGCGGCCCTCAGGAAACCGCAGGTTATCTTCCTGCCTGATTATTATGATAAAGTTGCCGTTATCGCAAGGCAGATCAGCCGAAAGGGCATCAAACCGATTCTCCTCGGCGCAGACGGATGGGATTCGCCTGACCTTCTGGCGTGGGGCGGCAACTCCGTCGTCGGTGGGTACTTCGTGAACCACTACTCACCCGACCGCACCGACGAGGCCGCCGAATCTTTTATCAGGACGTATAAGGCCAATTACGGCGTCGTTCCCGATGTATTCGCGGCCCTCGCGTACGACGCAACGGCCATTCTCCTCAAGGCAATCGGTGCGGCCAGGAAACCTCAGCGGGAAGATATCCGCAAGGCTCTGGAGGCCACAAAAAAATACAGGGGCGCAACAGGGGTGATCACGTTCGATGCAAACGGAGATGCAATTAAACCGGGTGTCATCATGAGAGTGGAGCGGAAAGGCTTCAGGTACATAATGCCGGTGAACCCTTAAGAAGGAATCCCGGACCCCCATCCAGCCGTGCGCGTAGCGAAAGACACCCGCATCTCCCGGGGGGGACCACGGCGCCGGGGCTGATTTTTGCCGCCGTTCGTGTTATAAGAATAGTTACCATCGATGAAGAGAGATATCCCCGACATTCACGATTTTGCCGCACGGAGGAACATTTCCGTGACGCGGATCATGGACTTCACCACCACGGCAAACCCGCTGGGTCCATCCGCCAAAGCCAGGAACGCAGTCAGGAAAAACGTGAAGGTCATGGATCGGCATCCCGACGCCGAGGCCAGGTTCCTCATCCGGGCCATTGCCCGGTCCGAAGGTGTCCCCGAGAAAAATGTGCTTGTCGGTGAGACGTTTGCAGCATTCGCGACGTCCATACTCCAGGCGCACAACGCCTCAAGGGTCCTGTGTGCCGCTCCCTACCCCGCATATTACCGGGGGTTGCAGGACGGTCCGCTGGAGCTTCATTTCTGTCCCCTGGACAGGACGGACCGTTTCCGCCTCGACATCGCCGCCTGGCTCGATGAGATGCGCCGGTGCGATGCCGCCATTCTCGCCTGCCCCTCCTTCGTGTCCGCCGATCACCCGCCGCAAGACGCGATCGACACGATCGTTCGGGAGGCAACCGGGCGCGATACTCTTCTCATAATTGACGAGACCCTGAGGAGATATTCACAGATCCCTTCTCTTTCAGCCGCCATCGCCGGGCGCGACGGGTGTCTCGTCCTTAGCTCCTCGAGCGAGTACTATGCGCTCGCCGGCCTGCCGGTGTCCTATGCCATCGGATCCGATGCGGCGCTGGGTGGTATAAGGCAGCGGTCGTTCATAAGCCCGCCGGGCACACTTGCCGCTGCCGCCGCGGTGGAGTCACTTCGGGATCGCACCTACCCGCGCAGGACCCGATCATTCATAGAGAGTGAAGGCTCGTTCATCGAGGAAGGCCTGCGGCGCATCCCCGGAATCACCTTCTTCACCACCAGCGGCGGCTCCTTCGTAATCACCTTCGTTGACCACCCCGTGAAGCCCCTGGAAACCTTTTCCCGATACCGGATCATAGTCGATGACACGGGGGACGCAAGGACCCTGTTCTTCCCCGTAAAGGACCATAAATGGAACGCACGATATGTGAAAACATTGAAAAACATAATGGGAGTGCAGAGATAATGAAACGAAAGATATCTTCGATCAGTCTTCTTCCGTCATTCACGGTCATCTTTCTCCTGGCCGTCTTTTTTGCGTCCTGCGGCGCCGCGGAGCTGAGAATACTCCACGTGAACGATTTCCACGGTTTCGCGGAGAGCTACAAGCGCATCGGGTCCGACGAACTTGAGGGCGGAGCGGCTTATCTCGCGGCCAGGGCCCGGGAGTTGAAAAAGGAAAAGCCCTCGCTCCTTCTGGCCGCCGGGGATATGATCCAGGGAAGCACTTGGGCAAACCTTTTTGAAGGCAAGCCGGCTATCGAGGTAATGAACGCCATGGGTTTCGATGCCATGGTCGTAGGCAACCACGAGTTCGATTTCGGCACGGCGGTGCTCACCCGGCGCATTAAGGAGGCAAATTTCCCTGTCCTCGCGGCGAACGTCACCGGCTTCGACGCTCTCAAACCTTACATAATAAAAGAGGTGAACGGAATAAGGGCGGGGATCATCGGGGTCGTTACCGAGGAAACTCCCGCGGCAACACACCCCGGGAATGTGAAAGGCCTGACCTTCCTGCCTGTGGCCGGAACCGTCGAGCGTTACGTCGCGGAACTGAAAGGAAAGGTCGATATCATTATCGTCCTGTCCCACCTGGGATACAACGCCGACATGGCGCTGGCCGGTACCGTCAAGGGCATCGATGTCATCGTCGGCGGTCATTCCCACACAAAGGCGGTGCATCACATCACCGTCGGAAACACCATCATCGTCCAGGCATGGGAACACGGACTGGTGCTCGGCGTACTCGATCTTACCGTAGAATCAGGCAAGGTTATCCGGGCCGCGAGCAGGCTCGAGGATATCATGCCGGCCAAAATGAAAAAAGATGAACAGGTTGCCGGTATCGTCGATACCTGGGCAGCCAGGGTGAACGAATCGATGGGAAGGATCATCGGAGAGGCCGCGGTCGATCTTGACGGAGAGAACGCGCGCGTCAAGGAATCGAACCTCGGCAATTTTGTCGCCGACATCCTGAAAAAGCAGTCGCGGGCCGACGCCGCAATCATCAACGGCGGCGGGCTCCGCACCAGTATAAGGAAAGGTTCGATCACGGTCGGGAACGTCTACTCGGTCCTGCCTTTCAACAACTACATCGTGGCGATCCGCCTCACAGGTCAGCAGATAAGGGATGCCCTCGAATATGGGCTCTCGGGTATTGAAAACAAAGAAGGGCGGTTCCCGCAGGTATCCGGCATCGCCTTCAGCTATTCCCTCAAAAGGGCGCCGGGGGGCCGTCTGGGAACGGTAGAGATCGCCGGGGAACCCATCGACCCGTCGCGGCAGTACACAGTTGCAACCAATGACTTTCTGGCCGCGGGAGGTGACGGATACCAGGCGTTCCGCGAGGCTATCAGACAGGCGCCGGATTTTGAGATCCTCGGCGGAACGATAAGAAGCGGCAATCTCGTTTACAATGATGCCGGCAGATGGATCAGGGATGTCGTTGTATCGGAAGTCTCCAGAGAAAAAAAGGTAAACGCCGCCCTGGAGGGAAGGATAAAGGTAGAAAACTAGACGGTGAAAGTACTGGTAAACGACGACGAGATCCACCTTGCACCGGGTATGACAGTACGGCATGCCCTCATCGGCGCTGGTCTGCTCCGCGAAGTCGAGGGCGGGAAGAAGGTTTTTGACGAATGGGGAAACGAGATAGGGCTTGACGGGGCGCTTTCTGAAAATGCCCGGATATACCTCGAAGGAGCAAGATCGCCATGATCGATACATTCCTGCTTTCCTTCATCCCGCTTTTCGTCGCTTTTGATGTTCTGGGGGTCCTGCCCCTCTACATAAAGTTCACCGCGTCCATGGACCCCGAGAAGAAAGCGGGGCAACTGAGGGACTCCTTGTTAACGGCATTCATCATATCCCTCATCTTTGTCATCATCGGCAACAGGGTCATGACCTATCTGGGAATATCCATGAAGGATTTCCTCATTGCGGGCGGGATCGTGATATTCATAACCGCCGTAAAGGACCTCATCACAGGCCATACCCAACCTGCCGCGGACACCGAGTTCTGGGGCGTCGTGCCGCTGGGCGTGCCGCTTCTGGCCGGGCCGGCGGTTCTCGCCACCTCCATCATCATCTGGAAACAATACCCTTTCTATTACTACCTCATATCCCTCGTCCTCAACATCATGATCTGCTGGGTCGTCCTCACCTTCTCCGGTTTTATCCTGAAACTCCTGGGAGGACGCGTCGTGGAGGCACTCTCCAAGGTATTCGGCCTCATCATAGCCTCCATAGCGATCATGTTCATACGCAGGGGTATAGAGGGATTCTAGCGAAAATCCCCTTAAAGAATTCCCAAAAAACCCGACAGGACCCATTAAGAAAGAAATATTGGAAAAATATTTGACAAAAAACGTGGGTAATTCTAAACTGTACCGTCTGGACTGTATAGTTTAGAATCGTAAGGAGTGTGTCATGAGCCCACGAGTGAGTTCCTATGATGCCATTATCGATGCCGCGGAGACTGTGGTCATAGAGGCCGGGGCGTCTCATATGACCCTGGACGCCGTGGTCGCCAAGGCGGGTGTCAGCAAGGGAGGGCTCCTTCATCACTTCCCGACGAAGGCGGCGCTTCTCGTGGCCATGGTCAAACGGCAGGTGCAGGTCCACCAGGAGGCGCGCAAAAGGATACTCGACGAGTTGCCTGAAAGTCCCGCGCGGGAGTTTAAGAGTTTCATACTCTCCGTCCTCTTCGGCAAACGTGGCCGAGACAGTCTCGGTGCGTCGCTCTTTGCGGCCGTGGCACACGATCCACGCCTCAATGAACCGGTACGCAAGGTCGTCAGCGAATTCTATGCTCAAATCGCTTCTTCAGGCATGGCGTTTGAGAGGGCAGCCATCATAGCCCTGGCAGCCGACGGGCTATGGCTGCAAGAGATGTTGTCCATATCGACTTTCACCGAGGAACAACGGGTAAAGATCATCGAAGAATTGTTGAGACTCGCCGATGAAAGCTGCGTGCCCGGTGAAGGCGAAAGGAAATGAAGGAATCCGTCAGGAATCATCATGCACTGGAGGGGTGTTATATGCGTTGTTCCAGCAAAACAGTTATCATGGCTGTGGTTGCCGTCTTTGTCGTAACCATGATGGCGGCCGGGTGCGGCAAAAAGAACCAGGGGGATCAGGGCGCCCCCGAAGTGGCCGTTGTGGTCATGCAGTACGAAAAAGTGCCCATCGTCAGGGAATTGCCCGGGAGGACATCCGCCTTTCTCGTTGCGGAGGTGAGACCCCAGGTGTCCGGCATCATCAAGAAGCGTCTCTTCACCGAGGGTGGCGATGTCAAGGCCGGTCAGTCCCTCTATCAGATCGACCCGGCGCCCTACCAGGCCGCATTCGATAATGCAAGCGCCTCCCTTGCCAAGGCCGAGGCCAATCTGCCGCCACTTCGGTCAAAGGCGCAGCGATACAAGGAGCTTGTTGCCATCAAAGCCGTCAGCCAGCAGGAGTTCGAAGATGTCACCGCCGCGCAGATGCAGGCCGAGGCCGACATCAAGTACTGGAAAGCGGCCCTCGAGGCCGCCCGGATCAACCTGGGATACACTAACGTCAATGCGCCCATCGCCGGCCGCATCGGCAAGTCGAGCGTCACCGTGGGCGCACTGGCCACCGCGAACCAGCCCGCCGCTTTCACAACGATCCAGCAACTCGATCCCGTTTACGTGGACGTGATGCAATCAAGCCAGGATATGCTGAAGCTCCGGCGCTACATGGCATCGGGCACGCTTAAGGGCACCGCTGTCAATCAGGCGAAGGTGAAACTGTTCCTCGAAGACGGAACTCCCTACCCCCAGGAAGGGACCCTCAAGTTCACCGACGTCACCGTTGATCCCAGCACCGGGTCTTTCATCCTGAGAATGGTCTTTCCCAATCCAAACGGCACCCTCCTGCCCGGCATGTATGTCCGGGCGCTGGTTCAGCAGGGAATCGCCGAGCAGGCGATCCTCGCACCTCAGCAGGGTGTGTCTCGCGATCCCAAGGGAAATCCCTACGTTCTTGTCGTTGATCCCAACAACAAGGTCGAGCAGAGAATGATAACCGTCGACCATGCAATCGGCGACAAATGGCTCGTCACCGAGGGTCTCAAGGGCGGCGACCGGGTGATCGTCGAGGGTCTCCAAAGGGTGCGCCCGGGTGTTCCGGTGAAGGTCATCCCCTTCAAACCGGCCGCGACCCAGGGTGAGGCAAACTCGAAGACCGAACCGCCAAAACCGGCCCAACCGGCCCCAAAAGCGAAATAACGGAGGGACCTGATGCTATCGAAATTCTTCCTGGAGCGCCCTGTCTTCGCCTGGGTCATCGCCATCATCATCATGCTCGTGGGCGCTCTCGCCATCTACAGCCTGCCCATATCCCAGTATCCGCCCATTGCTCCTCCGTCCATCTACATACAGAGCAACTACCCCGGCGCTTCCGCCGAGACTGTCGAAAACAGTGTCACGCAGGTCATCGAGCAGAAGATGACGGGCCTCGATGGAATGATCTACATGTCCGCCATCAGCGACTCGGCGGGAGGTTCCCGGCTCGAACTGACCTTTGCCCCGGGCACCGATCCCGACGTGGCCTGGACCAAGGTGCAGAACAAGCTCCAGCTTGCCACGGCCAGCCTTCCCGACACGGTCCAAAAGCAGGGCATCACCGTCGGCAAGGCGACCAGAAACTGGCTCCTCATCGCGAGCCTTATCTCCGAAGACGACAGTATGGACGGCAACGACCTCAGGGACTACGCCCAGTCCAATCTTGAGAAGGTCCTGGCTCGAGTCCCCGGCGTCGGCGAAGTGGAAAACTTCGGATCCCAGTATGCCATGCGCATCTGGCTCAACCCCGACAAGCTTACCGATTACGGCCTGACCGTGGCCGATGTCCAGACAGCCCTCAGGACTTATAACGTGGAGGTCTCCGCGGGCCAGTTCGGTGGTGCCCCGGCCGTTAAGGGCCAGCGGCTCAACACCTCGATCGTCGTCCAGAGCATGCTCAAGAACCCCGACGAGTTTGCCTCCATTCCCATCCGCGTCAATCCCGATGGATCCCGCGTGCGCATCAGCGATGTGGGCAAGGTGGAACTGGGAACCGACGCCTATGACATCGAAGGGTTCTATAACGGCAAGCCTTCCGCCGGCATGGCCATACGAATGGCCGCGGGCGCCAACGCCCTCGATACGGCCGACGCGGTCAAGGCAAAGCTGAATGAGATGAGCCAGTACTTTCCGCCGGGGATGAAGGTCGTCTATCCCTATGACACCACCCCATTCGTCAGGGTGGCGATCGACGAGGTGGTCAAAACCCTCTTCGAGGCCATCCTGCTGGTCTTCCTGATCATGTGGCTTTTCATGGGGAACATTCGGGCGACGCTAATCCCGACCATCGCCGTGCCCGTCGTCCTTCTGGGAACCTTCGCGGTACTCGGGCTTTTCGGCTTCTCCATCAACATGCTCACCATGTTCGCTATGGTCCTTTCCATCGGACTACTCGTCGACGACGCCATTGTCGTGGTGGAGAATGTGGAACGTATCATGAGTGAGGAGGGGCTTCCCCCGAAGGAAGCCACCCGAAAGTCGATGGAACAGATCACGAGCGCGCTTGTCGGCATCGGCCTCGTTCTCTCCGCGGTCTTCGGCCCCATGGCCTTCTTCGGCGGCTCAACGGGGGTCATTTACCGCCAGTTCTCGGTGACCATCATCGCTTCCATGCTTCTATCCGTCATCGTGGCCCTCATCCTGACACCGGTGTTGTGCGCCACTTTCCTCAAGCCTGTGCCCAAGGGTCATGAACCGGCGGAAGCAGCGCTGCCTATCCTGCGCCCCTTCTTCAGATGGTTCGACCGTTACTTCTTCAAAACCCGGGACCTCTACTCTAAACAGGTGGAACGCTCCTTTACCCGGAGAAAGCCCTATTTTGTCGTCTACGTCATCATCGTCGCCATCGCGGGTCTTATCTTCCTTCGTATGCCCACATCCTATGTGCCCGATGAGGACCAGGGGATTATGGTCGCCCAGATTATGCTGCCCACGGGTTCCACCCTGGAACAGACAAAAGAGATCGTCAACAAGGTAGAGGACCATTTACGGAAAAATGAAAAAGATGCCGTTGAGTCGGTCATGACCGTATCGGGCATAGGGTTTTCCGGAAGGTCCCAGACAAACGGTATAGTATTTGTCAAGCTCAAGGACTGGCACCTCCGGGGCAAGTCAAGCCTCAAGGTGAAGGCAATAGCGCAGAGAGCCATGATGGCTTTTTCCCAGTATCGCAACGCCCTCGTATTCGCCTTCCCGCCGCCTGCAGTCGTCGAACTGGGCACGGCCACCGGTTTCGATTTTCAACTCCTTGACCGTGCCGGTCTCGGCCATCTGAAACTCATGGAGGCCCGGAATCAACTGCTGGGCCTCGCGGCTCAGGACAAACGCCTCACCAAGGTGAGGCCCAACGGCATGGAGGACCTGCCGGAATACAGGGTCGATATCGATTGGGAGAAAGCCGGAGCCCTCGGGGTACCCATAAGCTCTATCCACAATACCATATCGACCGTATTCGGCAGTTCCTACATCAATAATTTCATCCAGGGTGGACGCGTCAAGCGCGTGTTCCTCCAGGCCGATGCCCCCCACCGCATGCTGCCCAGAGACGTGGATAAACTATATGTACGCAATGAAAAGGGCAGGATGGTCCCGTTTTCCGCCTTTTCTACAGGCCACTGGACATCCGGATCTCCCAGGCTCGAGCGCTTCAACGGCTTTCCGTCCATGAACATCCAGGGTGAACCAGCAGAGGGGAGAAGTTCCGGAGAGGCTATGCAGGCCATGGAAGAGGCCGTCAAGAAACTGCCCCACGGGATCGGTTTCGAATGGACGGGACTATCTTACCAGGAAAAGATGTCGAGCTCTCAGGCACCCCTGCTGTACGCCTTCTCCGTCCTCGTAATCTTCCTGTGCGTGGCGGCCCTCTATGAAAGCTGGCCGATCCCGATCGCCAACATGCTCATGTTGCCCCTCGGCGTCTTCGGCGCGACGCTCTTTACCTGGAGCCGGGGACTGCACAACGACGTCTACTTCCAGATCGGGTTCCTTACCACACTGGGACTCACGACAAAGAACGCCATCCTCATCATCCAGTTCGCCCGGGAAAGGCTGGCCCGCGGAGAAGGATTACTCGAGGCGACGATCGGGGCCGTCAGGGTAAGATTCCGGCCCGTTATCATGACATCGCTTGCCTTTTTCTTCGGCGTCCTGCCGCTGGCCATTTCGTCAGGAGCAGGGGCCGGGGCCATGAAGGCCATCGGTACGGCAGTCACCGGCGGTATGCTCTCCGCCACGTTCATCGATCTTTTCTACATCCCGCTCCTGTTTGTCGTCATCTCGCAACTGTTCAAGAAAAAAAAGCGGGTGAGTGAAACGCCCGGGGAGACCCCCGACCCTACCACGTCTTCGGAGGAAAAGTAACATGATACGAAATGCGATTATCATTCTTACCATGATCGCGTGCCTTGCCGGATGCACCATGGCCCCGGCCTACAAACGCCCCGATGCGCCGGTCCCCGCCGCCTGGCCCACAGGCCCCGCGTATAAGGAGACTGCCGCCGGCGAGGCCGCTGCTGCCGCCTCCGACATTGGGTGGCGCGAGTTCTACACCGATGAAAAGCTCCAGAAGGTCATCAACCTTGCTCTCAGGAACAATCGGGACCTGAGGGTAGCGGCATTGAATATCGAGAAGATGCGGGCTGTGTATCGGGTCCAACAGGCCGTGCTCCTTCCCCTGCCAAACGCTGCAGGCAGTCTCAACGAATACAGGACCCCGGCTGACATCGGTGAGAACCATGAAGCCACCAACGTACGACTGTACAATGCCAACGTGGGGATCAGTTCCTGGGAGGTTGATTTCTTCGGGCGCATCCGCAGTCTCAAGGACAGCGCGCTGGAACAGTACTTCGCCACAGAACACGCAAGAAGAAGCGCGCAGATTTCACTTATCTCCGAGGTTGCAAATACCTATCTGATCCTTGCGGCGGACAGGGAAAACCTTAAACTTGCCCAATCGACCCTCAAAGCCCAGGAGTCTACCTACACCATGATCCAACGGCGCTACGAACTGGGGGCTTCATCTGAGCTTGATCTCAACCAGGCCCGTACCAGAGTCGAAGCGGCGCGCGTGGACCTTGCTCGCTTCACCGCCTACACGGCCACCGACGAGAACGCCTTGAACCTCCTCGTCGGAGCCCCCGTACCCCCCGAGCTTTTGTCCGACAGTCTGGATGCCATCGCGGCGCCAAAAGACCTTTCACCCGGCCTCTCCTCCGAGGTACTGCTGAAAAGGCCCGACATACTCCAGGCCGAGAGCTATCTTAAGGCCGCCAATGCCAACATAGGCGCCGCTCGGGCCGCCTTCTTTCCTTCCATCACGCTTTCGACCAGCATCGGAACAACCAGTAATGAGCTTGCCGGGTTGTTCAAGGCCGGGGCCGCCACCTGGAGCTTTGTGCCCCAGGTCAACGTGCCGATCTTCAATTCGATATTACTGTGGGCCAACCTCCAGGCGACAAAGGCTACTCGCGAAATATATGTGGCACAGTATGAGAAATCCATCCAGACCGCCTTTAGGGAGGTGGCTGACGCCCTTGCCGTGAAGGGTACAGTCGGAGACCAGATGACAGCACAGCAATCCCTGGTGGATGCCTCCGCAAACACTTACCGCCTGGCCGATGCGCGCTACACGAACGGCATAGACAGCTATCTTACCGTCCTCGACGCCCAGCGAAGCCTCTACACGGCCCAGCAGGGCCTGATCTCGGTCCGCTTCGCCCGCATAGCCAATCTTGTAAACCTCTATAAGGTTCTCGGAGGAGGAGGAAATGAAGAAAACGGGCAAGAGACAACGGGCGCAAGCCAGGAGACCAAAGAAAAACCCGAAAGCTAAAGGCGGCTGAAAGGCACAGCCATAACAAAAAAATGGGCAACGGTTACCCACCATTACCCATTACTATTACCTATTACCTATTACCCGCCTCTATATCGTTATATCTATACCGCCTTCATGCTCCTCATCTGCGGGGTTCTCTGAAGCGTCTCTGCCATAAAGCCTGACGGCTTTCCCGGGTGTTTCCGGTACTGCGCCACCCTGCCCGTCCTTTCGGTTCCTCTCCTGCCTCTTCTTCGGGCCGACGAAGTCCCTCGATACCGAGAGTTTTCTGTCGGTTGGCTGAACATTTCGTAAGAGGTTGACCTCGAAGGTCTCGTCCATAATGCCGTCCGGTGGTCCCTTAGTTCATATCGATATTCTCGATATCCTTTCTTTCGGGAGACGAGAATATCTTCTTCAATTCGAGAAGAATAAGCAACCGGTCGTCAAGCTTGCCCACGCCTTCTATATATTCGGACTCTATGCCTGCAACCATGGAAGGAGGCGGCTCGATCGTGTTTTCCGGGATCCTCAGGACTTCCGAGACGGAATCGACGATGAAACCGAGCACGAGGCCCTCGAGTTCGACGACGATGATGCGCGTGGATTTATCATAGGGTTGTTCCCTGAAACCGAGACGTTTCCTGAGGTCGACGATGGGAATGATCTTTCCCCTCAGGTTTATCACGCCCTCTATAAAGGCAGGCGCGTTGGGGATCTTCGTGATGTTCATCATCTTGTTGATCTCCTGCACCTTCAGTATATCGACGCCGAATTCCTCGGTTCCAAGTTTAAACGTCACAAGCTGCAGAATAGCTCCCTCATTCATGTAATCCTCCTCCTTTCAACTATGATCGGAAAATCCACCCGCAACTTAAGTCTTTACTGTTTGTCGGCTTAATCTTATGGATACTATAACCGATAAGTAATGTAAAGGAAATCCGGCCCTTGATAAAGACACCGGCAACCGGCAACACTCAAATGGAACATAAATCGCACCCCGGCAAAGGCGGACAGGTTCATATCGGCAGACAGCCCATTCTGAACAGGCTCAAGAAGATCTTCGGCTACGAGCTCCTGTTTCGCAAGGGCGACACGAACGGGGCCAACGTCACCGATAACATGCAGGCGACAGCAAGTGTCATGGTGAACGCCCTCAACAACATCGGGATCTCGAGGCTCATCGGGGATAAGATCGGTTTTATCAATGTCGATGACCAGGTGCTGGCCAGCGGCATCGTAGACCTTCTTCCCGGGAAGTCGACCGTGCTTGAACTTCTCGAAACGGTAAATATAGACGAAAGGGTGGTGGAGCTTTGCGCCAGGACGAGGAAGAACGGGTACCAGTTTGCCCTCGATGATTTTACAGCCTATGACGGCGCTTTCGAGAAAATGTTTCGCATCGCCTCCTACGTCAAGATAGACCTCATGGCAACCGACAGGTCCGCCCTTCCCGAACTCGTCGGAAAGCTGAAGAAATACAACCTGAAACTGCTTGCCGAAAAGGTGGAAACTCACGAGGACTTTCAGGAATGCCGCGATCTCGGTTTCGATTACTTCCAGGGATATTTCTTCGCGAAACCATCGATCATATCGGCGCGGTCCATCTCCCCCGCACAGCTCGTGCTCCTTGAGCTTTCACGGTTCCTTGCCCGCGAGGAAGAATTCTTCGTCATAGAAGGCCTCTTCAGGAAAAACCCCGAATTGCACATCAAGCTTCTCCAGTTCATGAATTCGGCGGCCTTCTACACCGCACACAAGATCAACTCGATCGGCCAGGCGATAGCCCTTCTCGGATACCGCAACCTCCAGAAGTGGGTCACCCTCCTGCTTTTCGCCGACGAAGGCCACGACACGACGAGCGCCCCCCTCTTCGAGAGGGCCGTTATACGGGGCAGGATCATGGAACTTCTGGCAGCCCGCATAACCCGGGACACAGGCGCCGCCGACATGGCCTTCATTACCGGGGTCCTCTCCCTCATAGACGCCCTCTTCCAGGTCCCCCTCGAAACCATCCTGAACGATTTCAACCTCTCCGAGGAGATCCACGCCGCCCTCCTCCACCGCGACGGCGTTCTCGGCAAACTGGTCTGTGCAATAGAAAACCTGGAACAGGAAAACTACGAAGAAATGCAAATCAACCTGACCGACGTCAACATGACCCCCGGCGACCTCTATGTCATCGAGAATAACGTGATCATCGAGTATGAATCGATGAGCGGGAGGTAAAGGGGATCGGTAATGGGTAATGGGTTATAGGTAATGGGAAAAGAATCATTTGATTTGATTTTTCGTCTTTCCCCCATCACCCACGGATAATCCGTTTCCCAAAATGGGTTCCTTATAAAACAATGATTCAGGACAGGTAAATCCCGCATTTCAAAACCAGGTTGCCTTATCTGGCAGTCATTGATTCTCCTTATGCTCCAGTATATCAAGACCTTATCTCTATTCGTCATCCCGGTTTTCTCTATTCGTCATTCCGGCGCAGGCCGGAATCCAGGAAAAACTCACATACAACAGGAAGCACACGTATATAAAGCACCATACAGTGTTTAAAGAGGACAGTTGCATGTCCCTTCGTATGGTGATTCCTTATCCATGATCTCTCC
>DIFE01000022.1 GCA_002418985.1 Deltaproteobacteria bacterium UBA5756
TGCCTGAAGTACGGCCTGCCGTACAATTACGCGAACCGGATCAACAGTATCAACCGCATCAAGAACCCCAGTTTCACCCCTGCCGGCGAGGTGAGGATGTATGTCCGATAACATCGAACTGCGCGTCGGCAGCACGGCCATCAAGAACTGGCTCTCCTACACCATAGAGGCCGACATATACACGGCCGATGATGCCTTTTCCCTGGAACTGGCGCATCCCGAGACCCAAGTGACCGCGGGGAAGAGGTGCGAACTCTACGTCAACGGCACCCTGGAACTCACCGGGATCATCGATCGCGTAAACAAGAGCTACGATAAATCCGGAGTGAAGCTTAAGGTAGAGGGCCGGGACCTCATGGGGCTTATCGTCGACTCCTACTGCGAGGAGTTCTTCACCCTCCAGGGCACGACAGTAAAGACCCTAGCGGAGCGCCTCCTGAAGACCATTCCCTTTATCAACCGGGAGAAGATCATCTACCAGGAGGACTTCGCGGGACGCGTGAAGAAGAAAGGCACATCCTCCGGGGACTCCTCGCTGAACCTCATTGATGCCCCTCATAATTTCTCGCAGATCGAGCCGGGTATGACCGTCTTCGATGCCCTGAAGCAGTATTCAGCGAGCCGCGGCATGATGTTCTTCTGTCTGCCCGACGGCACCTTCGTCTTCGGCAAACCGAGGGAGAAGGGTACGCCGCTCTACACTATCGTCTGCACCCGGGAGGGCAAGGAGAACAACGTCCTCGAAGGGGAGATGGTAAACGATATCTCAAGACAGTACTCGAAGATCACCGTCATCGGGCAGCAGCAGGGAACCGACGACTTTGAATCAAGCAAGATCAATACAAAGGCCAGTGTGACGGACAGCGCCGTTCCCTTTTACAAACCCATGGTCGTGAAGGACAACAACGACTACCAGAGCCCGGCCCTTCACAGCCGCATGCTCATGGAAAAGGCACGCCATGACGGGTTCCAGCTTCGCTACAAGGTCCCGCATCACAGCCAGGGCGGCAGGAACTGGGCGATAAACGAGCTCTGTACGGTCAGGGATGAGGTCCTCGGCATAGAGGGGACGTACCTCATCTACGGCCGGACCATGGAGCTGTCACGGCAGGGTACCTACACGAGCATAAAGCTCGGCAAACCGGGGGTGGCAAAGTGATACGAGGCATTATTCAATCCGTCGTTGAAGGGGTGATCAAACGGTTTAGCGCCGCCGGCAGGACCGATGAGACCATCGAAAACAGGGAGTACTTCCAGCACTACGGCTTCACCTCGAGGCCGCTTGCCGGCGCGGAGGCCATCCTTATCCAGGAGGACAATCACATCGTGATGATCGCCTCCGACGATCGCAGGTACCGGCTTGGCATCGAGGCCGGCGAGGTGTGCCTGTACACGGACGAGGGAGATCACATCCGGATGATGCGTAACAAGGAGATCTACGTCAAGAGCGGCAACAAGCTGACCGCTGACGTTGAGAACGAGGTGACCATCACCACAAAGACGGCCGTGATAAATGCCGTCGACGCCACAGTCAACGCATCGGCCTCGGTGCTTATCAAGGCCCCGGCCGTTACCATCCAGGCGGATTCGATTGTAATGGCGTCTCTTTCCGGAGGCACAGGCGCCTCAGCGACCTTAAGGGGAGACTTCCAGCTTGAAGGAAGCATCACGGTAACGGGGAATATCAGCGCGACAGGGACGATCATCGACGGCGCCGGCAACACGAACCACCACAGTCATTAGGGGAAAAAATGGACTTCAAGATATTGACGGATGAAGACGCGATGGGACAGATGACCTTCGATCCCGCGGAAGACATCATGAACAACGTGTTCCTGAGCCTCATGGTGAAGCGGGGTTCATGGTTCCAGAACCCCGAATTCGGCTCACGGCTCCATCTCCTGCAGCGCGCCAAGAACACCGAAAAGACGGCCGCCCTGGCGGAAGAATACTGCAAGGAGGCCCTTCGGTGGCTCATCGATACAGGAAGGGCGACAAGGATAGACGTACACACCCAGCGTGACCGTACCCAGGACCTGCACCGCCTCAAGTTCATTGTTGAGGTCACTGTGGCGAACGGCCGCCAGGTCACCTTCGAACGGTTTGTGGAGGTTGTATGAATTTTCAAAAGGACTTTGACGAGCTTCTCAACGAGATCCTGACGGACTACAGAAACCAGTTCCCCGAGGCGGACACGTCGCAGGGCTCGCTCATCTTTATCAAGAGCGCCTGCCTCGCCTCGGCGCTCTGGGGTCTTTATCACTACCAGGAGTGGATCTCGTTGCAGATGTTCCCGGACACAGCGGAGACGGAAGCTCTCGAGCATCACGCCTGGGTGCGGGGACTCTCCCGGACGTACAACGAGGCCGATTCAGCACTGCTCGCGCGGCTCCTTGACTACATCAGGCGGCCGCCCGCAGGCGGGAACAAATACGATTACGTGAAGTGGGCCCTTCAGATCGATAACGTGGCGTCTGCGTACTGCTTCCCTCTTGCCCAGGGTCTCGGAACCGTTGATGTCGTCATCCTGGCAAACAAGACGAACACAGGGGCTCAGGTGCCCTCATCTTACGACACGCTGACGGGGACAGCTACCTCCGTTGTTGCTCTAAAGCTCATCGACGCAGCAGCCACGTTCCAGACCTCGGGAGTCACGAAGGGAGACCTGGCCGCTAATACGTCGTCCCTCGCGACGGCGAAGGTAGTCTCCGTCGACAGTGAGACGCAGCTCACCCTGGACACGGACATCTTCACCGAATCCGGCGAGGGATATACGGTCACGTCCCTCGTGAAGCTGGTAAAGGGCCACATTGACGACGTGCGCCCGGTCACCGCTTCGGCGGTGCGGGTCCTTGCCCCCTCGGTCCTGGAAGAGGCCGTGGATCTCACCGTTACCGGCAGCAACGTCAATAAAACGCAGGTAGCGTCGGACATCGTCGCCTGGATGGAAACGCTTATTCCCGGTCAAACCCTGTACCGGTCGAAGCTGGTCCAGATCACCATGATGAACGGGGCTGAGAACGCGACGGTTGTCACGCCAGCCGGCGACGTCACACCCGCAAGCGACGAGATCATCAGGCCGGGGGTTGTCAATGTTGCATAGGGATGTCTTGAGACTCCTCTTCCCCTCGGAGCTCTCCGGGGTGTTTGACAAGGACACCGAGACCGAAGGGGCCCACCTCGACCTTGCACAGGCAAGGGCCGAGCAGCTTCTCCTGGAGATGTTCCCCGATAAGAGCATGAAGCTGCTGCCCGATTGGGAACGGGTCTGCGGCTTGACGCCAGGGGCGGATGATCCGCAACAGCTGCGCCGGGACAGGGTCATCAGGAAGCTCAGGGAGATAGGTGGACTCAGCATCCCGTACTTCACCCTTCTTGCCCAGTCGATGGGATACACGATCACCGTCGAGGAACTGTATCCATTCATGGCCGGCTGGGGAAGAGCGGGAGATCCGCTCTATGTCGAAGAATCGTGGTGGATCTGGAGGGTCAATATCTCGGGCCAGGCCCTGTACTATTTTACGGCCGGCCAGTCGGCCGCAGGCGAGCGGATCCTCTGGTGGCCGCCGGTCACGGAGCTGGAAGACATTCTGAACGATCTGAAACCGGCGCACACCTACATCGTCTTTGATTACAGCTAAAGGAGGAACATATGGCTAAAACTCTGTTCGTAAACGGCAACCCGGCGCAGGGCATACTGGGTACCGTGGTGACCGCGGAATTTCTCAATGCGGTCAATAAACATCATCATACCGGCAAAGATGTGGACGGAGAAGGCGCTCTGCCCTATGCCGCTGATACCGGCGCGGCGGATGCGTATGCAATCGCTCTCGATCCCGTCCTCAGCGAATATATCACGGGCATGCCGATATTCTTCAAGGCGGAGAATACGAACACCGGGGCATCCACACTGGACATCAACGGTCTGGGTGTCAAGACGATTAAGAAAAATGGCGCATCGGATCTTGCAGCAGGCGATATTGAGGCCGGACAAATCACAATAATCGCCTATGATGGCACCAATTTTCAATTGCTCAATCCCGTCATAGTGAATCGATGTGCCGGGGGTACCTTTTCCAATCTTCGGGCGTCGGCCTCCGGAACAAGTGCAAATGTGAATGTGTCGGCTGATGAAATAGTGGTCGAGAGTGCGAGTAATGTCCATGCCGCATTACGTAACGTGTCTCTTGCTATTAATATTGCCGGTAGCGGTGCAAATGGGTTGGACACAGGAACTTTGGCGGTATCGACATGGTACAGCCTATGGGTTATTTACAATCCCACGACACAGACCGCGGCTGGTTTGATCTCTCTGTCTGCCACTGCTCCGACCTATCCGAGTGGTTATACTTTTAAAGCTCGTGCCGGCTGGATTCGCACAGACGGAACGGCGAATAAATATCCGCTGTCGTTCATCCAGTATGGGAGAAGAGTTCAGTACAAAGTTGCCTCAAACTCAAATCTGACAGCTTTTCCCTCTCTGGCATCGGGTAATCAAGGAGACGTCTCCATTCCAACATGGGCAGCTGTATCCGTCTCGGCTGTTGTTCCAACGACGGCTTCGGAAATTGTAGTTGTGGTATGTGGGGGAGCGTCTCCGGGCGTGACGATGTGCGCACCAAACGCAAACTATGGCACCTACAACTCCCAGGCAGCACCCCCGCCGGTCGAGCTTGATCTGGTAGCAAATTTACCCACATCAATATCGGCCAGCATGGTTTTGGAAAGCACAAGCATCTATTACGCTAGTAATGCTGGAGGGGGAAGTGCGCTTGTTGCAAGTGGATGGATAGATAACCTTTAAGGAGGATTCAATGGGCTATGCAATTCGTGAAGATGGTCAAGGCTATCGTGCTGTAAATGGCCCTGACGATGTTGGCAATAATGAGATTTACAGTGACGCGCCACCTGCCCGTAACTTGGCAGAGGGCCAAACAAAGGTTCTAAAATCTCAGGCTCAAGCGACTCTCGATAGATCGGATATCACCGTTCTCAGATGTTACGAAAACGCTGTGACCGTTCCCACGATGTGGCGGAAATATCGGCTGGAATTGCGGGCGATAATATCTGGGACGTCAACGTCAACGACATTGCCGACGAGACCGGATTACCCGGCGGGCACATGAAAACGCTGAAATAAGAGATGGACAGTGTTCAAAGTGGGAGTTGGCCCTCCCTTTAAACATGTAATCAACTTGTATGACGGGTTAACCCGTCATCATCTTCCTGATCAGATAGCGTTTTCGGTGTGTCGGCATACGTCGGAAATTGCCAGAACCCCTAAGGCCCATGGCCACAAATTTGAACACAATTTTTCACGAAAGTGATACCGAAGAACGGATATTATAGAAAAACTAACTCTAGAAGTAGTACAATGAGTGCGGGCGGATAGCCGTCGACTTTGTTGCACACGCCTGCCAGATAATCAGGCGGCAGGTTAGTCGGCCTCAAAAATTGCCTACTTCGAGTAAAGGGAGAAGTACTTTATGTACAAAAACATTACTGAAGAACAGTATACTAATTCTTTAGAAATACTTACGCAAACCGCTGCATTAGCAACAAAAAGAGATGAAATAGCAGAAAAGGATTTTTCTTTTGCAGAACTTAATATGCCCAGCCATATATGGAAACAGGCTTTAGAATACTTTAAGTATTTTTATAATAATCCAACTTACGATGTTATAAATAGCTTTAGATTTCATACTTTTCTGTTTCCAGGAAACTACATCGGATACTATATTGATTTAGGAATATTAGAAGAGCCTCCGTATAATCTAAAGGAAGAATTTGATGCTGCCACAAGGGAATTACCTGAAGAATATATAATAGATTTTCCGGAAATATTAGGTGAAGTTGGTTATAAAATAAATGATCATGTTGTAAATAAGGATATTGTTGCTAATCATAGATTATTAAGACGATTATATTTAACAGGTGTATTTGATTGTTTTAAGACCTTGAAAAAAGATACAACTTTTCTGGAGATCGGAGCAGGATACGGTGCCCTCTCTTTATCGATAAAAACAATATTAGATCCGAAACTTATTGTAATAGTTGATTTGCCAGAAGCACTTGGTTTCGCGGCCATATACCTTACAATTACATGCAATTATAGCAAAAGTGAATACGTAATATACAATGGAGATAATTTAGATAAAGATAAACTACCCAAAATTATTTTTTGCCCTAATTATTTATTGGCAAGTTTGGCAAAAAATACAGATATAAAGTTCGATTTTGTCATTAATACAGGTTCGTTTGGTGAAATGAGCGCAAAGCAAGTTGACTTTTATGGTGATTTCATAAAAAACAATTTAGCTTCTTCGGGCGTTTTTTACGAAGATAATCAAAATACTTTTGTTAGCGTAAATGACATCTTAAGTAAACACTTGAAATTTAAGTACAGTATTAATGTGGATCAAATCAACACCCCATTCTTATGGTTCACAAATGAGGACAGTCAATTAAACTTATTGAGTTATAATCACTTTGACAGGGAGGCCAAGAATCCTGATGAAGATTGTGATGAAGAACATCCCATAAATAAGTGGTCTAATTTGTACTGGAGGATATGTTTTGCTTTACCGAAAATTATAAAAAAGACTTTTTTTATGAAATAAGTGACATATGCCATCACATAGGTTAACTGACAATTGTTTGAGTGGAATCCAAAAACCTTACAGCGTAGGAGCGTCCCCCAAAACTCCTATGATAAAAGTCAATACGTTGTTTTGACCTGCCCCCGTCTATTGTACCATCTCTACAGTTAGTTTCTCAATCAAATTGGGTGTACCCCCAAAACTGTACCAGCCACCGTGTTAGTCTTCCGGGCTTTCAAGCCACCCTCCGGCGGCTTTTTTCTGCAAATTCATCGGGTGTCAAATCACACAGGGAACTGTGCGGTCTGAACCCGTTGTAATCGTTTCTCCAGTTCTCTATCTTCTCCCTGGCATCCTCGATGGACAAGAACCAGTTCACCTTCAGGCACTCGTCCCTGAAGCTGCCGTTGAAAGACTCTATAAAGGCATTGTCCACGGGCTTTCCCGGCCGTGAGAAGCCAAGCTTCACCCCGTTGCCGTAGGCCCATCTGTCCATTGCCTTGGAGATGAACTCGCTGCCGTTGTCGACACGGATAACCTCCGGCAGCCCCCGGGTGTGTTTCAAGCGCTCGAGTACGGCCACCACCTGTTCACCTCTGATCCCCTGGTCCGCCTCTATAGCAAGGCACTCGCGACTAAAATTATCGACTATCGTCAGGGCCCTGAAACGCCTCCAATTATACAGCGCGTCGGAGACAAAATCCATGGACCAGCTCTCGTTCACTCTCGTTGCCTTCGGTGCATCGGGCCTCTGCAATGTCCGTATCCTCTTCCTCTTGCCCTGTATCCGGAGGTTCAGTCCCCTCCAAACGGTATAACCGGTGCACCCTCTTGTGGTTTACCTTCCATCCCTCGCGCCTTAAGAGCACGTATATCCTCCTGTAGCCGTACCTGACCCGTGTGGATGCGATGTCCCTGATCCTCAGCCTGAGGACTTCCTGCCGGTCCTTCCTTTCCCTGTATCCGTTGCTTGAACGTGCAAAGAGGAGCACGGTGCATGCCCTTCGTTCGCCCACCCGGAAACTGTCCCTGAGATAGCTGACCAGTTCCCTCTTCCGGGAAGGCCTCAGAGCTTTTTTGAGAGCACCTCCTGGAGCATGTGCTTGTCCAGGGAGAGGTCGGCGACCATCTGCTTGAGCCGTTTGTTCTCCTCCTCCAGCTGCTTGAGCCTTCTGAGCTCGTTCGTCCCCAGTCCCCCGTACTTCTTCTTCCACCGGTAGAATGTCTGCTCGGTGATGCCGACCTTGCGGATCACCTCCTTGACCGGCGTCCCCAGTTCAGCCTGCTTGAGGGTGAATGCGATCTGCTCCTCGGTGAACTTCGATGTCTTCATGGCAAAGATCCTCCTCGTCTATTTTGCCAGAAAACTAACATTTTGTGTGGTACAGTTTTTTGGGGGGAGGTCCGGAGGTCCGGGGCAACTCCACAAACAGAAATCTCCAACTTTCCCTGACAATCCCAGATTGCGTGTTTTGTACGTGGAACAGATATTTTGAAGGCTGCCCGAGCAATCAAACCACTTTTGATACTATCAAACGATTTTAAAAAGTCATTTATAACAATAATCGCCCCTGAGTTATAACATGCGGCTACAAGAAAATGCAGGGGGGTACATCAGGATAACAGCGACCCGCGCATGGCTTGCTTTCGATTATGGACGACGATAGAAACAATAAAGAAAAGGCTCAAGTTATTCGGTTTGCGGATGGCTTGTTCCTCACGTTCCTACCTGGGCTAAAGCACCAGTGAAAAACCAGAGGGCCTTCCTACTGCTTAGACCGAAAACCCAAGCCTCGAAGAGAATTGTTCCACCGACTCCACTCTCTTCAAGCATCAACAGTCAAATGGTGGGTGGACCGCCTTCCGTTGATGTTATTGTCTATATAGCAGACAATCCCGAATCAGTCAAACCGGGGATTCGATAAACGGGCTTAGACTGCCGTTTTAGGCTTACCCCTTCGGTTTGAAAATGGCAAGTTTGAATTTCCAGCCCTGCTCGGCGGCAATGGCTTTCACCACCTCGCGGAGTTTGCCGTATTCAAAACCGTATTTGCCTCCGAAGAGGAGATTTCCATGGGTTACTTCGGTGACCTCCACCCCTTTTTGAACTGTCTTTTTACTAAAAAAGCCGCCGGTCATACCGGAGGAGCTTTCCACCATCTGTTCCCAGAACGTCACCTGCTTCTTTTCCGGCTCCAACTGAGCCACAGCGTCGTATTTTATCTTTACCTTGAGATTGGGTGCTTGCGCTCCCGTTTGTGACGAAAATTCAAACCGCGCCGGGTGGACCTGCCTGACCGAAAGGAAATCGTTGGCCAAATTCAGGAGTTGTCCCTCGATAGATACCCCGCCATTCGTACCTTGCCTTTCCTTTCTTTCAAGGCTGCTTCCGCAGTCTGTACAGAATACCGCGTCCAATTGCATCTCTTTTCCGCAGTTGGAGCATTTCTTCACGGCAGCGTTTTCCTTTTGCGTTTCCTTCTCTTCAAAGCGGGTCCCGCAGTTCGTGCAGAATACCGCGTCCAATTGCATCTCTTTTCCGCAGGAGGAGCATTTTTTTATGTAGTCATTCCCCATTCGTCTTTCTCCTTATCTTCTATTGACGTCTTCTTGCCCGGGCGCAATTTCAGGCCACCTTGCCGTTTATCGTTGTACCCGATCCCCTGGTGAGTGCGGAACAAGCTCAATGACGAGAACCCGCCGGCGCTGTTTATCCATTTTCTCTGAATCCTTGCCTTTAGGCAATGGAAAACTGTACGGTACTACTCACGTCCGGAAACAACGCCCCGACCATCGTCCCCCATAATTGAAAAGGCGCAACATGTGTTTACCGGGACCCGAGCAAGATATGGTAAAATTGCAGAATGCCGGACGCGGACAGCAGCACCATCATTTCTGTCACTGATCTTACAAAGACATTTGACGGCATTACCGCCGTCGATCATATAACATTTTCGGTGAAGGCGGGGGAGATATTTGCTTTTCTCGGGCCCAACGGGGCAGGAAAATCAACAACCATCAAAATGCTCACCACGCTTCTACACCCAACGGGCGGTACCATCTCCATGGGAGGGCATGATCCTGCCGATTCGCCCCACAAGGTGCGCCGGACCTTCGGCATTGTTTTTCAGGACCCCAGTCTGGATGAAGAGTTGACGGCTTATGAGAATATGGAATACCACGGTATCCTTTATAATGTACAGAAAGACAAGAGGCGACAGAGAACCAAAGAACTTCTTACCATAGTTGAATTATGGGACCGCCGGGATGATCTCGTCAAGAACTTCTCGGGGGGCATGAAGAGAAGACTGGAGATTGCCCGTGGTCTTCTGCATCATCCGAGCATTCTGTTCCTCGATGAACCGACTCTTGGACTCGATCCGCAAACGAGGAATCTCATCTGGAATTACATCAGGGAACTTAACAAATCGGAGGGCGTAACGGTCTTCTTTACCACCCACTATATGGAAGAGGCAGAACGGGTGGCTGAGCGCATCGCTATTATTGACCAGGGGAAAATCGTTATTCAGGGGACCCCCGATGAGCTGAAGAGCCGGACGAAGAGCGCGAGCCTCGAGGACGCTTTCATCGGGCTCACAGGCCGCAATATCCGAACGGAGGAACCAAGCAGTCTGGACCGCTTGAGGGTCCGGAGAAAATTTTTCAGGAAACCCGGCCGATGAAAGCAATCTATATCCTCTGGTTCAGGCAAATAAAACGCTATTCGCGTTCAAAAGCGAGGATCATAGGTTCACTGGGCCAGCCGCTTTTGTTTCTTGTTGCCCTTGGATTCGGTTTCGGACCCATTTACACGAAGGCAGGGGGAGGAAACTATATCCAATTCCTTGCGCCGGGAATTATCGCCATGAGCATCCTCTTTACGGCAACCTTTGCCGGTATCGAAGTGCTCTGGGACAGACAGTTCGGTTTTCTTAAGGAGATTCTCGTGGCTCCCGTGTCGAGGGTTGAGATCATGATAGGCAGGACCCTGGGTGGAGCTACCGTGGCAGTTGTCCAGGGCGTCATAGTATTCTGTCTATCGCTCATCATCGGTTTTCATCCTACGAACCTGACACTCCTGCCTCTTGCGCTCCTGTACATGGGATTGATCGCCATCATGTTTACAGCTCTCGGAACAGCCATCGCGTGTGTCATTGAAGACATGCAGGGATTTCAGCTCATCATTAATTTTCTCATCATGCCCACCTTTTTTCTATCGGGAGCCCTTTTCCCCATGGAAAGCCTGCCGAAGGCAGTGCGTTTTATCGCCGCCATCAACCCTCTCGCGTATGGAGTTGATGCATTGCGGGGTATTCTCGTTCATGGAGCCCACCTGGGACTGATTACCGATTTTACCGTGCTCACCTCTGCCGCGGTAGCGATTATGGTCCTGGGGAGCTATCTTTTTTCAAGGATGCAGGTTTAGCAGCGTATATTATTCTGTTGACTGCGCCCCTCCGGCGCGCCCATACGAACATAAATTGACAGCAGGCTTTTCCGTTGTGTGCGAGGTCCGCGCAGGTCCCAATCCCCCGGCAGCCACGCTACGGATCACACCCGTTAAGCGCTTTCGGCTCGCTCGATGCTCATTGCGGACAGAGGTGGTTGCGAAATGTGGACTGGGAATCCGCAGACATGAGTCATCGGCGTGTCGCCAACCCGGTGCAGTCAGACGCATCGGTCCCGGTCACTTTCGTGCCCGGTTCACGCGCCCCGAAAGCGCAACGGGTCCCGTGATCCTTCGCTACCGGCTGCCGGGGGATTGGGCCCCGCGCTCGAAGGTTAATGAGAGCTTTCTTAAAGATGTGTGAGAGACAGCCCATGCATCCTTAAACCTACCAAGATTGGCAGCATTTGCATGGCCTTCGGGAAAGTGCAGGTATCTTACAGAGAGAAGTGGGGATGTCCCGGTTTCGTCGTGTTACCCCTCTTTAGAGTCTCGTTTTCGCTGTTTCAACAGGCTGGCAAGAGTTTTTTCAAGCCACTCTTTTTGAACGGGCTTAATCAGCGTGGCCCGTACGCCGCTCTTCCTGATCTTCTCCAGAGAGAGCGTGTCGCCGCGGCCGGTCATCAGGATTATGGGAATGTCGTCCTTTATCCGGAGGATTTTGACGGCCAGTTCGGTCCCCCTCAAGTCGGGCATTATCTCATCCACGATTACCGCATCGAATCTTTTTGGGGCCCTTGAAAAGAGTGTAAGCGCGTCACCCGGTTTGGTGCACACGACCGGCATGTAGCCCATGCGGTCCAGCATCTCCCCAACCAGGGCGGATACTATCTCATCGTCATCGACGACCAAAATCCTGTATTTCATGCGTGCTCTCGTCACCCAATAAGGATAAGGCTCCCGCGCCTTCCTGGCAACTTCACAGACCGTCGAATGGGCCACAGGAGAGGTGATCCGACGGCTTCGCGGTTTCCCAACCGGAAACCTGAAATCCGAAACGCGAAACCATTTTTTGAGTGGTTGCCTTTTGGCGCTGAAAAAGATAAACTTATTTATACAATGTCGGTTCAGCTCCATGGAGGTTTATTATGAGCAACTACATGACGGTGGACGAATTGCTGGCTTCCAAGAATCTGACGCGTGAAGAATGGGAACTGCACAAGGACCTCATTGAAGACTGTAAGAAGAACGAGATAAAGATCACCGAGTATTGTGCTACCACGCGGGAAAATATCGAAAGAATGGCAGATATCCTGGATGACGTTTCCGGGAAAATGGTGGCGTTGAGTGTGGCTCTTGAGACAATTATCGGGGAAGCTGAAGATATCTCCATCAGGATGATCCCCGAGCACAAGTTCCACCGCGCATAGCAGGATACGGAATCTGCCATGAGGCTTCTCCTTAAATGGTTAATCATGGCCGCATCGATTATAATTGCGGCCTACTTTATCCCCGGAGTCAGGGTCGGCAGCTTTTTGTCCGCCCTCTGGGTAGCATTGTTTCTCGGTATCGTCAACCTTCTTATACGACCCATCCTAATTATCATAACGCTGCCGATCAACATCCTTACCCTGGGGCTTTTCACTTTTGTGATTAACGCCGCCCTCATTCTCCTCGCCTCATCCGTCATAAAAGGTTTCGAGGTGGCCGGTTTCTGGTGGGCCCTTCTTTACAGCATCGTACTGTCCGTGGTCAACTCGCTCCTCAATCTGATCTTACCCAAAAAAGACGCCTGAGCCGGTCCTTTAATATTTCCTGGAATGGCGGCGGTGTTTCAGGAAGTTGTCGGTATAGAGGCCCGCGAGGTCTTGCGACGTGATAATGAGAATGTTTTCGGCATTCTTGCGATCGGCGGCGTACGTGAAATTAAAGGAGCCGGTGATGACGGTCTCGCGGTCCAGAATGATGATCTTGTCATGCGCGCAGGCGTGGGTATCATCGAGCCATACGGTGGCGAGGCCTGACTTTAACGCCCTGGCCGTGACATACTTACGCTCTTTCTGATCGTCCCTGTCCAGAATTACCTCCACGCTGACACCGCGTTTCTGTGCCTTGAGAAGGGCCGCCTGAATGGGCCGGGACGTAAAGAGATAGGCTTGCACGAGCACTTCGCGGACTGCCTGGTCTATGTGCCTCACTATGGCCTTTGTCGCGCCGCCGTCGGGGCTGAAATAGACCTTTGCGGGAGTGTTGTTGAGAATAACCTCGGCAGCGGCCAGGTTCCACGGCAGGGCCAAAAGGATAAACATCAGAGTCAGCAAACAGGCAACAGATCTCTTCATCAGGCGCTCCCATCGTCATAGTTTTCCCAATTCTAATGCGCGCCCGCCCCAGGGGTCAAGGATAGAAGACCGTTGTCAGTCCCCGTTTCGGTTTGACCCTTAAGAAATCACTAAATTTGTTGATAATATAATTGAAGGGAATGGGCATGATCAAGAAGAAGGTCCTTCTCATTGACGACAATAAAGACTTTTGCGAGGTCACGAGGCTCTGCCTCCATCATACCTGGAAGTACCGGGTAGTTACCGCCGAAAGCGGGTCAAGGGGCATCGGCCTCGCAAAAAAGTACAGACCCGACGTTATTCTCCTTGATGTCAAAATGCCCGTCATGGATGGGGGCAGGGTGGCGGAGTTCCTTATGGAAGACAGCTCCACGAGCAGCATCCCTATTATTTTTCTCACAGGCCTCGTCATGCGCGGCGAAGTTGCACAAAGGGGAGGTTTCATCGGAGGCCGTCCCTTCATCGCCAAGCCCTTCCACCTGGAAGAGCTTACCGGGATGATCGAGACCGTCACGACCGGTTCAAAGGCCGCCTGATTTTATCTCACTCATAATCTTTCGGAACAAGGCAGATCATGACAAGAGGCCTGTCTGTCGCGGCGTTCCTGTACTGATGGACCTCGTCGGGCATGACAAGGGCGAAATCACCTTTCTTGACAGGCTGTTCCTTTCCCGTGGGGTCCACAAGAATCCCTTCGCCGTCAATAATGTAGTTCATGTGCTCGAAGGGATGATTGTGATAGGGTGTATGGCCGCCGGGCTCAATAGTGAAGACACGAAGGGAATAGGCCGGCACCCCGTCGGCCTTCGCAAGCGGGATCTGCTTCCAGGCGCCGCTCGCCCCTTCCATCGCCATCTTTACCTTCTCGACCTTCGTCAGATCCGTGATCTTCATGGTTCGCTCCTTGTCATTTGGCGGTCAAAGCAGGCCCATTATACCACGGCAGCACTAATTCAAAAAGACTGTCTTGCGCCCGGGGGTTTACTTCTATGCCGCCAGTGCCGTTTTCCTCACGATGTTGCCCTTTGCCCCGATGACGATGATTTCCATGGGAATTCTCTTTCCCGACTGTTTCATCGCAGTTTCCACGATAGCGGGCATTTTTGAACAGCAGGGTACCTCCATGATCGCCACGGTTACACTCTTGATGTCCGCGGTGGTGAAGATCCGGGTGAATCTTTCGATGTAGTCGGCAGTGTCGTCGAACTTGGGGCACCCCATCAGGACCACCTTACCCTTCAGGAGGTCTTCGTGAAAGTTGGCGTAGGCGATGGGTGTGCAATCCGAGGCCACGAGGAGATCGGCATTCTTGAGGAAGGGGGCCGTGGGCGGGACAAGCCTTATCTGTACGGGCCAGTGGGTCAGCCTGGCAGCCTGTCGCGGCGATGCGCCGCTTTGCTCTTCGGTTATGGGAATGCCCGGTGAAGAGAACATCTGGACCTGTGTCGACGGGCAGCCGCAGGGCAGGGTTGGGGGTCCGGCGGGGTCGAAGGAAGGGGGTTCGATGGATTCATCGTGGTTTTCGACCGATGCGCCGGCGCCCTTTTGCCCTGCACGGTATCTTTCTACCGCCTCGGGATCGAAAGAATCGGCTTCCTTTTCAATGATGGATATTGCGTCTGCGGGACATTCGCCAAGACATGCCGCAAGCCCGTCGCAGTATCTTTCAGCGACAAGCCGAGCCTTCCCGTCCTTAAGCTCGATGGCGCCCTCAGCACAGGCGGCAACACACTGTCCGCACCCGTTGCATTTCTCCTCATCGATATGGACGATCTTTCGTTTGGTCTTCATGAGAACTCCTTGAGGAAGGATTAGGGACTAGGGACTAGAGAATAGGGAATAGAGAATAGGGAATAGAGAATAGGATTACTCTGCTGACCTTGATCACGATTGCATGTGTTCCCGGTTAACATAATTCCTTTCTTCTCCCTTTTCTTTGCTAGTCCCTAGTCCCTAGTCCCTAATCCCTAGTCCCTTCTTTTTTCCTATCCCAATATCTCCTTCAGGTCCGCGTCCGGCGTCGTGATGGGTTTTATGTTGTATTTCTCCACGAGGACGTTGAGGATGTTGGGGGTGATAAAAGCCGGCAATGTCGGCCCGAGACGCATGTTTTTGATGCCAAGATACAGAAGGGTCAGCAATATCGCCACGGCCTTCTGTTCGTACCAGGACAGCACGAGCGAAAGCGGCAGTTCGTTGACGCCGACGTTGAAGGCCTTCGCCAGCGCGACGGCTATCTGAATGGCGGAGTAGGCGTCGTTGCACTGCCCGACGTCGAGCAGTCGGGGAATGCCGCCGATATCGCCGAGTTGTTTATCGAAGAACCGGAATTTGCCGCAGGCGAGGGTAAGGACGACACAATCGGCGGGCACCTTCTCAACAAACTCGGTGTAGTAATTTCTGCCCGGTTTTGCACCGTCACAACCTGCGACGAGGAAGAAATGCCGTATCTTGCCGGCCTTGACCGCCTCAATGACCTTGTCAGCCACGCTCATGATGGCGTTGCGGGCAAAACCGACCATGACAGATTGTCCGTTGCTGTCGGCACTGAAACCCGGCAGTGCGAGGGCCCTGTCGATCGCAGGCGCGAAATCACCGTTGGCGACGTGGGTAACCCCCGGCCAGGCGACGGGTCCCGTAGTGAATATATTCGCCGAGTATGACCCGAGCGGTTTCTGTATACAGTTGGTGGTCATGACGATGGATCCGGGGAAGTCGGCGAATTCCTTGTGCTGGTTCTGCCAGGCCGTCCCGTAATGACCGTAGAAATGGGCGTATTTTTTGAGGTTCGGGTATCCATGGCAGGGCAGCATCTCGCCGTGGGTGTAGACATAGATCCCCTTTCCTTCCGTCTGCTTCAGGATTTCTTCGAGGTCCTTGAGGTCGTGGCCCGAGACCAGGATGGCCTTTCCTTTTTTTGCGCCCAGAGGAACCTTTGTCGGAACGGGATGACCGTATGTTCCCGTATTGGCCGCATCAAGGAGTTCCATGGCCTTGAGATTGATCTCACCGCACTTGAGAACGAGACCGAGCCAGTCATTAAGCCCGAGCCTGTTCTCCAGGACCTCACTCAGGGTCTCATAGATGAAGGTATAGACCGCCTCATCCTCCTTGCCGAGCAGGGCGGCATGATAAGCATACGAGGCTACCCCTCTGAGACCGAAGATAGCGGTGTGCATGAGGGACGTGATGTCCGGGTCTTCGTTTTTCACCACCTGAAAACTCACGGCTTCCCCCTGTTTCACCAGACCAGCTGTGGTCGCGTCAGGTTTCGTCGGCGCTTTGCCGCCGGGAAGGCTTGTGTTTCCCCCCTTTGACGCGATCTTCCCGATAAGACTGTCACGCTCGGCTGCGACGCGCCCTATCAGTATCTTCAGACGCTCGGGGTCGAAATCGACGTTGGTCAAGGTGTGAAAAAGGGCCTCAGCCGCAAGTATATTCATCTCCTTTCCCGTGAACCCATACTTCACTGCCTCTTTCGCAAAAAAAGACAATTCCGCCGTAACATAAACCAGCAGATCCTGAAGAGCCGCCACGTCAGGCTGTTTGCCGCAAACCCCTATGTTGGTGCATCCTTCTCCTTTTGCTGTCTGTTCACACTGATAACAAAACATATGCCCCTCCTTATTGTTAGTTGACGTTCAATTGCATAAAGAAAGTATAATGCATGGAAAGAAAAGTACTTTGACTTAGGTCAAGAAGAGGGGGAATAGGTAATGGGGAAAGACTTTAAGAGGGGGCAATGAGAAAGGAAGAGAGGTAATGAAACAAAAAGGGTTACAGGTGAAAGTCTCTACCCATAACCCATAACCTATTACCCATTACCCGCGTTTACGCCGCTACGGCGTAAACGTCGACAGCTGGTAGGGTGTTTCCTTTTCTTCTATCGAAGAATCTTTCTTTTCGAAGTAGATAAGTTTCTCTGCAATTTCCCGGAGCGACGTTACGATTTCCCTGTTGGATGATTTGGTCAGGGGTTTTGCGCCTTTGATGAGCTGTTTTGAGCGGCGCGCCGCGAGATGGACGAGCTCGAAACGGTTTTCCACCAGTTCCATGCAATCTTCAACAGTTATTCTTGCCATTGCCTTGTCTCCTTATATCGTCGATCGCTTGCTGGAACGTTCTGTATGCCCCGCCAAGATCGTCGTTCACGATAGTATAGCCGAATTGTCCTTTTCTTGCAATTTCTTCTTCCACGCGTTTCATCCGCGTCTCGATCTCCTTTTCTCCGCGCAGCGAAAGCCGGTTGACGAGTTCCGCGACGGAGGGGGGCTCGATGAAGATGAGCCGCGCGGCCGGACATTGCCTTTTGATGCTGAGCGCGCCCTTGACGTCTATATCCAGCATGATGTCTTTGCCCGTCTCAAGGATTGCCAGGATTTCCGCGCGCGGGGTCCCGTAAAGATTTCCGTGGACCTTTTCCCATTCCAGAAAATCTCCTTTCGCAATCATGGCCTCAAAGGTAGTCTCATCCACGAAATGGTAATCCTTTCCATCCTGCTCGTGCTGGCGTCTTTGCCGTGTTGTGTAGGAGACGGAGAAGGCGCTTTCGGCGTCTTCCCTCAGGAAACGGTCGATGAGCGTTGATTTGCCTGCCCCGGACGGACCGGAGACGACGATAAGGACTCCTTTTCGCCGGTTATCCATGAGTGACCCCGAGGTGCGACGGCCCTGCTATCGACTCCCGAGAGACGGCCGGGGTCGGGTCATTCGACATTCTGCACCTGCTCGCGCATCTTTTCTATCTCCACCTTGATTCTGATGACCCGTTCGTTGATGTAGAGATCGTTGGATTTGCTCCCGATCGTATTTGTTTCCCGCACCATCTCCTGAATTACGAAGTCGAGTTTTCTTCCGATGGGTTCCGTTGATGAGAGGGTGGCGCGAAAGTTATCCAGATGGCCCGCGAGGCGCACGATCTCTTCCGATATGTCGAGCCGTTCCATGAAGATAGCTATCTCCTGCAGGATACGGGTCTCGTCTACAGCGATGGACTGTGTCACCTCCGCGATCTTTCCGCGCAGCTTCTCCTCGTGTGCCTTGATCACAGCGGGCCAGCCCTTCTCTATCTCGGAAAGGTTGACGACTATCGTTTCCACCCGACCGTTGAGGTCGTCCCTGATATACTCGCCTTCTCTGGCGCGTTCTTCATTGAGGAGGACGAACAGGTTGGTGGATGTTTCCGTCAGGATTTCCTCGGACAGGCTGTTGTTTTCCTCGTACACGAACACGTCTTTCAGGGAGAAGACATTATCTATCGTCAGGTCTCCTTTGACGCCGTAGTGTTCCTTCAGGTTTTTGACCATCGCGGCGTACTGCCTGACGATACTCTCATTGACCCTTGGTACGGTCATCTCGTCGACAGTCTTCTCCCATTTGATGGTTATGTCCACCTTTCCCCTTTTTATGTGGCGCTTGATGAGTTCTCTGAGCTTCTGTTCCGACCCATAGTCGGCCCTCGGAAGCCTGATGTTCATTTCGAGATAGCGGCTGTTGAGGCTTCGTGCTTCACTGCTGATTTTACCTTCGGGGAATTCCTTTTCGATCTTTGCGAATCCTGTCATGCTTTTGGGCATAGTCCACCTTCATACGTGTGCGCCCGTCCGTCCGATGTTTCTCAGAGACTGTCTGCACAGTTCCCTCCACCGGTTGAAAAGCGCTGTAGTTTGCGGTTCGGCGTAATCGGGGTACGTCCACTGCAGAGCGCGGTACGACCCGCTGTTGAACATGAGTGTGAGGTCGGCGTGTATCCCTTTCCCCAGATAGACCCTATGCGCGTATCCCTTTGTGGTTGCGAGTATAACATGTTCGAGAGCGATATATCCAGAGTCAATGTTTACGATCCTGTTGCCGCCTCCGGCAGAGAGTTCTTCTATCCCGTTGGTGGCCCTTTTGATATCGGGGAGCACTGCGCGGTCGAAAAGGGGGGCAAAGAGAACGAAGAAACGCCGAAGGCCTTCCCCCATTTCTTTGTCGTAGTAACTGGTGTGGGTGAAGACAGCCGGCTCGGTTTGTTCCTCGATGGGACCGATAGCTGCGCACAGGCGGGAGAGCACATCCTGGAGATCCACGTCATCATGAAAGATGATGCTCGCAAAGAGCTTCACCTGCTGGGGCTGTCTGATTTTTCCCATAGGATAAAATATTCCCTGTTCTTTCTTTCCTTCTCCCTTGGCGCCTCCACGGTTTGCACCGGTCTTACGCCGAGGGTTTCCCCGAATCCCCTGATGTCCGAGAGGACCTCCTCAATTTTTTCCCTGTCCTTTACGATGCCACCCTTGCCGACGTTGTATCGCCCGACCTCAAACTGCGGCTTCACCAGCGAAATGATGTGGCCCCTTTGCCCCAGCAAACCAACGGCCGCGGGCAGGACTTTCTTCAAGGAGATGAATGATACATCCACGGTAATGATATCGACCGTCTCGCCGATGTCCTCGAGGGTCATGTAGCGGGCGTTGAAGTTTTCCTTGAGGATGATCCGCCTGTCGCCGCGGAGTTTTTCGTGGAACTGATGGGTGCCGGAATCGACGGCGTGTACTTTTTGCACTCCTTCCTGCAGGAGGCAATCGGTAAAACCGCCCGTGGAGGAACCTATGTCGAGGGCTGTTTTGCCGCTGACGGAAATGCCGAATGCATCAAGGGCGGCCTTGAGTTTGACGCCGCCGAAACTCACGTAGGGAATGGGATTTCCACGAACCTCGAGACAGACCGTATCATCGACCTTGCTGTCCGCCTTCAAAACCCGCTGGCCGCCGCAATAGACCTCTCCGGCCATGACGAGCACCCGTGCCTTCTCCCGCGACGGCGCGAGCCCCCTCCTGGCGAGGAGTGTGTCTATTCTTTCTTTAGCCACGTCCTGATGGTCCTTACGATACCATCCCGGTCCAGCTCCAGGGATTTTCGCAATGTTGCCTGGCTGCCGTGGGTGATGAAGGCATCCGGGATTCCGACTGATTTTAATGGGGTAGACAATCCTGCCCTATTTAGTGCCTCTCCGACACCACTTCCAAACCCGCCAATAACGACATTTTCCTCAAGGGTGAGGATGCGGCGGGTTTTTGCGGCGACCTGTTTCAGGAGATCTTCATCCATGGGCTTTATGAACCGTCCATTGACGACGCCTGCCGAGATGCCGTCCTCAGCGAGAATTCCGACGGCTTCCATGGCCGTCGCGACCATGTTTCCACAGGCGATGATCGTGATGTCCCCGCCTTCCTGCAGTATCTCCCACGTCCCGAGAGGTATCTCGTGGAACTCCTCGTCGATGGGTACTCCCAGGGCTTCACCGCGGGGATAGCGGATGGCGACGGGTTTTTCGTACCGGTAGCCGGAATAGAGCATCTGCCTGAGTTCGTTCTCATCTTTCGGCGCCATGAGGACCATGTTGGGGATGTGGCGAAAAAAGGAAAGATCGTAGACGCCGTGATGGGTCGGCCCGTCCTGGCCGACTATTCCGCTCCTGTCCACCGCAAAGACCACGGGCAGATTCTGAAGGCACACGTCGAGAATGATCTGGTCGTAGGCCCTCTGCAGGAATGTCGAGTAGATTGCGACAAAGGGTTTGAGCCCGCCCAGGGCAAGGGCGGCACTGAAGGTGACACCGTGTTGTTCGGCGATGCCGATATCGTAGAACCTGTCGGGGAAGAGCTCGGAAAACTTGTCTAGTCCCGTGCCAAGCCCCATTGCCGCCGTGACGGCCACCACCCGTTCATCCATTTTCGCCAGATCGATAATGGTGTCCCCAAAGACGTCCGTGTAGGTCTTCTTGCCTTTTGACAGGGAATGCCCCGTGGTGAGTTCGAAGGTGGAGATGCCGTGGAAACGTTCCGGGTCGTCTTCCGCGTGGGTGTATCCCTTTCCCTTGCGGGTGATGACATGGACCAGGAGCGGCCCCTTGAGCCTGCTCACGTTCCTGAATGTCTCGAGGAGATGTTCGATATTATGTCCGTCCACCGGGCCGACATAGGTAAAGCCCAGTTCCTCGAAGAGCATGCCCGGCCCGAAGATGCCCTTGACGGCCTCTTCGAGGTATCGTGCGGTTTTGTATATCGCCGGCCTGTTTTTCATCCGGGTTTTCAGCTCTTCCCGTATGTTGCTCATGAATTCGCCGGTCATGATGCGGTTGAGGTGTGATGCCAGGCCGCCGACGTTTTTTGAGATGGACATTTCATTATCGTTGAGGACAACAATGATATCGCTGCGCAGATGGCCGGCATGGTTCAAGGCCTCAAAGGACATACCGCCCGTCAGCGAGCCGTCACCGATAACGGCAATGATCTTCGCTGAAGAACCCATCTTCACCTTGCTTTCGGCGAGCCCCGTTGCGATGGAGATGGAATTGCTGGCATGGCCGGTGTCGAAGACATCATGGGGGCTTTCCGCCTTACAGGGGAAACCGGAGAGCCCTCCGTCCTGGCGGATAGTGTGGAAAGTATCACGACGGCCGGTCAGGATCTTGCAGGTGTAGCACTGATGGCCGACATCCCAGATAATCCTGTCCTGGGGAGAATTGAATACATAATGGAGGGCGATGGTAAGTTCCACGGCGCCGAGGTTCGACGCGAGATGCCCGCCAGTTTTGGATATGATGTCGGTGATATACGGACGTATCTCTCCGGCAAGCTCGATGAGTTGCGACAACGACAGCTTTTTCAGGTCTTCGGGAGAATTGATTGTTTCGAGGAGCATTATGAAATCCTGTTGCCGACGAAGCGTGCTATGCCCTCAAGGACACGGCCGTTTTCTCCCAGGAATGCAACAGATTTGATTGTCTCATCGACGAGTTGTTCTAGTTTGTATTTGGAAGCGAGTATACCGTAGTGTTTCACGTAGGTCTGTTTGTTTTCATCTTTTTTCAGTTTTTTGCCGACCGTTTCCTCGTCGCCTTCGACGTCCAGGATATCATCCATGATCTGAAAGGCAAGCCCTATGGCATCGCCGTAACGGGAGAAGTTTTTCAGTTCCCTTGCCTTTGCACCGCCTGCTATCGCGCCGACCCTCACTGACGCGCGAAGCATGGCCGCGGTCTTATGGGAGTGAATGTAGTGGAGGATGTTCTTCGTTCCTTCCTTATTTTCGTATAGTATGTCCATAACCTGACCGCCGACCATTCCTTCGGCCCCCGCGGCGTGGGCGATCTCGAAGACGAACTGCCTGGCTATCTTCGGGGTCACCCTTTCCGAGAACCTCGGATCGCTGAGCACCCTGAATGCCTCAGTCAACAAGCCGTCACCTGCCATGATCGCCACGGCTTCCCCGAAGGCTTTGTGACACGTGGGCCTGCCCCGGCGGGTATCGTCGTTGTCCACGCAGGGGAGGTCATCGTGGATGAGCGAATAGGTGTGGATCATTTCAAGGGTGCAGAAGCACGCCAGGAAATCATCGGCGCTCTTCCCTTTTGCCTCGCACGCCGCAATGGCAAGTATGGGACGGATCTTCTTCCCGTTGCTGAAAAGCATGTATTCCATGGCGTTTCGAAGGACGCCGGGGGTTGAGGTGAAGCTGGTGCAGATATCCCTGAGCATGTTCTCGACGATTATTTTCTTGTCATGGAGGTAGCTGGCCAGGTCCACTATTCGTCTTCCCCGGGGAAGGGCATCTTTTCCACGGCCCCGCCTTCTTTTTTGATCAGTATTTCCACTTTTTTTTCAGCCTCATCGAGCCGCTTTGAGAGTTCCTTTGTGAGTGCCAGCCCTTCCTTAAAAAGGCCAAGCGCCTCGTCAAGAGGTATCTTCCCTTCGTCAAGGGTCTTAACAATCTCTTCCAGTTTTTTTAACCCTTCTTCAAATTTCATGGAAGTATTTATTATAGAACTTTAACATTTGCTTTTGCAAGCATTGATTTGCCCGTGCCGGGCACCCTCGCACCTGTTCACAAGACCCGCATGTGGAGTAGAATAGTTGTATGGAGATCTCCTACGGCATCAGCGAAGAGATAGGCTGGAGGTCGGCGATGGAGGACGAGCACGCCATCTATGAGGACCCGAAAAGGCTCTTCTTCAGCGCCGAGATATATGACGGCCATGGGGGCAGGCAACCGGCACAGATAGCTGCCGGGATGCTGACGCCCGTTTTCCTGCACGCCTGGGCGCAAGAGCTGACGAAACCCCTGCGCGAGCGAAAGGGAGAGGCCGGGGTCCTCCGGGATTCCTATCTTGCCGTTGACGCGCATATCGTGGCCAGGCGTATTGAGGCCGGCACCTGTGCCGTTCAGCTCTATCTCATCGGCGAGCGCTTCCTGGCGGCAAACGTGGGCGATTCGCGGGTTGTGATAGGCACAGGGGAGGGCGCTATAATGCTGACTGAGGATCACAAACCCGATGTTGTCCTCGAGAGGGCCCGCATCGAGGCCCTGGGGGGAAGAGTAGCCCTGCTTGGCGTACCCAGGGTGGAGGGTATTCTTGCGATCAGCCGTGCCCTGGGAGACTCCTGTCTGAAACCGTATGTCAGCGCCGAGCCCCGCATAACCGAAGGCGTCCTCGGCACCGAGAACGATATCGCGGTCCTTGCATGCGATGGGGTCTGGGATGTCCTCACCCCCGAGACCGTCATCAAAACGGCCCGCGGGGAGGCAAATCCGCAAAAAGGGGCTCAAAAGGTATCGAAAGAGGCCCTGGACCGCGGCAGCACAGACAACATCACGGTGATAGTCCTGGATCTCAGGGGACATACGGCGTCTGCCGCGAACGGGAAGATGAAAATTGTGAACGTATATGATAAAGAAAGAGAAAACAGTTCAAGGTTCCGGGTTCCGGGATAAAAACCCGCCGAAACCTGAAACCTGTGACGTGAAGCGTAGGCCATGCAGGACAGTCTGACCATCATCGGAACCATCGCGTTTATCCACCTTCTCGGTGCCATGAGCCCGGGGCCTGATTTTCTCATGTCGGTGCGTAATTCCCTTACCTATTCACGAAGGACGGGGATATTCACTGCCATGGGGTTCGGGCTTGGCGTCGCCATTCACGTGACCTACTGCATAGCGGGAATAGCGGTGATAATAGCGAAATCGCTGCTGGTATTCAGCATCGTGAAGTACATGGGGGCGGCATATCTTCTTTATATCGGCATGCGGTCGATATTTGCGAAGTCGGCAGGAATCGATATTACACAGGAAAAGGCGAAGGAGGACATATCGCCGCTCAACGCCGTACGGACAGGGTTTCTCACCAACATCCTGAACCCCAAGGCAACGCTTTTCTTCCTCGGTCTTTTTACGATCGTTATATCGCCCGGCACACCCCGGTCCATCCTTGTTATCGCCGGCATTATCATGGTCATAGACACCGTGTTGTGGTTCAGTTTCGTGGCGGTTTTTCTCAACGAGCGGCATGTGAGATCTTTCCTCGAGAGGTTTCAGAGTTATTTCAACAGGGCCTTCGGCGGTCTTCTCATCCTCCTCAGCATCAGGATAGCTCTTTCCCATGAGTAGAGAACGGTGTTTACCATAGTCTTCAAAAAGTGGTTGCCGTCCCTCCAAAGATGGTGACAGACGCCTTTTAACATGGTATAGTGACATCGCTTCGGGGATACACTGCTGTCCGGATAGGAAGGGGACAAAAGGACGATTATCCTGAAGGGCATGGGTGAATCAAACCAACCATCACAAAGGAGGAGTCTGTCTATGGAAGAAAAACTTGCTAACCCTGCACCGCTCGGTTTAATGGGATTCGGTATGACCACGGTACTTCTTAACATCCACAACGCGGGTTTTTTCCCCGTGGGTTCGATGATCCTTGCTATGGGCGCCTTTTACGGAGGCCTTGCCCAGATCATCGCCGGTATATTGGAGTACAAGAAGGGGAACACCTTCGGCGTGACGGCCTTCACCTCCTACGGCCTTTTCTGGTGGACGCTCGTTTTTATTCTCATTTTCAAAGAGCTTCCTGGTACCCCTGTGCCCTTCGTGGGATGGTATCTCTTCATGTGGGGCCTTTTCACCTTTTTCATGTGGTTCGGCACATGGGGCAAGAACCGGGGTATACAGTTTGTTTTCCTTAGTCTCACAATATTGTTCTGGCTCCTCGCGATCCGTGACTGGACCGGTAATACCGCCATCGGTACTCTTGCCGGATACGAAGGGATCATCTGCGGCCTCTCCGCCATTTACCTGGCCATGGCCGAGGTCCTCAACGAGGTCCACGGAAGGGTTGTTCTGCCGATCGGAGAGATCAAGAAATAAACGTTTCGCATTTCGGGTAAAGGCAAAGATCACACCCCTCTCTTGAACAAAGAGAGGGGTTTTTCATTTAGAAGAATGTTTCGTGGTCCGTAACCCGAAACCGTTTTCACCTGTCCAGATTGCGGTACTGCATGTAGAGAATGATCCCGCCCCAGATGAACGCCGCGGTCATCAGGAGGGCGCCGAAAAAATGCGATGTGCCGGCGATGACGTGGTCGAGATTGAGAAGACCGAGGCGTCCGAGGAGGTTGTTCCAGTCGTGATATCCCGGGACGTCCTGGCCCGTGACGCCGCCGAGCAGGATGAGCTGCTGCGCCCGGGCATCGTTTATGTAGGGGGCCATGTCGACGAAATTTTGTCCTGCCCACCACAGGGCAAAGGATGCGGCGAAAACGTCGCTTCTTTTCAGGAAAGCGATGAGACAGACGACGGGTATCAGGATCTGGGTGAGACTTCCTCCCAACACGCCCATGAAGTCGCCGAGAATGCGGAAGATGATGTGACCGGCCTCGTGGAAGGGCAGGCTGATATTGTGGAAAAAGGATTGGCCTGCAAACTCGCTTGACGGCAGATTGATCATGAGCCTGACGCCGGCTATGAAAAGAAGGATGAAGATAAGGCACCTTCCTCCGAAAAAGAGGGGGTTTATCTTCAGTTGCGGTGGAAACAAAAGACCGATGAGGCTGAATTTTTCCTCGTCCCCTGCCATTGCGGCACCGGCCGACTGCATTTCCCTGTTGCCTTCGTCGCCCGCGGCCGTTTCACTTTCGATCAAAGTCTCATAGGCCCAGGTGACCTCTTTAAGCCTGTCCCAGTTCGCCGCCGACCCGGTCAGCTCGCTCTTCAGGCGCATGAAGGCCGCATCTGCCTCTTCGCGCGACGCCCCCTGAGGAAGGCCAAGGATCGCGTAACAGCTTGCCGTGAGGTCGTTCATCATGAATTCAGAATATAAGGGTAAAGGCTCAGGGTCAAGGAAATAGAAAGGGCGGGGTTCCTGTCTTTCATGTTTATCGCAAATATTGGTGATGGGATAAGGGGAAGCCGGTTAAAAACACCGCCTTCTGTGGTATGATAGGTGAATGGTTTCACGTCTCATACCACAGGATTTGAACCTGAGATACGGGACCTCCCTGTCCAACATCTTTTCGCCCGTGACTGTGTGTTGTGATAGGATTACTCTATGGGACAGTACCGGGAAACCCGGTTCTTAAGAAATTCAGTCTTGCCGGTGGAAGGAGGCCGCATCATGAAAAGAATTTGCGTGGTCCTTGCAGCCCTTCTTTTTCTGTTCCCGTTCTTCGCGGGCTGTGAAAAGAAGGCCGTGCCCCAGACGGTCAAGGAATATCCCATGGACAACATGGAGGGGGTGCTGACGCAGACGAACGTTGCCTTTGACACTGCCGTATCGAATGACGGCAAGGGTTCGCTGAGGATCGACGCCGTCTCTCCCACCACGGTGCGCCTCTACGAGGTGAAGGGGATGGACGTGGATGACGCCCGTCTGACCTACCAGGCGAAGCTCAAGACGAAGGACGTGGAAGGAAGAGCGTTTCTGGAGATGTGGTGTGTCTTCGCCGGTAAAGGTGAATATTTTTCCCGTGCCCTGGAAACAGCCGTTACCGGCACCACCGATTGGGTAACACAGGAAACGCCCTTCTTTCTGAAGAAAGGTCAGAAGCCTGACATTGTGAGGCTTAACGTTGTTGTGGACGGGAAAGGGACGGTTTGGATCGACGACGCAAAGGTCATAAAAGGTCCTCGTCCGTAGGAAAAGTCGAGGCGGGCACGATACCGCGGGGAAGGCGGTTACTGAAAGCGGAAGGGAGATCATCGTTGTGAAATATCAGGTTGGTGAGGTGGGCAGGGTCATTCTGGCCCATTTCGAGGATGGCGACGAGATCATCGCCAATCTCACTGCCATTGTCCGTAAAGAGAACATCAGAGGCGGTATTTTCTATCTCCTCGGCGGGATAATCGAGGGGAGGATCGTCGTCGGGCCGGTGCACGATGACGTGCGGCCGCCTGAGCCGACGTGGCGGGAGATCGTCGAGAGCCACGAGACCCTGGCCATCGGCACGGTTTTCTGGTACGGCGATGAGCCGCGGTTCCACATCCACGGCACCTACGGCAAATTCGACAGCGTGAAGACGGGATGCCTGCGCGACGAAGCCAGGACCTTTCTCATCATGGAGGCTATTGTCATAGAACTCACGGGCATAAACGCCGTTCGCGATCTGGACCCGGTCATCAAAATGACCCTTCTCAAACTGATTGACTGAAAGTTGGGGTCAAGAAATAAGGAGTGTGCGATATGGCTATTTCGCCCCTTGCGGGTAAGGTTCCACCGGAAGAGATACTGGTCGATCTGGCAAAACTAGAAAAAGAGTATTACGGCTGCAAGCCGGACGTGAACGATCCTGGTCAGTTGGTGAGCTTTGGAACGAGCGGGCACCGCGGGTCGGCCCTATCGGGTACGTTCAACGAGTCGCATATCCTTGCGACCACGCAGGCAATATGCGACTACCGTCACAGTCGGGGGACAACCGGTCCCTTATACCTGGGGAAAGACACCCATGCCCTGTCCGGGCCGGCCGAGAGGACAGCCCTCGAAGTCCTGGCGGCAAACGGTGTGGAAACGATCATTCAGCGTAAGGACGGTTTCACTCCCACCCCGGTTATCTCCCACGCAATTCTCTCGTATAACCGGGGGAGGTCCCTGGGATTCGCCGATGGCGTCGTGGTTACGCCTTCCCATAATCCGCCCGAGGATGGAGGCTTCAAATATAATCCGCCCAACGGCGGTCCCGCCGATACGAAAGTCACACGGTGGATACAGGACCGGGCGAATGACCTTTTGAAAGGCGGCAACCGGGAGGTCAGGAGGATGGGATATGAATCCGCCCTGAGGCACGGCACGACGCACTCCATTGACTTTGTGGCGCCCTACGTTGAAGATCTCGCAAACGTGATCGATATGGAATGCATCCGGTCCGCCGGCATTACACTGGGGGTCGATCCCCTGGGAGGCGCTTCGGTACGGTACTGGGAACCGATCAGGGAGTTATACGGCCTCGACATAACCATCGTCAACGATGTTGTGGACCCGAGGTTCGCTTTCATGACCGTCGATCATGACGGCAAGATCAGGATGGATTGTTCCAGCCCCTATGCCATGGCGGGATTGGTGGCGTTGAAAGACCGTTTCCAGGTCGCCTTTGCCAACGACACCGATGCGGACCGTCACGGCATCGTCACCCGGTCCATGGGGCTTCTGAATCCCAACCATTACCTTGCCGCAGCCATCCACTATCTTCTGACACACCGTCCCGGGTGGCCGAAGAACGCTGCTGTGGGCAAGACCCTTGTAAGTTCAAGCCTCATAGATCGGGTCGTCGGGGACCTGGACCGGACCCTCCTGGAAGTGCCTGTCGGCTTCAAGTGGTTTGTCGACGGTCTGTTCGACGGGTCCTGTTGCTTTGGGGGTGAGGAAAGCGCCGGTGCAAGTTTCTTGAGACAGGACGGCACCGTGTGGACGACGGACAAGGACGGCATTATCATGGACCTTCTCGCCGCCGAAATCACCGCCCGGATGGGCGAGGACCCGGGAGAACTCTACCGTAAACTCTCAGGGCGTCTGGGTACACCGCTTTACAGAAGAGTCGACGTACCGGCAACACCGGCCGAAAAGGGCGCCATAGGGAGCTTGTCGCCCGAAGCCATCAGGGAGGAGGAGCTGGCAGGGGAACCGATAACCACCAGGCTGACCAGCGCACCGGGCAACAAGGCACCCATAGGGGGTTTGAAGGTCGCGGCCAGGAATGGCTGGTTTGCGGTACGGCCGTCGGGGACGGAAGACATCTATAAGATCTATGCGGAAAGCTTTGTGGACGGGCAACACCTCGATACCATCCTGGCCGAGGCGCGGCAAATAGTGAAAAACGCTCTGGGCTCCGGCGGAAAGCCTTGACCCGGGCCGGAAGCTGCATTCCGCATTCCTGAAATATTTGTATGACGGCTGCTTTCCCGCCGGAGTGAAATCGCCTGATTGCCCTTAAGGGCGCGGAGAAATGCTCGACAAAGAGTTGTACTGCATCCGTACCGACAGGCATGTGCAGAGTACTTTAAACCATTTTAGAGGGAGGAGTCTTACATGAAAAAAGTATTATCGTTGGTATTAGCGTCATTCATGGTAGTTTTGCTCGTGACCTTTGCGTTCGCACAGGAAAAGAAGGCGGCGAAAAAGGCCGGCGAGAAGCCGGGTGGTGTGATGGTTGAGGTGGTCACGGTGACGGCTGCGGTGGATGCCGTAGATGCAGCGAACCGGACGGTGACGCTCAAGATGCCCGACGGGACATCGCGTACCATCAAGGCCGGTCCGGAAGTGAAGAACTTCGATCAGATAAAGGTTGGAGACAAGGTCAAGACAAGATTCTACGAGTCCGTTGCCATCTTTGTGGCAAAGACGGGAGAAAAACCTTCCGCTTCAGAAACGCGGACGGTGGAAGTGGCACCGAAGGGGGCGAAACCCGGAGTCGTTACGGTGGACACCATGGAGATGACGGCGAAGGTTGAAGGCATAAACTACAAGAAACGCACCGTAACCCTCAAAGGACCTGAAGGCAACGTGAAGACTTTTACCGTCGATAAGGCGGTGAAGAATTTCAAGAACATCAAGAAGGGTGACGATGTTGTCCTCAGGGTCACCGAGGCCGAGGCGATCACGGTGGAAGCGTCGGCCAATTAGGCTCAAGAAGCATAAACGATGTTCAGGGGCCGTCTGAGACGGGTGCGCCGCAGCCGGCCCCTTACTTCTGACGGGTTCCTTTTTTAGTTTGTGATGTCGTCCCAATAATGATATTAAGAGGATGATGTCGCCGAACGTTCGATCTCTGCTTAAAAAAGGGGCCTTATCCGTATTCATTCTTGCCCTTTTCGTCCTGCTTGGGTGCGCGACGCCTGTTGGGGTCGGTTACCTGGACCGGGAGGAATCTCACCGGAAGCTCACTGCCAGCGTTCTTACCGGTTCAACTCTCAGCGCCCCGACCATGCAGATCCTGAACCGTACCGGCCTCGTGGGGAAATTCAAAAGCCAGCCCGCCGAGGTCATCGCCACCATACACAAGGGTGTACCCACCGAGGACGAGACGGACCGCTTTTTTGCCCTGGCGGAGCTTTCTTTTCTCTATGCCTGGCAAAGTGGTGACCGGTCCTATTATCTTGCCTCGGCCATGTATGCATATGCGCTTCTCTTCCCCGGGGGAGGCGCGCATGCCCCTGACGCCTTCGATCCCCGATTTCGAACCGCGGTGGATATTTACAACCTGGGTATAGCGGAAGGTTTTACCGCGCCCGACGGGACCACCATCGACCTGAAAGAGGGGACATACCGGTTGCCGTTCGGGGAGCTTGTCGTTTCAGCCGATCCTGATTCGTTCCGGTGGAGCTCGTATCGCCTCGTCAGGTTTGCGGACGTGTCCAGACTTTCTCTCAGGGGGCTGCGTAACGAGTATCGCTGGCCGGGGATAGGGGCAGCGCTTGTTGCCTCCACCGAATACGTCTCCGGTGTCGCCGACCCGGTTTCAGCGAAGGTCCCGCCGGGCGTGAAGGTGCCCGTCACCGCTTTCGTGCGGGTGCGTGACCCGGAGGCGGGCCTTAAGACCGGAAAGCTTAGGGGAAGACTCGAGCTGTATACCACGGACAGCGCCACCACGGTAACAATCGGGGGCCGCACGGTGCCTCTCGAATTCGATCTTTCCTCGGCGCTGGCTTCTACCCTTGAAGGATCAAAAGTTTACTCGATGGAGACAAAAGGGTTCTTTTCAGGCAACTTGTTGCTCTTCAAGGATGAGAAGCGGTTCAAGGAGAGTATTTTTTTCATGAGTCCCTACAGGCCGGGACGGATTCCCGTCGTCATGATCCACGGAACGGCCTCGAGCTCCGCCCGCTGGGCACAGATGCTCAACGAGCTGCAGAATGATCGGCGGCTCTGGGGCCGCTACCAGTTCTGGACTTTTACGTACAAGACGGGCAACCCCATTCTTTATTCGGGAGGGCTCCTGACTGAGGGCCTCAAGGAGGTTGTCCGCGGTCTCGACCCCGATGGCACAGACCCGGCGCTCAAAAACATGGTCATCATAGGCCACAGTCAGGGCGGGATGCTGACGAAGCTTACGACCATAGACAGCGGGACACGTTTCTGGGACAGCGCATCGAAGGTCCCTTTCGACAGGATCGATGTTTCGCCCGATACAAGGGAAATGCTCAGGAAAAGTTTTATCTACACACCGCTTCCCTTCGTCAAGCGTGTTGTGTTCATTTCAACGCCTCACCGGGGAAGCTACGTTGCCGGGGGTTGGATAGGGAGATTCGCCGGGAGGTTCGTGTCCCTGCCCTTTCGTATGCTCGATGTCATGAAAGAAGTGGTTTCCTTGAATCCGAAAGCCGTTGACCTCAGGTCACTGAAGGCCATCCCGAAGAGCACCGAGAACATGGATCCCAACAGTCAGTTCGTCAAGACGTTTTCATCGATGCCCATCGCGCCGGGGATACCCGCGCATTCGATCATCTCTGTGGAAAACTGGAGCGCGCCGAAGGAAAGATGGACGGACGGGGTAGTGAAATACGAAAGTGCCCATATTGACGATGCGGCGTCGGAACTCATCGTCCATTCCGGCCACTCCACCCAGTCCGAACCGCATACGATCGAAGAGGTACGCCGGATCCTCCTTCTCCATATCGGTATTCAGTAACCGACAGGTCCTTTACCCCGCCTTTATTCTCTTTTTCACCTTCTTCCAACTCTCCGTTGTAAGAAAGCTCTCATCCATATTGCCGACCATCCGCGTGAACTTGCTGAAGGGTGCCGCGAATGTGAGCGTGCCTGCGGGCACGCACGGGCGGGCCGAGACGTCGAACATGCCCAGGACACACCGCGGGCGGGCCGAATCGTTTTCAAGATAGGGGTAAGTGATGATGGTGGAGCAGCCTGCGCCGAAGGGAGAGAAAACACCGTTCTGTTCGCTCTCGTCGAAGTTTGCCAGGGTGAAGAGCCCCGACGCCACATCGGGTGAGGCGAAAAAGACGACCGCGGCCGGGTTGTCACGCTCATCGATCATGTCCCAGCGTTTGAAGATAATGTAGCGGGCGGGTGCGCTGAATTTGGGCATGTTCTTCATTATTTCACCGACGAGTTCCGGTGATTTTTTATACCGTTCACCCTCCATTTCGCCCGGTATCCCGTAGGAGAGAAAATACTCGAAATTGGGGCGCAGGACCTCGGTGAATCCGAGGTACTTCCTGCCGCCGCCGCAGCCGATCGAGCCGACGTCGAAGGCAAGCGAGCGCCCGCGCGTTGCCCGTGCGATATCGGCGATAACGCACCGGTGTTCTTCCAGGCTCTTCGGCCCTTTCACTTTTGTCGCCCCGCTTTCATCGTCGCTGTAGAAAAAGATTATCGGAAGCGGCGCTCCGGGGAAGTATTTCTCCCACCTCTGGATGAATCGTTCCTTGAGCTGCATATCCATGAATGTCCTCCTCTTGTCGGTCCCACGCGTCCTCGATGCCCGCGGAACCCTTTATTTCCTGTCCCTCTTCCAGACTTTATCACGTTTCTTTCCGCGTCCAAACTCTTTCTTGACAACAAGCATACACTTATCTAATCTGTGACATACATTTTCGAGTAGCCCATACTGCTCAAAAAAATCCTACAGCTCGAGAGAAGTACGTACGCATGAAACGACGCATATTTTGTGCACCAAGGCCGAGCTCGACCTGTCGAACGCAAAGCTCAATCTCATCAACACCGGGAACGATCTCAAAGTCGCATGTGTGACCCTCAATAGCGCCATGGGTATTGATCCACCCCATTGCCATTCTCACGGGTCTGCCGCTCGCCGTCTGCGGGGCCTTGATCGCGCTCCGGGTTTTTGGTATGGAACTCGACATGTGCGGTATGGTAGGTATAATAATGCTCATCGGTGTAGCAAAGAAGAACGGTATAATGATGGTCGACTTTGCCCTGGAGGAAGAACGAAGCCGCGGGCTCAACTCGGAAGAATCGATCTACCAGGCGTGCCTCATACGGTTTCGCCCTGTTACGATGACCCTCTTCCTTTCCCAGATCATGACCCTCTATATCACACCCGTTTTCTATGTCTATTTTGACGAACTCAATCACTGGCTCACCAGCCGGTCCAGAAAGAAAGAAGAAAAAATCTAAAGGAGTCTCTCATGTCGCAGGTCTATAAAGGTGTTCATTTCATTCCCGGGCAGGATGAGTTTATCCCCGATTCACATGTCTACGTGATCGGAGACCCGGGGTCGAAGGATCTGTCCATCGTCGACGCCGGTCTTACGGGAAAGGGAGGCTATAAAGCGGAATCGATCAGAAAGCTCGGCATCGAACCGGCTGATGTGAAAAGGATCATCATGACCCACACGCACCTCGATCATATAGGGTGCCTTGCCGAGATTCAAAAGGTCTTTCCCGGAGCTGAACTCTGGGTCCACAAGCTGGAGGCGGATCTTCTCGAAAAAGGGGATGACCGTGCCGTATACGGGATGGATATGTTCAAGAGCATGTGCCAGAGTCAATTCGGGCTTGCCCCGGACGCCTTCACATTCAAGGTGGACCGCAAGCTGGAAGGCGGGGAGACCCTTGAGATCGGCGACATGGTCTGGGATGTGATATACATACCCGGCCACTCCATGGGAGGCATAGCACTCTACGAGCCCGTCGGCAAGATACTTATTCCCGGGGACGTCGTGTATGCCGATTACGCTATCGGGCGTTTCGATCTTTTCGGGGCCGACGCCGCCCGCCTGAAGGATTCTCTCAACCGGCTCGGCCAGCTCGATGTGGATATACTTCTGCCGGGCCACAACCAGATACTCAAAGGCGTGCCCGCGGGCTATATAAAGAAGACTACAAAGATGTGGGAACCCTATCTGGTGTAGAGAAGAAAGCACTACGCTTTATTCTCGTAGACGTTTACCTTGATCTTTTCATCTTCTGCGAAAAAAACGGCACTATGGTATTCCGTCGTGCAGTCAAAGACCAGTTTGCCTATTGTCACCCGGACGTTGGGATAACAGGTCTGTCTCACCCGGACGGTCGGTTGCACGGATCGCGTCATCGTTGACTCAAGCATCGCGACCTCCTCGGTGAGTTCTTCCAGTCGGTGCCCCAGTTCCTCCGACGTTGCTAAAAGCCTGCGGTATAGTGTTTCTTTCTCGTCGGAAAGAGGGCAGGCCTGACTCATTCCTTCCAGCGTGCAGATATGCTTGGCGATCTCTTCGAGGGTATGTTCGGTCTTCAGGGCCGCTTCTTTCGCATTCTTAAGGCGGGCCATTGTTCTGGGATCGTATCCGACCGAAACCTGTGTCTTACCCGCAATATCCGATCCGAGGATATTCATGGCCGCGAGGTTTTGAGCACCAAGCTTGCTGCCGATAACACGCCCCTTGCCCAGAACGACGTCGATGGAATCGCCCGCGGACAACTCGGAATTGAGGGCGTCTCCAACAACGATGTTCCGCCCGGCCTCTACGGAGCAGTTTTCCACGAACAGCGCTGAAAAATCCCGACCGGCCTTGATAATGCCTTTATCCGCGCCGAGTATACCGCCTTTGATGAAGACATCCATCCCTGCCTCGATGATGCAGTCTTCAACGACTCCGTTTATCTCGATGCTCTCGGTGGCCTTTATGGAAAAACCGGATACGACATTCCCGTCTATCTTGACGCTGCCTTTGAAGTCGATATTGCCGACGGAATAATTGATATCGCCCTTTATGGTATAGACGGGTTCGACGAAAACAGCCCTTCCTTTCAGGAAAGGCTGTCCCGCGATTGCAGCGGTAACTTCCATCGCATCGGGGGAGATGATGGTGTTTCTCCCGGCTGTGAATTTGATATTCTTGCCGGGTTTGGCCGGTACCGTCTTTCCCGTGATCGTTACCCCCGGCTCGCCCGGGGTCGCGGGGATCTTTCTGGCCAGTACGTCTCCCTGGGCGACCGCGCAGATGAGCGTGAGTTCCCTGAAATCAACCTTTTGATGATCCGTCTCCTTCGGCTGCATTTTGAATTCCCGCGGGAAGAGGCAGTCGATCCTGGCGTCGGTTCCGTGCACGGGTTCTTTGGCCCTGGCGATGACGACGGGGTTGCCGTAGTCCTTTTCGATCACCGCCAGGGCGATCCTCTCGAGGTCGATCCCGGAGACTATCCCTATCTCATCGAGTTTGGCCTGCACGTCCGCGATGGTTGTTTCTTTACCGCCATACCCTCTCTTCAGAGTCAGGGAAGCGAACTGCTGCTTGCCGTCCACTGTGATCTCGAACGTAGAGTCTCTCGCAAAGGCGGCACGAAAGGGTTGGCCCGTGGTTTCCTTCGCGAGTTCCGTGTTTATCGCTTCTTCGTCGATCCAATAAGGGATGTTCCGTTCTTTCAGTTTGTCGACGACTTCTTGCAGGGAAGGATAGGAAGATGCCTCGCCGATGGTGACGTACGCGCAGCTTTCCCCCTCATCCGGTTCAATTAGTATGGAGTCCGGACAATCGGTGCGTGGGTTATTGTGATTGGACAATGATGACATTATTGCTGCACCCCCTGCAATAGGCTTATCGGACGATGACAACTCTTTCTTAAGGATATCGGATGGTTGTTATTAAGACGCTTCCCCGGTTCTTTCTTGCCGGTCTAATACGAGACGACCGTCGGGCATTTCCCGGCGGGGCCGGGGTTTAGTGGTACTCCGCCCCATGGAACGGGAAGTTTCGCGGAGCCCCCCGGCCCGGGGAAGGATAAGGATTTTTATGTTGACTCCGGGTGCGCTATCAATCATCATAATAACTGATAATGAAGGATCATCGGGGCAAGGAAGGCAGTTCACGGGGGAAAGCGGCAGCTTCACTGCCGGCGCTGGCGCTCCTTCTGGTTGCCCTTGTCGTCGCCACGGCCCACGGAGAGTCTGCCCTTAAGAAAGTTTCCTTTATTCCCCTGTGGAGTCCGCAGGCGCAATTTGCCGGGTACTATGCGGCACAGGAGACGGGCATCTACAAGAAGTACGGGCTGGATGTTACAATCATCCAGGGAGGGCCGCATAAGCCTTCGTCGGAACTCCTCGAGAAGGGTGAGGCCGATATCGGCAGCATCTGGCTTTCCACGGCGCTTCAGAAGCGTTCACGGGGTGTCAGGCTCGTCAATATCGCCCAGATAGTCCAGCGATCATCATTGATGCTCATAGCAAAAAAGGCGCGGGGTATCAGAAGGCCGGAAGATCTTGAAGGCAAGAAAGTCGGGCTCTGGGGAGACGATTTCCGTATCCAGCCGGAGGCCTTCTTTAAAAAATACAAGGTCTCCGTAAAAGCCGTTACTCAATCATACTCAGTAAACCTTTTTCTTCGCGATGGTGTCGATGCCGCCTCCGGCATGTGGTACAACGAGTACCACACAATCCTCAACGCCGGCATCAACGCCGATGAAATTACATCTTTCTTCTATAGTGACTACGGGCTTAATTTTCCCGAGGACGGCATCTATGTCATGGAAGAAACCCTGAAGAAAGATCCCGCCATGGCGTGTGCCTTCGTCAAGGCCTCTATGGAAGGCTGGGCCTATGCCTTTGACCATCCCGACAAGGCCATCGACATCGTGCTGGCGTACATGAGAGCGGCCAATATTCCGGCAAACAGGGTGCATCAGAAATGGATGCTTGAGAGGATGAAGGACATAATCATGCCGTCAGGCCAAACGGGCGGGACGCCGGGTCTTCTCAGGAAGGAAGACTATGAAAGGGTGGGCAAGGAACTGAAGGCCGGCGGCCTCATCGGGGACATACCCGCTATCGATACGTTTGTCTTCGGATGTGAGGGACATGTTCAAAAATAAGGGCATCGCATTCAAACTGGTCCTGTTCTTCACACTGAGCAGCGCGCTGATCTTTGCCGCCATCTTCAGTTACAACTATCTCGTGTCACGCCGGATGATCGAGAAGGGCATCGAAGAGAATTCGGCGAACCTCATCACCACGACGACGAGCAGGATCGAGGTCCTTTTGACTTCAACACAGAAAGTGCCTCAAAACGCGGCATATCTGCTTGAAAATACGAACTACGATGAATCCGAGCTTTTCAAGGTCATCTATGCCATCGTCGAGAAAAACCCCGAGATATACGGCGCCGCAGTGGCTTTCGAACCCTATGCCTTCGACAAGAAGAAAAAATACTTCGCCCCCTACTTTTACAAGAACAACGGCGGGATAAGCTTCAAATATCTCGACAGGTTCTACGATTATTTCAGCTGGGACTGGTATCAGATCCCGCGGGAGCTTGAACAGCCACAATGGACGGAGCCCTATTTCGGCGAAGGCGGCGGCATCCTCATGTCTTCCTATGCCGTTCCTTTTTTCAGGGTTGTCGATGGGACAAGAAAACTGACGGGCGTCATCGTTGTCGATATCTCGCTGGCCGAGCTCAGGGACATTGTATCCTCGATCAAGATCCTTAAATCCGGCTACGGGTTTCTCATATCGAAGAACGGTACATTTGTGACCCACCCGATCAAAGAGTATATCATGAACGAGACGATCTTCTCTGTCGCAGAGGAGAGGAACGATGCCATGTTGCGGGAAGCCGGACGCAATATGATACAGGGGCAGACGGGTTACTCGGCAAAATCCGTCAAAAGTGCGGTGACGGGCAAGTCCTGCATTATGACTTATGTGCCCATCAAGTCAAACGGGTGGTCCCTGGGTGTTCTGTTTCCGTATGATGAGCTGATGTCGGACATTACCAACCTCAATCATATAGTCATTGCCCTGGGCATCCTCGGACTTGCGCTTCTCGCTCTGGCGGTGGTCTTTATCGCCCGTTCAATTACGAAACCACTTACGCAAATGGCCAATATCGCCGGACGGATCGGCAGGGGCGATCTGGAGGTGCAGGTACCCGAGATACGAACGAGGGATGAGGTGGGGAAACTGGCCTCGGCCCTTGATTACATGAAGACGTCGCTGAAGGATTACATCAGGGAACTTACCGAAACGACGGCATCCAGACAGCGCATGGAAAGCGAACTGAAGATAGCCCGCAACATTCAGATGGGCATTCTGCCGAAGACGTTCCCCCCTTTCCCGGAAAGGACGGATTTTGACATTCACGCTCTTACCGTTCCGGCCCGTGAGGTCGGCGGAGATTTCTACGATTTTTTTCTGATCGACAAGGATCACCTTTGTTTCGTCATAGGCGACGCCTCCGGCAAAGGCATTCCGGCGGCGCTCTTTATGGCATTCACGAAGACGCTCATCAAGGCAAAGGCTTCGGCTAACCTTGAGACGGGGGCCCTCATGGAACAGGTCAACGACGAGCTCGGCAAAGGGAACGATGCCGACATGTTCATCACCGTCTTTTGCGCCATTTTGAATACGGCGACGGGCGAGATGCGTTATACGAACGGCGGACACAATCCTCCGATCGTCATGCGCAGCGGAGGCGACGAAAGCTATCTCGACGGCCCCGGAGAGCTTGTCGTGGGGATTATGGAAGGATCGCGATATTCAACCAGAAGCCTTGTACTCAAACCCGGTGACGGATTGTTCCTGTATACCGACGGCGTCACCGAGGCGATGAATGAGGCGGACGAAATATTTTCTACCGATCGCCTGCTGGATGTCATTGCTTCATGCAGGGATAAAACCGTGTCGGACATTACCGCCTGCGTGGGCGAAGTAATCGACGACTTCTGCAAAGACACACCCCAGTACGATGATATCACCATGATGGCCCTGAGATATGAGGGGAGAAGAGAAGAGAGGTAATGGGTGATAGGTAATGGGTCACTGCTGTCCAGGATAATCCGTTTCCCAAAATGCGTTCCTTATAAAACAATAATTCAGGACAGGTAAATCCCGCACTTCAAAACCAGGTTACCTTATCCGGCAGTCATTGATTCTC
>DIFE01000156.1 GCA_002418985.1 Deltaproteobacteria bacterium UBA5756
AATGGATTATTTTGGACAGCAGTGGTAATAGGTAATAGGTAATAGGTAATAGGCCATGGGTAATAGGGAAGAAAAATTAGTTTTTCCTATAACCCATGGCCTATTACCTAGTACCCTGCCTCTCTATCCTATCGCTACTCCTCCTCTCTCTTCCGTCCTTATGCGGACGCATTCCACAAGGTCGAGGACAAAGATCTTACCGTCGCCTGTCTCACCCGTCTGGGCACCTTTGATGATCGCCCGGATCGTCTTTTCCACGTAGTCTTCGTTGACGGCTATCTCGAGACGTATCTTCCTCAGGAGGTTGCCCATCTCCTTGATGCCGCGGTAGACCTCGGCGACACCCATCTGTCGTCCGTGACCAAGGACTTCATTGACGGTGATAAGGTTCACATCCTCTTTGTAAAGCTCCTGTTTTACGGACTCCAGCCTGTCCGGTTGTATGATGGCTATGACGAGTTTCATAATTATCCCTCCTTACTCAAGGATCGTGTATGCTTTTTCGTGGTGTTGGGTCAGGTCGAGACCCACGATCTCGTCCTTTTCCTTTACGCGCACCTTTATTACAAGGTCGATGACTTTGTAGATGATGAAACTGGCCGCAAAACTATAGGCAACGGTCACCGCGGTCGCAATCACCTGGATGAGAAACTGTTTCGGGTTTCCGAAGAAGAGTCCGTCGGCGCCTGCGGGGTTCACCGCTTTCGAGGCAAAAAGTCCTGTTGCGAGTGCCCCCCAGATACCTCCCACGCAGTGGACCCCGAAGACGTCCAGGGCATCGTCATAACCGAATTTCGGCTTGATATAGGCGACGGCGAAATAACAGAAGATGCTGACGAATATGCCGATCAGAATCGAAGATACGGCACTGACGAATCCCGCAGCCGGGGTTATGGCCACAAGGCCGGCAACGGCCCCGGTAGCCATGCCGAGCATGGTCGGCTTCCTGTTGAATATCCAGTCGAGAAGCGCCCAGGTCATACCTGCCGTGGCGGCGGCGGTATTGGTCACGACAAATGCATTGACTGCGATACCGTTCGCACCCAGGGAACTGCCCGCGTTGAACCCGAACCATCCGAACCACAGAAGCGCCGTACCGAGGATCGTGAAGGGCAGGTTGTGAGGAAGGATAGAGTGGCTGTTGGTGCCTTTGCGCTTTCCGATAAAGATGGCAGTCATGAACGCGGCTATCCCGGCATTGATATGCACGACCGTTCCCCCGGCAAAATCAAGGGCGCCGAGTTCCCTGAGCCATCCCCCTATTCCCCAGACCCAGTGACACACAGGGTCGTACACGAAGGTCGCCCACAGGATCGTAAAAAGGACGAACGCGGAGAACTTCATCCTCTCGGCGAATGCACCGATTATGAGCGCGGGCGTAATAATCGCGAACATCATCTGGAACGCCATGAAAAGCTGGTGAGGGATCGTGGCCGCATAATCGACGTAAGGGACAAGCCCTACCCCTTTAAGACCCAGCCACTCGAATCCTCCCCAGAAACCCTTGCCCGGCCCGAAGGACAGGCTGTAGCCGAACAGAACCCATTGAACACTGACAAGGCAGAGGATCGTAAAACACTGCATAAGGATACCCAGGACGTTCTTCTTTCCCACCATCCCGCCGTAAAAGAACGCGAGGCCGGGCGTCATGAGCATGACAAGAGCTGTCGCAACGATAAGCCATGCCGTATCACCCGTGTCGACACCGGGAACCGCCTGTGCCGCGGCCGCCTGCTGTGTCCCCTGCCCGCTTTCAACCTGGGCGTAGACGACTCCCGCCGGCATCGCGAACAGAAAGAACAGTACAAGTACGACAAGAAATCTTTTCACCTTACACCTCCTGGATTAAATACAAAAGGCGTCCTGAACCCGCTTTGGGTCCACGACGCCTTCGTCTGGTAACCATAAGAATGGAAATGGCGCTCCGGTTATTTCAGAACGCCATTGTTATTTTCACATCACTGTGACTGCTCAAGTCGATGAGCAGTGATACTCTATCAAGTATAAAAACCCGGCATATGGTAACCGGGAGCTGTCTACGGCATCATCATCGGTCCCGAAGGAAGGACAAGGCGGGCAAGGACGTTGATGATCAGGGAAACGACAATACTGACGATTATAACGACAACAAAGTATCCCAGGGTTTTCTCCCTGGGCGTCTCCATAAGGATGGGCAGGCCCGTATACAGGAGGTACAATCCGTAAAGCGAGGCCAGAAATGTAAGAATGGACAGCATGGGCACAATCATGAAGACTCCGCCGATCCAGGCCGGCGTAAAGGAAAAGACGGCGACCTTCACAGCCGAAAGGATGTCCTTTCGGGAACTAAAGGAAGGCGCCAGGGCATCGATGACGAATGCGACGACGTACACCCCGACAAGCGTCAGGACATAGGAGATAATGGCATGAGTGATGCCGTACAGAAAAGGGATACGGAAGTGAATTCCGAGCATGGAAGTACCCATGAGAGACATCCCTATGAAGCCGGCAGCGGTGGGAATAATGGCAAGAATGGCGGCATAGGAAGTGAAGAGATCTTTGATCGTTGTCTGCTCCGCCTTGATTATCTCCCACGTTTGCGTGGGTTTTAATATGATGCCTTTTGCCCGTTCAACCAGGCTCATACATCCTCCTCATCGTGTAGGTTTTTGCTTCCCTTTTGTTTTCTGACGGTATACCGTCAGTCTTACCATATTCTGGAAGTGTTCTACAAGTCTTTACGCACGGGTATTGCTTCGCCTGGCTGCGACGAAACCGGCCCCCATCACGAGGGCAACATAGACCGTAACGGGCCACAGCGGGTGGATTATCCTGTGCATTCCCAGGAGAAACGAAAGACCCATGATGATAATGGTACCAAGGAGGGAGGCAAAGGCATAGGAGCTTTTCATGCCCCGCGCAAACCACCCGGCAAAGACGATATAGACGATGGCACTCAGGAAGACGGCAAGCCAGGTGACCTCCCGCAAGATCTCCCTGACAAAGAACCCGAGAACGAGGGACAACCCCCCGATGGCCAGGGTCGTGAAGCGTGACACAAGAAGTATCTTCCGGTCATTCTCCATCCTGAAAAACGGGGCTATATACCCTTTTACCGCAAGCGTCGTGGCTCCCATCAGAAAGGGTGAACCCGAACTCATAAGCGGAGCCCACATGCTGATCAGAAAGAAGACCGCGACAAACGGGGGCACGATGGAGATGAGCGACGGAAGGGCGGCCAGGGAACCGATCCCGGGGAAACGGTATTTCGCGATTATCCCGCAGAGCGCCGCCATAATGACGACGGGAATGGCTATGATGTTTCCTATGACGATCCCCTTTTTACCCTCCTGAAGAGTCCTGGCGGAGGACGCCGTATTGATCACGGGCTGGGCAAGGACCCCCAGTGTAAAATTGATGAAGGCCCAGCTTAACGCCTGGGAAACTCCCAGGTCCCCGAAGGCGGTGTAATAATGCCCTCCCCCTGCCATCGCCTGCAAACCACCCGTCGAAAAGATGAGGTAGAAACCACCGAGAAAGATGCCGAATACGATGGCGCAGATATGGATAAGGTTTGTATATGCCGTCGCGACAAAACCTCCCATGACGTTGTATAGGGTAAAGACGACCGTTGTCAGCACCATGCCGCCGTTGTAGGAAATGGCCCCCTTCGTGAGGACTGACAGGATGGCGCCTCCGCCCACGATCTGCATGGTCACTATCCAGATGGAGAAAGCAAGCTGGAGGATGCCTGCCAGCCGCGTTGTCTTCGTGTCATATAGGCCGCCGACGACGTCGAGGATGGAGTAGGTCTTTTTACCGCCAAGGACCCTGGGGAGGAGAAACGCCGTCACGAACATGGCAATCCAGATGCCGGCCTGGAACCACAGGGCGGACAGGCCATGGATAAAAGAACCCTGGGCCATGCCGACGATGGAGACGCCCCCGATCCAGGTGCCGGCTATGAGGACCGCAATGAAGGGCACGGACAGTCCCCGCGACGCGATGAGGTACGCATCGGCCGACCGGGATTTCCTCGTCACGTACATACCGGTGAGCCACAGGATACAGATGTAACCCGCTATCGCAAAGAGGTACAGCCCCTTCACGCCCTATTTCCTCCGAAAGAACTCATCCAGCCTTTGTTTGAAAAGCGGTTTCGAGGCAAATTCCGCCACGTACCGGCGCTCGCGGTCGAGATGCGTCTCAAGGCCGGCAAAGAGGCAGCGGTTCACGAGGTCCTTGTGATTGGCGATCGTTTCCATCGGGAGAGCCTTCAATGCCCCGATAAGCTCGCCGAGCTTTGCATCCACTTCACCGTCGTCGCATACGATATTGACGAGCCCCAGACCCTTCGCCTCATCCATAGTGATGTTCCGCGACAGGAGGTACATCTCGTTGAAAAGCTTTGCGCCCACGATGCGTGGCAGGAGAATGCTTCCACCCCCGTCCGGCGTCAGGCCGATGCGGCGATACCCCATGTTCATGATCGTCTTTTTCGTGGCGATGGAAAGGTCGCAGGCCAGGGCAAGACCCACCCCGGCACCGACAGCCACCCCTTCCATGACGGCTATGACGATCGCGGGGATGTTACGGATCGCCTTTATACTTTCATTAAGGACACCGGCCTCGGCGTCGATGAGTGCCTCGGCGTCCTTAGCCTCCTTGAAAGCGATTATGTCGCCACCCGAGCAAAAAGCCCCGCCCGAACCCCGTATGACAACGAAAGGTGCTTTTTCGCGGGCGGCGTTCTTCATCGCCTCGTACAGTCCTTTAAGGAGATCATAATCCATGGCGTTTTTCTTATCGGGCCTATTTAACGTGATTGTAAAAACATCGTCTTTCAGAGATTCCAGCACAACAGACATAATGTTTCCTCCTCTTATAATAAGAAACCATCAAAAATGGTTATTTTTAGCCCCTCATACCTCAAATACCGTTCCAACGGAGGCATAGAAACACCGGCTGCCGAGTTCCCGTATGAGCCTTGACGCAATCGCTATACCCGTACAATGGCAAACGCCGATCGAGCCGATTTCCATTTCCAGGATGGCCCTGATCGAAGCATCCGTGGCCGCTTCAGGGAGGAGACCCAGGTGTGTCCCGCCGATAACGGCCTGGATAGGCAATGCGGGAAGATTCCTGCGAACATGTTCAAGGGTGTTGACCATGCCCGCATGGGCACATCCAAGAAGAACGATCAGCCCCTTTTCCATCGATATAACAAGGGCACCGTCGTCAGGAACGGTGTCGATTTCGAACCTATCGTTTCTTCTGACGTTCAAACGCGTATCACCGGCTTCGAAGGATGAGTGCCTCGGTATCTCACCGGTGAGATATATCCCCTCCTCGATCTCGCGGAAACCGGAGTTCAGACAAAAAATCCCGCCTCTACTTTCGAGGGACTCCCTCCTTTCGGGCATCCCGATAAAACGCTTCTCAATTTTACCGTCCTGTTGCGATACAGCATATTTTTCTTCGAAGATGGCGGGGTGCCCATGAATCTCGACAGGCCCCGTCACACCGAGAACGTCCCTGAGCCCGCCCGTATGATCATAATGGCCGTGACTCAAAAAGACCTTTCGTATCGAGCGCAGCTCTTTGCCGAAGGTAAGGGAGTTCTTGAGGATACCTTCGCCGGAACCGGTATCAAAAAGATAATTCCCCATCCCGGTTTCAATGAACAGGGAAAACCCGTGTTCACCGATGCCTCGGAGATTTGCCACGACATTTTCGCACAGTACGGTAAGGCGAAGACGTTTTTGTTTTTCCATAACCGAACACCTCGGAGCCAACTTTTTCAGCCGTTTTTCAATGATTAAACATATCCTCTCTTTTTTCAAGCTAAAAGCGCCGTAATCCTGATGTCCTCAGGAAACAGGAAACCACTCAAATTACACGGTTGACAGCGTGGCGCCCGAAAGGGCTGGAAACGCCCGTGCATGCGACAGAACACCCTTAATATTAAGACTTTTTATCTTGACACAGGCCCGTCCTGAAAGATAATATTAAGTTTATAAAATTTTTCACAAATGGAATACCTTTAGGCAACTAGAAAACGACGAAAAGGAGAGGGCCGTTATGAAGTTAGAGGGTAAAAACGCAATTGTAACGGGCGGCGGCAGAGGTGTTGGACGCGCTATCAGCGTGGCCTTTGCCAGGGAAGGCGCAAATGTGGTTATCAATTATGCGGGAAATCAGAAGGCAGCCGACGAAGTCGTCGAAATCATCAAGGGGATGGGGAGAAAGGCTGTTGCAGTGAAAGGTGATGTCGGTCAGGAGGCAGATGCCCAGAAGATCGTCGAAACATGCGCCGAGAACTTCGGGTCAGTCCACATTGTCATCAACAATGCCGGCATTTCCAAGCCGTCCATGATGCACAAGATGAGCGTGGAAACGTGGGATGAGGTCGTGAACGTCCAGATGAGAGGCCCCTGGCTCATGGCAAAGGCCGCCTCGAAATACTTCATGCAGCAGAGCTACGGCAGGATCGTCAATGTTACCTCCGTTGCCGGTGTTGTCGGCACAATCGGTCAGATCAACTACAGCGCCGCCAAGGGCGGGGTGATCTCCATGACCAAATCAATGGCTAGGGAACTTGCAAAGTTTAATGTCACAGCCAATGTGATTTCTCTCGGCATAGTCACTACGGAAATGACGCATACCATATCGACAGACGAAAAACTCAAAGAGATATACACAAAACGTATCCTTCTTGGACGATACGCGGATCCGGAAGATGTAGCACCGGCCTTCGTATTTTTTGCTTCCGATGACGCCCGTTACATCACGGGCCAGCTGCTGTGCGTGGATGGCGGTTACGGAATGACGTAAGAATTGAGGGAGGTGATCAACGTTCACTCAAATATATAAGGAGGTGTTGTAATGGCTGATGTACCGAAAACAATAAAACAATGGCAGATGGTGCAACCGACCGTATTCAACAGAGAGACCAAAGAGACGACTCCGGGTAAACTGGAAGTAGCAGAGATCCCTGTTCCGGAACTGAAAGCAGGCGAAGTCATGGTTGAGATCGCCGGGTGCGGCGTATGCCACACTGACCTTGGATATTTCTTTGACGGCGTTCCTACCGTCAGCAAACCGCCTCTGGCACTGGGCCATGAGATAGCCGGTACCGTTATCGCCGGCGACCCGGCCTGGATAGGCAAAGAGGTCATCATCCCCGCCGTCATGCCTTGCAGGCAGTGTATACTGTGCAAGACCGGCAGGGGCAACAGATGCCTGGCACAGAAGATGCCCGGCAACTCCATCGGCGTATACGGCGGTTTCGCAAGCCATATCGTCGTTCCGACCATCGACCTGTGCCTCGTACAGGACAAGAAAGGTTATGCTCTGGAACAGCTTGCCGTCGTAGCAGACGCGGTTACCACCCCGTACCAGGCAGCTAAGAGAGCCGACCTTCAGCCTGGCGACAACGTCATCATCATCGGCGCAACCGGCGGCGTGGGTGTGTACATGGCCCAGACCGCAAAGGCACTCGGAGCGAAGACCGTCATCGGTATCGCCCGGAACCCCGAGAAACTCAAAAGGGCGCTTGACTATGGCTGCGACCATGTTATAAGTACCCTGGACAAAACAAACAAAGACCTCGTCGGCGAGTGGAGAAGCTACTGCAAGGCTAATGGCCTTGCCAACACAGGCTGGAAGATCTTTGAGGTCACCGGCTCCAAGGCTGGCCAAGAACTCGCACTCGACCTGCTCTCCTTCGTAGGCAAACTCATCCTCGTCGGCTTCGGCATGGCAAAGAGCGAATACATGTTCTCGAAACTGATGGCCTTCGACGCCGAAGTCATCGGCACATGGGGCTGTCTGCCTGAATACTATCCGATCGTCCTCGACATGGTCCTCAGCAAAAAGATCAAGATCGATCCTTTCGTTGAAGTGCGGCCCATGAGCACCATCGCGGCAACCTTTGAGGAGATCCACAAGGCAGGTTCACCTGCGAAACGCGTTGTTCTGACACCTGATTTCTAAGGTTTAACACAAAAACTTTTAGGAGGAAAAGTATGGGATTAGAATGGGTACCAAGAGAAAATGAAATGAAAGACCATAGCAGACATGGGTCAAACCACTGGGGAACGGAAGCTCCCTGTGTAGTGTACGAAAAGAAACCCCTGAAAGACCCCAAAGGCAATGTGATGCCCGGCCTTTACGTAGCATGGATCAGGCTCAACAACCCTGCCCAGTACAACTCTTATACGACAGAGATGGTCAAGGGCGTCATCGCCGGCTTCGAGAACTCATCGACAGACCGCACGGTCGTAGGTGTAGTCTTCACTGGTACCGGGCCGAACGCGTTCTGCACCGGCGGCAACACAAAAGAGTATTCAGAATATTACAGCAAAAGACCCGAAGAATACGGCGCATACATGGAACTCTTCAACAACATGGTCGACAGCATTCTCATGTGCAAGAAACCGGTTGTCTGCCGCGTGAACGGCATGAGGGTTGCCGGCGGCCAGGAGATCGGCCTTGCCTGCGACATCGCGATTTCATCTGACCTGGCCATTTTCGGTCAGGCAGGCCCGAGACACGGCAGCGCCCCTGTGGGCGGCGCCTCTGACTTCCTCCCCTGGTATCTGAGCGCTGAGGATGCCATGTGGAACTGCGTAAGCTGCGAGATGTGGTCTGCGTACAAGATGAAGGCCAAGAACCTCATCTCCAAGGCCATCCCCGTCCTGAAAGACGACAAGGGTGTCTGGGTACGGAACCCTCAGATAATCACCGATGCATACGTTAAAGACGGCGAGATCGTCTATGGCGAACCCAAGTCAGGCCAGGAAGCAAAAGACGCCAGGGCATGGGTCAACGAAAAACTGAAAAACAACGACTTTGACTTCTCGCTCCTCGATGCAGAGACTGACAGGATCATGTGGGTATTTGCAAACCTCTTCCCGGGATGCTTGATGAAATCCATCGACGGCATCAGGCAGAAAAAGAAATTCTTCTGGGATCAGGTCAAGAACGATCACAGATACTGGCTGGCAGTCAACATGATGGGCGAGGCCTACCTTGGCTTTGGCGCCTTCAACACCAAGAAGATCACCGGCGCCGACACCGTCGATTTTATAAAGAACCGTCAGCTCATCGCAGAAGGCGCTCTGAACGACGATGCCTACATGGAACAGGTTTTCCGGAAACCGCAGGCAAAGTAAGCAACGCACATATCTTAGGGGGGAGAATATCCCCCCTATTTTTTTTGAAAGAAGGAGAATCATCATGGCCTTTACACATATAACATTTGAAAAAAAGAACAAGGTCGCAACGATTACGCTCAACGAACCGGTGTCAAACTGGTTGACCATCCTCATGATGAGGGAGATCAACGAAGCTATTATGGATGTCAAGAAAGATCCGACGATCCAGCTTCTCGTCTTCGATCACGCCGGCGAAAAGGCGTTTTGTGACGGTGTGGACGTGGCGGATCATACCGCGGACAAGGTAAACGACATGATCGAGGTCTTCCACAGGATGTTCCGGCTCATGGAAGAACTGGACTGCACCACGGTAGCACTGGTGAACGGAAGGTCCCTGGGCGGCGGATGCGAACTCATGAGCTTTTGCGACATCGTCATCGCTTCTGAAAAAGCGAAAATCGGCCAGCCCGAGATTGCTGTCGGGGTATTCCCTCCCATCGCCGCGGCATGGTTCCCGAAGATCATCGGCCTCAAGAACACCTACGAACTTCTCCTGACAGGCAAGATCATAGGAGCGAAAGAAGCACAGGCAATGGGCCTGGTAAACGTCGTTCTGCCCGTAGAGAACTTCAAGGCAGAGGCTGAAAAATTCATGGCCGATTTTCTGAAACAGAGCAGACCTGTCGCAATGTGGACCAAACGCGCCATCAAGGCAGGGCTCAATGTCAATTTCCTCGAAGCACTGAGAATGTCGGAGATCATTTATCTTGACGGCTGCATGAAAACAAAGGACGCCGCCGAAGGCATCAGTGCGTTCATGGATAAGAGAAAAGCCGTCTGGAAAGATGAATAACAGGCACTATGAAATACGCACCGAAAGAAGAACTTGAAACACGAATCCGTAAGCTGAAGACATTAATGGAAAAGGCCTCTCTTGATGGGGCCTTTTTCCATTACAAGATCGATTATTATTACCTGTCCGGCACGATGCAGGATTCGCTCCTCTTTGTTCCTGTAGACTCGGACCCCATTCTTTTTGTCAAGCGCGAGATATCGAGGGCACGCAGGGAATCCGGTCTTGAGAACATAGTGTCTTACCGTTCGATCAAGGACATCCCCCAGCACCTGAAACCGGTGAAACGCCTGGGAATGCAGCTTGACGTCATACCATACAACGACGTCGTTAAATTCGAGGAACTCTTCGGTGATGTAGAGTTCATTGACTGCTCCCCCCTGACGAAGGAGATCCGCAAGTACAAGTCTCCATTTGAGATAGGCCTTATGGAGAAGGCTGCCGAGATCGGCAGGAAGGTTTACGCGAAGGTGCCGGAATTGCTTCACGAAGGTGCAACTGAAATCGAGGTGGGCGGCCAGATGGAGGCGTATGCCAAATCCCTGGGGCACGAAGGGCTGCTCAGGGTGCGCTCCCTCAATTACGAGGCCTATACCTGGCATATTCTGAG
>DIFE01000079.1:0-16601 GCA_002418985.1 Deltaproteobacteria bacterium UBA5756
CAAGGGCCCAGAAGCAGCGGATAAAGCGCCGCGTGTGCTGGGTCACAGGCTCCGAGAAGTCCCCGCCGGGGGGGCTGACGGCGCCGACGATGCTTACCGAGGCACGCTCGCCCGCCAGCGTGGTAACCGCACCGCCGCGCTCGTAGAACTGGGCGAGCCTCGTGGGCAGCGAGGCCGGGAAGCCCTCTTCCGCCGGCATCTCTTCAAGCCGTGCTGCGAGCTCGCGCAGGGCCTCAGCCCAGCGGCTCGTCGAGTCTGCAAAGACCGCCACGGAGAGGCCCATGTCGCGGTAATACTCGGCGAGCGTGATCCCCGTGTAAATGGAGACTTCCCGGGCCGCCACGGGCATGTTTGACGTGTTGGCGATGAGGATCGTCCGTTCCATCAGCGGCCGGCCGGACCGGGGGTCTTCCAGTTCGGGGAACTCGCGGAGCACTTCCGTCATTTCGTTGCCGCGTTCCCCGCAACCGATGAAAACGATGATCTCGGCGTCGGACCACTTGGCAAGCTGATGCTGGGTGATCGTCTTTCCCGTGCCGAAGCCGCCCGGTATTGCGGCGGCGCCCCCTTTCCCGAGGGGGAAAAAGGTATCGATGATCCGCTGGCCCGTGATCAGCGGGTCGGCGATCCTCAACCGTTCCCGGATGGGGCGCGGCTGCCGGACGGGCCAACGCTGGAGCATCGCAATTTCCTTTGCGCCCGCCGGGGTCTCGATCACCGCAACGGGGTCGAGGAGGGTATAATCACCTTTTTCGACAATCGATCTAATGGTACCGGAGATATCGGGCGGAACCATTATCTTGTGCGTGACAAGGGGGGTTTCCGCAACCTGCCCTATCACCTGGCCGGGGCCGACGGTGTCGCCGCGCGCTGCCAGCGGCTCAAAGGTCCATCGTCTGGCGTTATCAAGGGCGTCGACCTTTTCACCGCGGCGGATCCATGCGCCGCTTTTGGCCTCGATGCCCGGCAGCGGACGCTGGATGCCATCGTAGATATTGCCGACGAGGCCCGGACCCAGCGAAACCGAAAGGGGGGCCCCGGTGCAGAGTATTTTTGCCCCCGGCTTGATCATCGTCGTGTCCTCATAAACCTGGATCGTCGCCAGATCGCCGATGATCCGGACCACCTCGCCTACAAGCCCGAGTTCGCCCACCTGGACGACCTCATACATCTGTGCATCGCCCATTCCGCTCGCCGTAATGATGGGTCCGCTTATACGGGTCGCGACAGGTCCCGCTGATTGAGTCACATCGATCACGTGATACCTCCTTCGGACCCCTCGAGTCCGGCGGGGAACATCTCTCCCGCAATAAGGCGCCGCAGCTCGGGCCATAGCCGTTCGAGCCTCGCGGAATACCGGTTGTCCCATATCCGGCTTTCAGCGGCATCCGTGACAATCGGCCCATCGTCCGCCATCCGGGTATCCCAGGAAACAGTAACCTTTATCTCCGGCCGGCCGGCCCGGGACTTGATCTCCTCGGACAGGGCGTCGCCGAGAATGGATCGGCTCTTTTCGGCAAGGCGCACTGTGAATTCATCACCCGTCATGCTCCTTACCGCCTCGCTTGCGAGATTGATGACGCTTTCCCGGTAATCGAAACCGTCGCGGGAAACAAGTTGCTTTTGCGCATCGATACGCACCGATTCCAGGAGGGTCTCGATGCGGGCCAGATATAGCCGGCGGGCCTCGACGAAGACCGATGTCAGGGTCAGATCCCTGCGGCGGACGCCCTCGACGCGGGCCTCTTCAAGACGCTTCAGGCGAGCCTCGATCGCCTGTGATCCCTCCCTGCCCAGGAGGGCCTCGGCTTCCTCGTGGGCGCATGAAAGGATTTCATCGCGTTGGCGCTGTGCGTCGGCTTTAATCTCCTGGCAGAGTACCTCGGAAGAATCCTGATCGGTAATGGTCATTTAAGGTCCCTCACTTTGTCCTAACCGGATGCCCACCGCCTCCTGAACGAATTTTCTGAGGCTTCCTGATTCCGCCGTCTGCCCCCCGGGCCCCGGTATTTCGACGATCAACGGATAATCCCGCTCAAGCCGGATCGCTTCGACCCTCTCGCGGATCAGGTCCGCCACAGGCGATGTGAGAATGACGATGGCACGGTCGGGTTCTTTGAGCACCCTCTCGAGGGCCTCCGACGCCTCCTCACCCGTGGTGGCGACTTTACCGTCGATACCCGCCAGCCGGAAGCCGCGCACGGTATCCTCGTCTGCGACGCAGAAGAACTTCACGTCCTTCCCCCTAGATCTTCTGCAGCAGCATCATGGCGATGGCGAAACCGAGTACCGCAAGCCCCTCCGCCAGCGCAACAAAGAGAATACTCCGGGTGAGCAGTTCCGGTTTCTCCACAGCCGCGCCAAGTGCAGCCGATCCGATCTTGCCCACGGCGTATCCCGCGCCGAGGATGCTCACGCCGACGGCAAAAGCCGCCGCCACCGCAAGGCCGATGGTCCTCCCCAGAGAGGCGGCCGCAACACCTTCCTGTACCGTCTGTTGTGCCAGGGCCGGGACACCGGGCATCAGCACCACCGCAAGAACGGCTCCAACGGACCAAAGCGACAACTTCACCATATGACACCTCCCCTTGCCGGCACATGACCGGCTCTATACATGATCCCCTTAAGCGGGATCAGGACCGCTCGACCGGCGTCTTTTCTGTCAGGCGAAAGGGTTCAAACGCCTGGCCGTCGCCGGAAAAGAATTTGCTGAAGAACTCATAATATTCGAGACGCAGGGCCTGCACCGATGCAATGATCCCCTCCAGGACAACGGCAACCAGGTTTCCGAGTACGATGATGATGACGCTTCCCACAGTACCCCCGTAAGGAAGATGTCTCACCTGCTCGGCCAGCATGAAGGCCGCGAAGAGAAGTGCGGCATGGCTCATCGCGTAGGCCCCGAGACGGACAAAGCTTATCGTGTTGGCAAGGTAGCTCAGGAACGCCTCGAACGCCCCCACGAGTGATTCCGTAATAGCGATGCCCAGCGTGCCGTGCTCCCCCGAACGATGGCGGAAATATTCGAGGGGTTCTTTTGCCATCCAGCATAGTGTCGGTATCACCAGAAAAAGGATCAGCGCCGGACCCATGAGCCCCCGCGACGTAATTGCATCTTTACCGAGGATCAGCGCCAGCACGCCCCAGTAGAAAACAATCCCGGACACCCCGAATTTGTCGAGGAAGCCGCCTATGACGTCTCCTCGCCGGAAACGGTTGATGACATTCAGTACCATGCCCAGGCTGATCATGACGATTCCGACGGCGATTGCGCCGTACATGAGGCCCATGGGGTCGCCCTCCAGAGGATCATGCCAGAGGGCATATTTCTTGAGGGCCTCGAGGCCGAAACAGCTCCCATAGATCGCTCCGAAAATCATGCTCGACAACCCGAAGGAGCACAGGAGCACACCGATATCGCGGGCCTTTTCCGTCTTTCCCCGAAAAAGCGCCGCTATCCCCAGGGCAGCCAAAAGGGCACCCTGCCCCCAATCTCCGAACATCATACCGAACATGAGCACGTAGCTGACGGCGACGAAGATCGTGGGTTCCAGTTCCCGGTAATTGGGTACACCGTATGAGGACATAAGCATGCCGAATGGACGCAGCAGGGGCGAATGTGCAAGGAGGGTCGGAACCTCTTCCCCCGTCGGATTGGCCGGAGCGGAAACCTCGATGGCACAGCGGCCTCGGGTGATCGCCTTCAGGTGCTCGCTGACGCCCGGCGCCTCCTGCGCCGGCACCCATCCCGCTATCAGCGAGGTAGCCTCGGTGCGGCTGAGGCCTTGCTGCGCCCTCGCCAGGCCGAGCTCCATCCCGATCATGGTTTCCATAGCGGCGAGGTACGGCGCGAATTCGTCGGCAAGCGACCGTATCCGCATATCGAGCCTCTCCAGTGCCGCTTCAAGGCGCTGGTGCTCTTTCTCCTTTTCCATGCACAACGCGTCCGTTGTTGTTCCTTCGGCTTCGGGAAGGGTCTCACGCTGAAAACCCGCCTTTTGCAAGGCCTGCTCGAGGGACTCGGAACCCTGACGGGTCGTCATTGCGAGTACCGGCAGCCGGCCTTTTTTTCCTTCAAGCGCCACGAGGGCCACCTTGTTGCCAAGTTCGGCCCGAAGGCTTTCGAAGTTCTTCTCCGGGAGGCTTCCCGTTACAAAATGAAGAAAGGAAAAATGATCGGGGCTGTCCAGCGGCACATCGAGCCCGCGGTAATCCGACACCTGGTCGCGCAGCGCAATCAATTCCCTTTGCCGCTGCCTGTAGGCCCTTCGAAGGTCGGACACCTCGTCGATATGTTCTTCCATGGAGCGCAGCCTCTCATCGATCCCGGCGAGATCCAGCCCGGCAGGGGGTTCGCCGGCAGCAGGCATGGGGATTTCGACGAAGCGCCGGATCTCTTCGATGCGCAACCGGAAACGCTCATAGCGCGTTATTTCGGCGCTGAGGTCGCGAACTCCCAGGGCTGCCGTTTCCGGTCCCGGAGGCAGACGTGTTAATTGTACCACCCCCAGGCGGCCGAGGGTCTGAAGAACCTCCCGCTCGTCCTTTTCCAGGATTATGGCACTCAGCCGCATCATCGGGGCAGGTTTAAACATGGGACGCCTCCATGTCCACGCGCGGGATCATCCGCGCCCGTATGACATCCTCGCCGATGCACCTGCGCACACCCTCGGAGATCGTGATGAGGTTCGCCACCTCAAGGCGACGGATAGCCACGTACGCGACAACTACCCCGAAACCCATATGGCTTCGCCGGAAAGCGCTGTTTGCAAGGCGGTAATAGCGCCGCCATGCCAGATTCTCCATCAGGGATATCTGAATGGTCGAAGATGACTCACCGGGCCCGCCCTCCAGGGGCAGCGGGTCGATTGCACGCATGACGGCTCGGCCTACCGCCATCCATGGGTCGTGGTCATTGAGCATGGCGGCGAAGGTGGTACGGGATATCCGGGTCCCCGGGACATGAAAGGGCAGCAACTGGTCCGCTGTCAGACCGTAGTTGAATCTTCCCCGGAGGACAAGCACAAGATGAAAGATGTCCGCCTCCTGACATATGACCGCTTCCGTCTCGTCCCGATCACTGGCGGAAAGCAGCGCGAACCGAGCCAAAAGCTCGCTCAGATAGCCGCTGTCCAGAGCCGCCTCCAGGAAGAAGGGCCGTGCATTTTCCGTGTAGTCCCTGATTGCGTTCTCGAGACCCTTGCGCAGGGGTCCGAAAGGGAGCAGTGTCGCGAAGTCGGTCAGCGACCCCGCTTTCACCAGCGATTCGACCACTGCCGCCGTCTGCCCCGGCAGGGGAACAAGACGTTCCGTTACCTCTTCGAGGGGGGTTTTTGTAATGGATGCCCTGAGGAGCACTTTTATATTTTCGGCCTCGAGGCGGGCGGGCATCCAGTCGATCAGATGCGCCTCGGCCCGGTCCAGGTGGCCGGGTAGGCTGGAGAACTCGCCGGCAAGCTCCTCGATAAGTTGTCGCTGAAAGTCTGTGATCCCCCGGAACTCACGCTCGGGAAAGACGGCCCGCATGAATTCCTGAAGGTTTTCGATGTGGGAAAGGGCGTCGAGTCTCTCCCCTTCAAACATTGAACTGCGCCTGCCGTGAAGGCGGGCGACAATATAATCAAGGTTCCCTGTCATTGGCCTCCTTAAGGCACTGTCACGGCTTGCATATGCACCGGACAACCTTCTCAACGACACGTCTTCTGCCGGCCTCGTCAATTCCGACCTGCTTGTCGATCTTTGCGGCGGCCCGGACCAGTCTTTCCTCTTTTTCCTTCTCGGCCGCCTCGACGGCGGCCGCCACGATACACTCGGCCTCAGCATTGGCTTCCGCATTCGCCTGAGCGGCTATATCCCGGGCCTTCCTCCGTGCCTCCGATACAATGCGGTCGGCCTCCGCCCTGGCCTCCTCGACGGCGCCCTTTGCCTCTGCCTCGGTTGCCACTATCTTCTGGATCATGTCACGCACGAAAACCTCCTCACAAACACGAGGACAGCGGGAATCGCTTGAGCAGATTGAACACCGGATGGAGACACAGCGGTTTGAATGGCTCGAAGTCTGGAAAACCAGTGGTATCGTCAGTCGGAGATGTGCTTACCTGCATCCACATTTCTCATCACCCTTTCCTATCTGACCCAGGCAAACCGGATGCAGGAGTGATAAGAGCCGCACTGGTCTTAAACGGGCCGAAGGTTCATAATATCAAGTATAGCGTCAACTTTCATAAACACAAGTACGGAGAGATGAAGCGGGCGGGAACAGAACGTTCTTTCCAATGAATTGGATTTGTGATAAATAGTCAACTAGCAGAAATAAAGGTGAGAGGCAAAGGGTGAGCCGCTGAGGCGGGGTGCGATGACCGAGACGAAACTTGCATATAAAACAGTCACGAACATGGGACAGAGCTCGAGGCAACCCGTGCGCACCCAGAGACGGGCCGAAAAATTCTTCTACAACCAGATACTGCAGGAACTTAAGGACCAGTTCCTGGAATTCATGAACGACGGTTTTTCGGCACAGCTCATCAACGGGAAGACCAAAAGACTCGTTGACGACTTTATCGCCAACATCGGTAATATTCGCCTCGACAGGCTCGATTCGGTCCGCTTCTTCATCGAACATGAGGAACTCCTCGGAAGCATCACGGGGATCCTCGGCGGGCTACCCCAGAAGGACAGGATAAACGACCTGTTGAACAGTGCCGATATGACGCGCAAATATTCCATCGTCCTTACCCTGCGGCCCCCCGGCGCCGAACAGATGAGCAACCGGCGCCCGACACAGGACCCCGTCACCACAAGCATCATAATGGATGTTCTGACGCGCTGGCTGGCCTTCGCACGCCAGCGCCAGCAGGTGCTGGACGGCATACTCGCCGGACTCGAAAAAACTGAGGTCACCGATCTGGAACAATACAGCTGCCTGCCCGACATGATACGGGACATCTCTCTCAATATAGGAACATAACGGAGACCTCCAGGCGATCATAGAAGATATCATGAACAAGCTCCTGTCCCGGAAGGACCTGAAACCGACAGCAAAACGCTGGTTCTGGGAAAAGGTCATCGTTCAGGGCGTCGAGCTTATCAACGCCTATTGCCACGATGAAGAATGTCTGCCCGACTGTCGGAAGATCCATGACCTGGCATTGGAGACAACTGCCGGGATCCTCTGCCTGATCTACCCCGACCATTTTCCGGATAGTCCCGATGCCGTTGCAGCGCAAATAAAAGAACGGTATTTCGAGATCAGATATCCCCAAAATGAAGAGGACACTTTCATCAGGAATCTCTTCTCCCGCCATCTCGATGAAGAGACAAAATTGATTGATCGGTCACACCGTTAGGTCGTTTCGTCCTCTCGTGCTTTTCTCATTGTCTTTGAATCTTTAGAATCAAGCCTATATGATACGCAGTGTCAAAAGCAAACGGTCGGGGGGGCTTCAACAAGACCGCTTGCAGAAATTCCAGGCGATTGAAAAGATCCGTTTCTTACGCTACCCAACCTCAGATTGCCGGTTCCGGTTCAAAGACCTCCGCGTCTTGGCTTGCCTCCGAACCTTTCATCCCGGGTTCTGAACCTGATCTTCGGCTGGCGCAAAAAAAGGCGGGGTTAACCAAACCCCGCCTTTTCACTTTCATTGTTACAGTTTATTTCTTTGTCTGAAGGTATTCGTCTATTGCCTTTGCCGCCTTGCGTCCTGCGCCCATGGCGAGGATAACGGTTGCGGCGCCGGTTACGATGTCGCCGCCGGCGAATACGCCCTTGCGGCTCGTCTGACCTGTTTCTTCATCTGCCTGGATGTTGCCGGATTTCTTGAGTTCCAGGTCCGGCGTGGTGGATGTGAGGATCGGGTTCGGGCCCTGGCCGATGGCGACGATGACAACGTCGACGTCGAGGATAAAGTTGGAGCCCTTGATCTCTACCGGTCTTCTCCTGCCTGATGCATCGGGCTCACCGAGTTCCATCTTTACGCACTCGAGGCCTTTGACCCAGCCTGCATCGTCTCCGACTACCCTGATGGGGTTCGTCAGGAGCCTGAAATCGATGCCCTCTTCCTCTGCGTGATGCGCTTCTTCCGCACGCGCAGGCATTTCTTCGCGGCTGCGTCGGTAAACAAGATATACGTCAGCGCCGAGGCGCTTGGAAACCCTGGCGGAGTCCATGGCCACGTTGCCGCCGCCGATGACTGCCACTTTACTGCCGACCCTGATGGGCGTATCGTACTCGGGGAAGAGGTACGCCTTCATGAGGTTGGCCCTCGTCAGGAACTCGTTGGCTGAGTAAACACCGTTCAGGTTCTCGCCGGGGATGTTGAGGAAATAGGGAAGACCTGCGCCGGTGCCGATGAATGCCGCATCGCAACCCTGAGCGAAAAGCTCGTCCAGTGTCACGGTCTGGCCGACGATGGAGTCGACCTTTACCTTGGCGCCCAGTTTTTCCAGGTAGTCCACTTCCCGCTGCACGATGGCCTTGGGAAGACGGAATTCGGGGATGCCATAAACAAGCACGCCGCCAGCCTTGTGGAGAGCTTCATAAATCGTACATTCGTGACCCTTCTTCGTCAGCTCGCCTGCGACGGTGAGGCCGGCCGGGCCGGCACCGATGATGGCGACCTTCTTGCCTGTCTTCTTCGGCATCGTGGGGACCCTGACATCGCCAAGTCCGAGTTCATAATCGGCGGCAAAGCGCTCAAGGCGGCCGATGGCAACGGGTTCCGATTTCTTGCCAAGGATACATTTTGACTCGCACTGTGATTCCTGGGGACAGACCCTTCCGCAGACGGCGGGAAGGCTGTTCGTTTCTTTAATGGTATGGATGGCGCCCATGAAGTCGCCTTCCTTGATCTTCTGGATAAACTGGGGTATCTGGACGTTGACGGGGCAGCCTTCAACGCAGGGCGGCTTCTTGCAGCCGAGGCAGCGCTGGGCTTCCATCATGGCGTTCTCTTTCGTGTATCCCAGAGCCACTTCGCCGAAGTTCTGGATCCTCTGTTTTGGTGCCTGTTCCGGCATCTTGACGCGTTTGCGGGCCTTCTTGACGGCCTTTTCCTGCGCATCGATCTTGCACTTGTGATCCCAGAGGGCGCGCCTTTCTTCCCGGTTGTACATCTTCTGGCGAAGCACCAGTTCCGGGAAATCCACGGCATGTGCGTCAAATTCCGGTCCGTCGACGCAGACAAACTTTGTCTCGCCGCCGATGGTGGCGCGGCAGCAGCCGCACATACCGGTACCATCGACCATGATCGTATTGAGGCTGACGACCGTCTTGATGCCCGTCGGCCGGGTCACATCGCTGACGGCCTTCATCATGATGACGGGGCCGATGCCCACGACGAGAGCAATCTTGTCAGCGCCGCGCTCTTCGATTATCTTCTTCAGGACGTCGGTTACAAAACCGTGGTGTCCGTAAGTACCGTCATCGGTGGTAACGTGGACGGTCGTGCTTGCCTTCTTCATCTCTTCTTCGAGGATGAGCATTCCCTGGGTGCGGGCACCGATAATGGAGATGACCTCGTTGCCTGCCTCGAGAAGTGCCTTGGCGATGGGCAGAACCGGTGCAACACCGACGCCGCCGCCCACGCAGACAACGGTGCCGAACTTTTCAATATGACTGGGTTTGCCGAGCGGGCCGACGACATCGAGAAGTGCGCTGCCCTGCTCGAACTTCGCGAGCTTCTGCGTGGATGTGCCCACTTCCTGGAAGATAATGGTGATGGTGCCCTTCTTGCGGTCATAATCCGCTACTGTCAGGGGGATACGCTCTGCCATGTCATCGCCGCGGACGACGACAAACTGGCCGGCCTTTACCTTGCTGGCAATGCCTGGAACGTAAAGTTTGTACATGGTAATCGAAGGAGCCAGGATTCTCTTCTCCACGATCTGGTTGGTTTTCGTTGTTTTCTTAGTAGCCATGACGTCTCCTTTTTAAAAGTTTAATTCTATCAAAATAATTACTTTTCGTTCATCTGTTTCAGAGGCAACTTGACGGTAAACACCGTTCCCTGCCCGACTTTGCTCTCGACCTCCATACGCCCGAAATGGGATTCCACGATCCTTTTTACGATGGAAAGCCCCAGTCCCGTGCCTGTGGTATAGCGCGTGTTGGGCCCCTGCACCCGGTAGAACTCGTCGAAAATGTTGGGGAGGGACGCCTCGTCAATGCCTATACCGGTATCGCTCACGCTTATGCTGAGATAGTGAGCCTCCGCTCCCGCCCTGACCGTGACCTTGCCGTTCTTGACATTGTACTTCATGGCATTGGACACGAGGTTCGTGAGCAGTTGTTCCATCTCGGCCTTGTCGGCTTCGATGAGGGGCAGTTTTTCAGGTATATCGACAAAAAATGAAACGTCCTTTGTCGAACCCTGGACCTTGAAGAGGTCGACGGTGCCTTCGATAATCTCCGTCATGTCGAGGAACTCTTTTTTCCTTACCACTTTTTTCGATTCCAGCTTTGCGAAGAGCAGGAGGTCGTTGACGAGGTCCATGAGAGAATGCGCCCTCAACTTTGCCCGCTCCAGCATCTGGCGGTTGAATTGCGGGTCCGTGCCCGCAACACCCGTGAGATAGGCGTTGAGATACCCCTCAATGGCGCCCAGCGGCGCCCGAATCTCGTGCGCCACCATCCTCACGAACTGCGATTTTATTTCTTCGACCTCCTTGAGGCCCGAGATATCGCGAAATGTGCAGACGACGCCCAGATTCTCGCCTTTTTCATCGCGCACTCCCGCCACTATGACCATCAAGGTCTTCGGCACCTCCCCGGCCAGAACCACCTCTTCCGAGATGATCGTGTACTGGGAAAAATCAGGAGAGAATGCCTTGTTGATAACATCGATCAGATCTTGCTGCTTCAACGCCTTCTGGAAGTCCATCCCGACCCCGGAATCGTCGACCCTGCCCGTTACGTTGAGCATCTTGACTACCGCCGGGTTCCACAGGACAAGCTGGTGTTCGCGGTTTATGACGAGGATGCCGTCGGCCATCGAGTTAACGATGGTATGCAGCTTCGATTTCTCGCTTGCCACCTCGAGGAGCCGCTGATCCCTTTCTTCGCGCAGCTTTTCCTTTTCAATGGTGAGCCGCCGCTTGTCGAGGCCCCGGCCCAGAACCGCCAGAAGCTGGTCCGGGTTGAAGGGCTTGGGTATGTAATCGTAGGCGCCGTGTTTCATCGCGTCAACAGCCGTCTCCACCGTGGCGAATCCGGTAATGACCACTAGGATGATGCCCGGATCGATCTGCCGCACACGTTCCATCAGCTCAAGTCCGCCCATTACGGGCATCATGAGGTCGACAAGGATAAGATCGTAAGGTTTTCCCTTGACCATCTCCAGCGCGAGTTTGCCGTTTTCGGCGACATCGACGCTGTACCCCTCGGATATGAGGATCCTCCGGCACCCTTCACGGATACCTTTTTCATCGTCGACAACAAGGATGTTGACAGGTTCGGCCATTGCCATTACCGAAGGCTACCCCTATTTCGCCCTTTCGATGAGGGCGTTAATTCTTTTTACCAGTTCTTCCGGCTCAACCGGTTTTGCTACGAAATCATCCGTCTTCATCCAGTAGCCATCCTGATCCTGCGAAAAATCATATCCCGTCTCACCGGCAACGGCGGAGATCATCAGGATGGGAATCTGTTTGTAGCGGGGATCCGCCTTGATCGCCTTGGCAAAGCTGAAACCCGTGTCGTGTTTCTCGAGCATGAGGTCGAGGAGGATGAGGTCCGGGACTTCGAACTGAACCTTGTCCATTCCCTCGCGAGCCGAGAATGCCGTTTCGACCTCGAACCCGTTGTTCTCAAGGACAGCCCTGTTGAGATCAACGAAGTCGACGTCGTCATCAATGATTAGAATTCTTTTTTGTGCCATGGTTCCTTCTCCCTGTATTTATATTTTGATTTGCCGCTAATCCTTTGGCCTGCGATAGCATACCCGTACCGTCCACATTGACGGGCAGGGTAATGATGAATGTGCTTCCCTTTCCCAGTTCGGTCTCAACGTCGATCTGTCCGGAATGGCGCTCGACGATGCCGTAGGAGATCGCGAGCCCGAGTCCCGTACCCTTCTCCTTGGTCGTAAAGAAGGGATTGAAGAGCTTGCCGATATTTTCCGGCGGGATTCCCGGTCCCGTGTCGCGGATCTTTACGCTGATGACGCCGGCGTCGTGCGCCGTCGTGATCGTGAGAGACCCTTTGCCTTCCATCGCCTGTGCCGCGTTGAGCATGATATTCAGAAAGACCTGCTTGAGCTGCGTCGCATCGGCGAAAAGCATGGGGATGTCGTCCCCCAGGGTCTTCTTGATCTTGATGTTTTGAAAGAGCACCTGGTTCACGAGAAGACTCAGGGTTTCCTCGATAAGGTCGTTGATGTTGGTCTCTCCGGGTTTGAGCTTTGTCTCCCGGGCGAAGCTTAAAAGCCCCTGGACGATCGCCTTTGTCCTGTCGGCCTCGGTTATGATAAGGTCGATATCTTCCTTTCTCGGATCATCGGCCTCGAGGGACCTCGCCAGGATATGGGCATAAATGGTGATCGTTCCCAGAGGGTTGTTTATCTCGTGGGCTACTCCGGCCGCAAGCTGCCCGAGGGCGGCCAGCTTTTCCGTTCTTATGAGTTGGAACTGCGCCTGCTCCAACTCCTGGTGGGACTGTTGCAGTTCCTTGTGTGACTTTTCAAGCTGCTGGTAGATGCGCTTGGAGTCTTCCAGAAGGTACGGCAGGCAGTATTCGGCCTCCGATATGCCCTGCACGACCGCAACGGCCTTTTCCCGGCAGGTATTGTAGCCGCAGGAACGGCAATCGAGGTTGTTGTGCGGGGGAAGTTTGTTTATCTTCTTGAGGACCGCGCGTATCTGCTCTTCCGTCGGATCGGGGAGTTTCTGAACACCCGGCTGATGGGTGCGCCTGATGTCTATATCGGCGAAGTCTCTCAAAGTCTTTTGCAGCATCGAGGCCGACAGGGGACTGAACTGCGATTTGGCGTACCGCGATACGATCTGCCTGCGTCCCACGACCGAGAGCTCCCGCTCGACAAAAGGACCATCCACGCAACCGTCACAGAAGACAAGATCAAGAAATTTCGCCTGTATGGACCCTTTCGCAAGCTGGTTCAAGGCGGCTATGACACGTCTTCGCCCGTAGGCGACGCTTACTTCGCCCACAAGGACGTCAAAGCTGTGCCCCAGGCTCCGGTTCAGCCCCCCGATGACGGGAACGATCCTGCCCAGTGCCGATGCGGCCCCGTCAAAGGGCGCCTCGTCGACGTGCCTCGGGTTAATCCCCGCCTCGGCGAACATGAACCTTATGTCGCGAAAGGTGATGACGTGATCGATGGCATCCGAGGTCTCCTCGTGGTCCATTTCACCGATCCGGGCCAAGCACGGGGCAATATAGACAACCCGCCAACCGGCGCCTTTCGCCTTTTTGATGGCCCTTCCCGCCGCCACCATGGGGGACACGATAGGTGCAAGGTTGTCGATAAGCTGGGGAAGGTATTTCTCGATATAGGAGACGATGACGGGGCAGAAAGAGGATATAACGGGTTTTTCCAGGTCACTCGCGAGAAGCTTTCGGTACGCCCCGCTTATGAGCTCGGTGCCTACGGCGCCTTCCCACACCTCTTTGAACCCCAGCGCCTTCAAGGCATAGCTGAAACCCCAAGGGGTTACGTTGTCAAGCACCGCCGGGAAGGCGGGATCTATGCAGGCCACAACGTTTTCGTTTTCCTTGATCAAATCCCTGACGACACTTGCGTCGCTTTGATACGTCATCGCCCGGTGCGGACAGCCCGTAATGCAGTTGCCGCAGAGTATGCACCGGTCCGGGATGATGCGTATTGATTCCTTCTCGAGTTTAATGGCCTTTGCGGGACAGAGCTGGACGCAGTAAAAACACCTGCGGCATTTACGGTTATTGACCTCTACCCTGGAATTTCTCCGGCATTCTTGTGTCATGAGATCGCGTACGGTATTCATCCAAATACACAGAAAATTTAGTAAATTACCACAAATATTACAGTAATTGGGAGGCTTTGTCAATGAATGGAACAGATGGTTTTCAGGGGAAGCTAAGCGCCCCTTTCGGACACCCTTTTACACAGAGCCCGCACTTGAGGCAATCGCCTTTGAAGCTCATGGTTTCGCCCTTTTTCATCTCCGAGGGGGCGAGCTGCATGGGGCAGATCTTCACACAAAGGCCGCAGTCTATGCAGGCGTCCTTGTCCATTGTGAGTTGGTAACGATTCCTTCCGACCCAGCTCGACAGGCTTCCGATGGGACAGATCGAGCACCAGGCGCGCTGATGGAGGAACAGGGCCATAAAAACTCCTACGACAGTGGTGACGGTCAGGAGAACGACAAAGAACCTGCCGATGGCATAAGGGTCGGGCCAGAGCCGCACGATCTGATAGGTAAGCATGCTCATGAGGAAGATAATAACTCCGGCCCTGACCATTGTGCCTCGTAACCAGCGGGGCATCCTCCGTTCCGGGCTTATCGCTTTCATATACGAATCGGCAAAAGATCCCCGGGGACACATCCAGTTGCACCACTTCCTCCCCCGAACGGCGGCGAGTCCTACGCCGGCGACCATGCACAGAGGGATGAAATATCCTATCAGAGAATAAAACCATCCCGCTGCAAGCAGAACGAGGAAGGCCGACCCGAAGAGAACCTGTCTCAACCGCCTCGATCGTTTCGCCTCTTCAAGGATTTTCTTGCCCGACTGTGGATTTTGTTTCATAATGTCATCCCTTCTTGTTTCTTTAATCGGTTCCTCACTCTTTTGATACGTCCAACAGGCGTTACAGGACATCCTGCATGCTTTTCGAAAGGCGTTCCTTCTGCCTCAAGGTTTCAAGGAGAACATCCCGCATGATAGAGCAGGCTTCGGTAATCCTGGGGCTCGCCAGCCGGTAATAGACCACGGTACCCTCCCGGCGCGACACAAGAAGTCCTTTTTGTTTAAGGATTGAAAGATGCTGGGACATGTTGGCTTTGTTTATCTCGATCTTTTCAAGCATCTGCCCCACAGACCTTTCCCCGTCCTTAAGGAGACCGAGTATCTGAAGCCGCCGGGAATTGGCAAGCGCCAGGCACACATCAGCCTGCAATTCGAAAACCTCAAGTTCCTGCTCAGGGTCCATTCCCGCTCCTTTGGTTTATTTGTTGCTTTGTTTCATTGTATCTAAACTATAGTAAAGCGCGATTTCGGGTTTGTCAAGAAAAGAAAACGAGATAGGTCCTATAGGAGATATACGACCTATAGGACCTATTAAAAGAACTCTGCTCGCTGGAGGCTATCTGGACAGGCAGCGGATGATCTCGCCAAAGTACATCCTGTGGTAATCCTTCTTAGGGTAAAAACCGTCGATTTCGGGGACGAGAAAATTTCCGGGGAGGATGTCCTGAAAATAAATCTTTCTGCACTCGATAACGAGTCGCGACTGGGCGAAATATATTGTGTCTTCACCGAAAACCGGAGTGAGGCCCGTTTGGGCCACCTTATTGACATCCCTGCCCGATTTTGTGCCGCAATATGTTAAGGCGTCGCGGTATTGCTCATCAAAGAAACTCAGACTGAACGACCGGGAGCGTTCCATGAATTCATAGGTGTAGCGGTTCGGGCGAACGAGACACATAGCGACCCGTTTATCCCATATGATGCCGAGACCGCCCCAGGCGCCGGTCATCGTATTGAAGGAATCCTTCGTTCCCGCTGTTATCAGCATCCAATCCTCCCCGATGAGCTTGAAAGGATTCCGCCCGATATCTTCAGGCTTCGTTTCCTGAAATACGGTATTCATGACAACCTCCAGAGAAAAAACGTTCCAGATTCCAGATTCCAGATTCCAATATTATACTATGTTTTTCGTCGAAAGACCGTCAAGCTCATTCTTCCACCATCCCGGCGGAAGACCTCAGTCGCGGCAGAAAGCATATGTGTGAGGTAACAACGCCGGAATGACGAACACGGGAATGTCCGGTGAGATTCCGACTTCTACCCCGACACAGGAACTGGAACCTTGCACCTTGAACTGCTTCTGGGAGGTTAAGGTTTTCGACGGTTGACCGATCACTTTCTGGCGGGGTGTTTCCGGGGTACCTGCCTGGTGGAGGTAAAGGTTATGGTATGGTATGGTAATTCGCGAAGAGTCATACGGGAAACGGGTCATACTCTTTCCCGGAGATTATTATGTGACAGACAAACAGGTCAGGATTTCCACCCTTCTCGGTTCATGCGTTTCCGCATGTCTTTATGATCCCGTGAACCGGGTGGTGGGCATGAACCACTTTCTCCTGAGCAACAGGCGCTATATCAATGACATACCCATGGTTATCACCGAAGCAGGCCGCTACGGCGTACATGCCATGGAGCTTATTATAAATGGTATGCTGAAGCTCGGCGCCGAGAGGAAACACCTCAGGGCCAAGGTCTGCGGGGGTAGTTCCCTTCTGGTGCCTAAGGACGGGAAGGACAGTTTTCACTGCGTCGGCAGGGTCAATTGCGCTTTCATCGAGCAATTTCTTCGCAACGACGGCATCAGGATAGTCTCTTCCGACCTGGGCGGCGATACAGGCAGGGTCGTCCATTTCGACACCCA
>DIFE01000079.1:16630-22665 GCA_002418985.1 Deltaproteobacteria bacterium UBA5756
GGGACAAGGAATACTGGAAACGGGAACTGAAACGACACCGGGACGAAGGAACTGCTCCGGATATCTGGGGATGAAAAAGCGGCTTCACATTTCTCGAATTGGGTAAAAAAACAGAAAACAGGTATATCGACAACCTGCTGAACTGCAAGGTTTTTTAAATGGCCGGACCACCTGAATAGCTTTAACCGCTTGAGCCGCTTGACAGCGCGTATTTAAAAACCCCCCTGTTCCGTCCCCCGAACTTATTCCCATGTGTCCAGGAGTTTACGTCCCCCCCACGTTTCGCGACTGAAACTACGGGACTTCAAACCGGAATGACGGCTTTTGTCCTATCACGTTCAAGCGGTTCCAGCTATTCAAGCGGCCCGGGCCGCTTTTTTACCGGTTTTCCATCGTCAGGTGCTCGTGTATGGCGCGGGCCGCCTTTCTGCCGGCCCCCATCGCGAGGATGACCGTTGCCGCTCCGGTCACTATATCGCCGCCTGCCCATACCCTGTCGCGGGTAGTCTTTCCCGTTTCGGGATCGGCCACAAGCGTTCCCCTTTTCGTTGTATCAAGGCCCGGTGTTGTCGCGGGGACAAGGGGATTCGGGCTGTTGCCGATGGCACACACCACGGCATCCATCTGCATCCGGAAATTGGAGCCCGGCATCTCGACGGGCACTCTTCTGCCTGAGGCATCGGGCTCACCGAGCTGCATCTTGATGCATTCTATCTCCCTCACCCAGCCGTTCTCGTCACCTATATATGCGACAGGCAGGGTGAGTACGTCGAAGATCACTCCCTCTTCCTCGGCATTCTCGGCCTCTTCCGCACGGGCCGGAAGCTCGGTGTGGGAACGCCGGTAGACTATATGCGACTCGGAGGCGCCCATACGAAGCGCAGTCCGGGCGGAATCCATGGCGACGTTCCCGCCGCCGACAACGGCGACCTTTATATGCTTTTTCACCGGCGTTGCCGAACGGGGATACTTGTAGCCCTTCATGAGGTTCATTCGGGTCAGGTATTCGTTCGCCGAATAAACCCCGTTCAAGTTCTCTCCCGGGATGTTCATGAACCAGGGGAGCCCTGCGCCGGTCCCGACGAAGACCGCATCGAACTCCTCGAGGAGTTCGTCGATGGAACGCGTCTTCCCGACAACGAAGTCGGTAAATACCTCCACCCCCAGGGCCTTCAGATAGTCCACTTCCCTCTGAACAATTGCCTTGGGAAGACGAAATTCGGGGATACCATAGACAAGGACGCCGCCGGCTTTGTGAAGCGCCTCGAAAATGGTCACTTCATGACCGAGGAGGATGAGGTCGCCGGCGACGGTGAGCCCGGCCGGCCCGGAACCGACAATGGCCACCTTTTTGCCCGTGGGCTTCGCCTTCTGCGGCAGGTCCACTTTTCCCTGGCCTGCCTCCCAGTCAGCAAGGAACCGCTCAAGCCGACCGATTGCAATCTCGGCCTTTTTGTTGCCGAGGATACATTTCGACTCACACTGGGACTCCTGGGGACAGACCCTTCCCGAAACTGCCGGCAGGCAGTTCTTTTCCTTGAGTTTCTTTATTCCCGCCCTGAAATCGCCCCTGGTAATACAGGATATAAAACCGGGGATGTCTATCTCCACGGGACAGCCTGTCACGCAGCGCGGCTTTTTGCACTGGAGACAGCGCGAGGCCTCGGCAAGGGCCAACTCTTCCGTGTAGCCCAGCGCAACCTCGTCGAAATTGTTGCGTCTCATCTCGGGAGACTGTCTCGGCATGTCTCTGCGATTGAGATCTATCTTACTTGTCTTTTCCTGAGTTTTCTCTTCATTCATGCCAGGCACACTTCCCTTCGTTATGCGCCGGCGCGTCGCTCCTGCGGAAAAAGATGGTCTCTTCCGTCATGTACGCCTTCCTGCGCGCGAGAAATTCCTTCCAGTCAATGTCGTGTCCCATGAACTCGGGACCGTCCACACAGGCAAATTTCATCTGTCCGCCGACGGTCACCCGGCACACACCGCACATCCCTGTACCATCGATCATGATGGGGTTCAAGTTAACCACGACCGGGATTCCCAGGTCTTTGGTAACCTCCGACGTATGCGCCATGAGATAGGTGCATCCGTTGACAAAGATCCTGTCGGGCCGCTCGGGCATGTTGTGTATGACGTCCGGCAGGCGGCTGACGTGGCCTTTCTGACCCATGCTCCCGTCGCGGGTTATGGTGATTATCTTCTCCGACAACGGGATATATCGCTTGAGCCAGTAGATCAGGTATGAACTCCTGGCCTCCAGCACCATCGTGATCTTGTTTCCCTTCGCCTTCAGCTCCTTCGCGAGGGGATAGAGGCTCCCTATCCCGTAACATCCTCCCACCAGCATGACGTTGCCGAAATTTTCGATGGATGTCGCGTTTCCCAGCGGACCGACGCACGTCGCCACCTCATCGCCGGCTTTGAGCCGGGCAAGCACCGAGGTGGACGCGCCTACCTCCATGAAAACAATGGAGATGGTCCCTTTTTCAGCATCGTAGTCGGCGATCGAAAGGGGAACACGCTCGCCTTCGTCGGTACCTCGGACGATTACAAACTGTCCGGGCTTTACCTTCGAGGCGATCTGTGGCGACTCTATTTCAAGCAAATGCATATTTGGAACGATCATCGACCGTTCTATGACCTTATTCACTTATGCCTCCTTTCTTCTATCGCCTTCATACCGGCTACATGATCGTGAAGAGGCACTCCACGGAACGCTGCCGGCGCCGCCGCGTCCCGGCACGGTCCGAACGGGTTGCCTGCCGCCGCCGCCTTGCCTTCCATGACCACTTTTTTCCTCGGGACCCGCCTTTCTTTACCCGAGAAACCGGGGATCGACTTCTTGATCTCCGATTGGATGGCCGCGAGAGAACTGTATTTCAAAGCTCCCTTTTTCATCCTCGCCGCGATACCCGAGATTATCCACCAATCGGGTTTGGATTCCGCGAAAGGGGCCGATGCCCGGTTGAAAGTGAGAATTTTGCCCTCGGAGCTTATCGTTGTCCCCGGCGACTCGGTAAAGAGACCGGCGGGCAGGATAAGGTTCGGATCGAACCCTGAAGGTGCGGGCAGGGCATTTTCATAGATCAGGTATTCACATTTCGGCATTTCCGGCGAAGGCGCCTCGCCAATAAAGTAGCCGACCTTCCGGTTTTGCTTGAGATCGACGACGCCCGCCGGGTCTTTAAGCTTGAGCACCCCGTCGGATTTCAATCCTCCCGGCTTCAGACCCGGTAAGGCCCCCATGGCGAGCATGCCCATGAGGTTGGTATAGGGATGACAGACGATAACCTTCCATCCGAGATTATCCCTCATGGCAAGGACGCGCTCGAATATCTCCTTGCGTTTGCCCGAAAAAACGGCATCGGGCCCGATGATGACAACATTGCGGTCGCCCTTTTTGAACAACGGTGCCGCCGCTTTACTCTTCCTGGTTCCATTGCCCGACATCGACTTCATGATGCCGTCCATGAATTCCGGCCATTTTGCCGCGTCGGACTGAAAGGCCTCTTCGGACAGCATGTCAAGGTTGCACTCATGTTCGCTGACAGTCACGAGAATGGCGCCTTTTTTGGCCGCTTTCTTGACTGCGATTCCCAGCGGGGTAAAACCGTAGGTGGTATCGAGACCGATGGTCAGGATTCCTTTTGTTTCCTCGATCGTATCTATCTGCTCCGACATTACGACAAGGTCCACGAAAGATCTCAAGTCGCTGCCGAGATCGAATATGACCGATGAAAGGATCGCCTCCGTCCCGATGACCTCCCTGGCAAACCGCTGGGCAACGAAAAGGTCCTCGTTGGAAAGCTGGGGTGACACGACAACAAAGGTATTTTTCGGCCCGGCCGCTTTGAGCTTCGCCGCGGCCTCGTCGAGTGCCTCTTCCCACGGGAGGAAGTCGTAGCCCTCAGGTTTGAGTATCGTCGGTCTGGCAAGTCTATCGGGGCTCAAAACATATTCGGGTATGGCGAAACGCCCCTTCACGCAGATGAGGCCGTGTTCCGTCGGCGAATCATAGTCGGCGCTGACATCCACAACCTCTCCCGCCTTGACCTTGAGGTCAAGGGTACACCCTATGGGACAGTAGGGGCACGTCGACTCGACAACCTCGTCAGGTTTGCCGGACCATTTGCTGGCCTTCGCCGACAATGCGCCCGTGGGGCACACGGCGACGCAGGCCCCGCAGAATTCGCAGCCCGCTTCGAGATGGCTGCGGCCAAACGCGGGTCCGATGGTCGTCATTTTGCCGCGCTGTTTGAAGCTCAATGTTCCGTTGAGCCTGACGTCGTTGCAAACCCTGACGCAACGACCGCATAAAAGGCATAGATTATAGTCCCTGTCGTAGAAAGGGTCTTCCTTTTCGACAGGAAAATTCCTGTAGTAGACCGGGTAGGACGTTTCCGTAAGGCCCACCTTCTTCGTGACCTCCTGGAGTTCGCACATGTCGTCGTTAGGGCAATAACGGCATCCCGTGGTGACGCCCACCTTGCGAATCGTCCCCTGGAAATTTTTGCAGTCTGTTTGTTCCTCGCAGAAAAGACAACTGGCAGGATGCTCGCTCAAAAGGAGCTTCAACACTTCCTGCCGCAAGGTTCTTACCTCCGCCGTGTCGGTGCGGATCACCATACCGTCTTCCACGGGCGTGGTGCAGGACGTCGGGAAACCCCTGATGCCGTCAACCTCCACGACACACAGCCGGCACGCGCCGTAGGAAGGCAGGTGCTCCAGGGCGCACAGCGAAGGTATATCGATGTTGTTATCTCTCGCCGCCTGGAGGATGGTCGTCTTTGCCTTTGCTTCTACTTTCCTGTTGTCGATGGTGATGGAAACCTTTTTCTCCTTGGTCATGATTGTCTCTCCGCTGTCCTGATCACGATGGCGTCGCCCGCGATAGCGTCGTAACGGCAGATCTCATAGCAGGAACGGCACTTGATGCACTTCGAGGCGTCGAGGTTGTGAGGTTCTGACCTCGGGCCCGTTATTGCCCCCGTTGGGCAAACCCGGACGCAGGACTGGCATCCGGTGCACTTTTCCTTGATGACGCGGTATTCGATGAGGGACTTGCACACGGTGGCCCGACATGTGTGGTCCTTGATGTGTTCCAGATATTCGTTCCGGAAGTACCTCAGTGTCGTCAGAACCGGGTTCGGTGCCGTCTGGCCGAGGCCGCACAATGCCCCCTTCTTGATGGTGTCGCCGAGGGTCCGCAATGCCAGAAGGTCATCCGGTGAACCTTCGCCCTCGGTTATCCTCTGGAGGATCTCCAGGATATGCTTCGTGCCTACCCGGCAGGGCACGCACTTGCCGCATGACTCCTTCTGGGTGAAGTCGAGAAAATATTTCGCCAGGTCGACAATGCAGGTGTCCTCATCCATGACGATGAGCCCACCGGAACCCATGATGGAACCGGCACTGGCAAGGGATTCATAATCCACTGTCAGGTCAAGGAACTCCTCCGACAGGCACCCGCCCGAGGGCCCTCCCGTCTGGATTGCCTTGAAGGGCTTCTGCACGCCGCCGCCGATATCGAAGATGATCTCCCTCAGCGTCGTTCCAAGCTGGACCTCGATAAGACCGGGCCGGCGTATCTTGCCGACGAGAGAAAAAGTCTTTGTGCCGCGGTTGCCTTCCTTGCCGAACCGCGTGTACCAGTCGGGACCGTTTCTCAGGATATTCGGCAGCGTCCCTAAGGTCTCCACGTTGTTGATGATCGTCGGTGAACCGAAGAGACCTGCTATGGCAGGAAAGGGAGGACGTGAACGCGGCATACCCCGCTTGCCCTCAATGGAGCCGATAAGCGCCGTCTCTTCACCGCAGACAAACGCGCCTGCTCCCTCCTTGATTTTTATCTCGAAACTGAAGTCCGAATCGAGAATATTGCTGCCCAGGAGACCATACTCCCGCATCTGGCCGATGGCCCTCTTGAGCCTCTCGATGGCAAGGGGATACTCCGCGCGGATATAGACGATGCCCTTGCTTGCTCCGATAGCATAGCCGGCAATGAGCATGCCTTCCAGCACGGCATGCGGGTC
>DIFE01000079.1:22683-26365 GCA_002418985.1 Deltaproteobacteria bacterium UBA5756
GGGTCGCCTTCATCGGCGTTGCAGATGAGGTATTTCTGTTCGCCGGCCGCCTCCCTGCACACCGTCCATTTCCTGAAGGTCGGGAATCCGGCTCCGCCGCGCCCTCTCAAACCTGCCTGGCGGACCGTCGCGATGACATCCTCGGGTGTCGATTTGAGCGCCTTCATGAACCCCTGATAGCCGTCTACGGCGAGATACTGGTCAATCTCCTCGGGGTCGATGAGACCGCAGTTGCGAAGTACTATGCGGACCTGGGGCTTCAGCATCGGGAGATCGTAGAACCGGGGGATACCGTCGAAGTCTCCCGTTCCGAAATGTCCCAGGGCAAGTTTCTTATGAGGCGTCCCGTCTTGAAAGTGGGATTTGAGGATCATTTGCAGCGTCTTCGCGTTCACGTTATTGTAGCTGACGCGAGGCTCACCGGGCATCTTGATATCCACGAGCGGTTCGAGATAGCACGGGCCTATGCAGCCCACCTCGATGATACGGGCCGACTTCTTGTTCTCGTCAAGGAAGGTCTTCACCGATTCCTTGAGGTCCAGGGCCCCCGCGGCCCTGCCGCAGGACGCGGCACCGATGTAAACGATGGGCTCCCTGTTCTCCTTGAGCTTCTCCCATTTACCTTTTGCCGAATCGATCTTCTTAGTGAGTTTATTCATAATTTTTCAATAACTCCGTCAGTTTGTTGACCGTCATCCTGCTGTAAATATCGCGGTCGATCTGCACCACCGGTGAAAGTGCGCAACATCCGAGACAGGCAACGCGATCAAGGTCGTAACGTTTGTCTTCCGTTGTTTCCCCGCAGTGAATATCCAGTCCGCGCTCGAGCATGTCAAGGAGCGTCCCGCCTCCCCGGACATGACACGCCGTACCAAGACAAACCTTGATTCCATGGCGTCCGGGCTCGGTAAAACGAAATTGTGCATAGAAGGATGAGACACCGTAAATCTGATTTTCCGAGATGCGAAGGTATCGGGAGATAGCCTTTACCGACTCCTCTCCGATATACCCGAAGGCCGCCTGCACATCCTGAAGAATAGGGATCAGTTCATCGGGACTGCGGCCATGCTTCCCGAGGATCCTTCGAATTTGTTCGGGCATGGATCTCTCCTATGCCACATCTTGTGTGGCGTTAACTATAATCAGTCGCGCCGCGGGTAGGTTGAACAGGTGAATTGAGATTTAGAAAGAAGTCACGTGATTTTTGAACTGCTTGCCAGTCACTCCCCGAAATTGCCCCCATGTACTCTCATTATTAAAGAAGGTTCAAATCGGTGTCAAGACAAAACTCACAAAAAATGGATCGGCATAGATTCCGGAAAGTCGCTATCGGCCTTGAGACGGGCTCTTAAGGGTCCTCAGACCCCGGGTGTCGGTGCATTCAAAACCCGCCGGATCACCTCCAGCAGTTCGTGCCTGCCCGGAGGTTTAATGAAAAAGGGTCGGAGGAAAAGGCCCTTGCGGCAGTGCTGAAAAATTATCGCGCGAGGATTCCGTACGGAAGTCCGGGTGAAACCTTCGGAAAGATCCGCAGAAAGGGAGTCGTCGGCACGATCCGGGAGGTCGGTAAAAAACGTGGTCTAGGATGAAGCTCTGAGGATGGCTTCCACTCTATCGCCAACCTCGCAGGTCCCTGATCTTCCGCCGAGGTCGGGCGTGAGGGTCTTTCCATGCACCAGTAAACTTTCGATGGATTCAAGCACCCTCTTCGCCCAGTCCTGACGATCGAAGAAGTCTAGCATCTGGCTTACCGACCATACGGCAGCAAGCGGGTTCGCGATCCCCTTCCCCGCGATGTCGGGGGCAGAACCATGGATAGGTTCGAACATGGAGGGATATCGCCTATCGGGGTTTATATTCGCACCCGCCGCCAGCCCCATGCCGCCCGCTATCGCCGCGCCCAGATCGGTGAGTATGTCCCCGAAAAGGTTCGACGCGACTACGACCTGGAAACGCCATGGTTCCTTTATGAAGAACATGGCGGCTGCGTCCACAAGATACGACCGGGTCTCCACCTCGGGATACTCTTTTCCCACCCGGACGAACACCTCATCCCAGAACACCATCGAATAGTTGAGGGCGTTGCCTTTGCTGATACTCGACAATGTCCTCCTTTCTTTGCGTGCAAGCTCATAAGCGTATCGAATGATCCTCTCGGTTCCTTTCCTCGAAAAGACCCCCGTCTGGAGAACGACCTCCTCAGCCGTGCCGGCGAAGAGGCGATCTCCCGCACCGGCATATTCCCCCTCGCTGTTCTCCCGTACCACGATCATATCGATATCGTGCTCTTTTGCGTTCTTCAGCGGACAGGGTGCACCTCTGAGCAGTCTCACGGGTCGCAGGTTTACATACTGATCGAACCCTTTTCTTATCTTCAGGAGCAGGCCCCACAGTGAAATATGGTCGGGAACGGCCGGTGAACCCACCGCCCCGAGATAAATAGCGTCAAACCCCTTAAGGGTCTCCATCGCGTCATCAGCCATCATCATGCCCTGGTTCAGATAATAGTCGCATCCCCAGGGAAAGTGATCGAATTGAAAGCTGATATCGCCATCCAGTTCCTCAACCGCTTTCAGGATCTTAATCCCCTCGGCCAGCACCTCCGGCCCTATCCCATCCCCTGGTATCACAGCGATCCTGTATGTTTTGATATCTTTCCCCTCCCTGTTTTCCTGCGTCCCGTCCGGAGAGTCCCGGGGGATTTAAGACCCGCGCTGTCCTTTCTTCATCGGGAAAAGCGCATCGTTAATCTTCCTCAATTTTGCGGCAAATGTAAACAGGAAGGCGGTGAACCGGTTGGTTGGTGCACTTAAGCGGCCTTCACCATGGCCAAAAGTGCTCGAATGGCTCGCCGGATGTAATAAGAATGATCGGCGGTTGCAGGGTTTCAAGATTTGGGGGAGACAAAGAAAGCAGCAAGAATGGTGGCGGGCCGGAACCCGTCGTGGTAGTCTGATTCAGACTATGGGCCTTTTCTTCGAAATATACACGGGGCTGTGGATTCTGAGCTGCGTACTTGCACTGACCGTGTACGGCAGGGACCGGCGTTCATTCGCGTTCTCTCGCAAGGACTATTGGAAGTTTCTTTTCAGTCCCTGGAAGATCGCGACCTTCATCGTTGCCGCGTCCGCCATGGTCGTTATGGCACCCTACAGCGGCGATCCCACCTGGGACGCCGTTGACCGCCGGGTTCATGTCGCTGATGACGTTCCTTGGCGCCCCCTGGGCGATCGGTTCCGCTTACAGGCTGGCAACGAGGAAACTGCCTCTCAAACAGGCCCTGGTAATATTTGTCGTGTGGATGTTTACGGCGAGCTGGTCTTACGACCTGTACATTTTCTTTCGTGACGGGCATTATCCTGTCGCCTGGTTCTCGAACATCTTCGCCTCTTCCTTCCTTTATGTCACCGCCGGTCTTTTGTGGAACCTTGACTGGAATCAAGGCAAGGGGGTCATCTTTTCCTTCAGGGAGAAAACCTGGCCGTACCCGTCACCTGCCGCATTCGGCAAAATCATCTGGTTCGCCCTCCCCCTGATGGCGCTCGTAACCACGATGATCATCTACTTCTTTTTCAAGTGAAGACGGGTGATGGGTGATGGGTGATGGGTGATGGGAAAGACAAGAATTCCTTCAAGAGATGGTTTTTCCTATGACCTATAACCCACATCTGTCCAAAATAAT
>DIFE01000042.1:0-14459 GCA_002418985.1 Deltaproteobacteria bacterium UBA5756
ATATGTTACGTATAGCTTCCTGAAATCCGCTCTTTTCCCACATTGTTTGAGAATGCGGCATTTCAAGCGGTAATTCTCATACAAGTGCTTTCGCCATCCGGCAGGAGGTTGTAGAAGAATAATGCTTGACAAGTGGTACCGTATGCGGTATCACAAATATCAGAAGTGAATTTTGTGGGTTACGGTAGCTCATATTGAAAAGTTCATATAGCAAACTGTTGAGCAAAGCGAGGAGCAACCAGGCGGGTCTTCGTTTTACAGAGCTGAAGAGGTTATGTGAGGCGATGGGGATGGTACTTGACAGGGTAAGCGGTTCTCACTTTATTTACAGGCATAATAACCCATCATTTATCTTGTCCATCCAGCAGACAAAGGATGGTAAAGCCAAGCCTTATCAGGTTAAGCAGCTATTAGATTTAATAGATAGACACGGCTTAGATAGAGAGGAGTAATCATGTTTAGACACTCAGTTGCCGTTAAATGGAGCGACGAGGATAATGGTTTTATTGCGTTTGTCCCTGAACTAGAAGGTCTGAGCGCATTTGGCGAAACGCAGGATGAAGCCGTAAAGGAATTATTGGTTGCAGCCGAAGCGTATATGGAGTCCTTAAAGGAATCTGGCCAGGAGATTCCAGCCCCCAGCAAAATGGGATCTTATAGTGGACAATTACGGCTAAGAATGCCTAAATGGCTGCATGCTAAATTAGCTATGGAAGCAGAAAATGAAGGAATTTCTCTGAATATGCATTTGGTCTCATTGCTTGCAAATCGTCACGGAGAACATGAAACTGTCAATGCTTTTATCAAGAATGCCATTGATGCAGTTAAGGATACATTTCAGGCGTCACCGTTCAACATTGGAGAAGAGAAAAATTGGGCAGACGACACAACAATACAACAAATCATAGAAGGCCATAGGTTAACAGCTGATACCCTTTATGTCGTTGTCGGAGGAAAGAGCTGATGATGAGACATATTTGGTCTATTCTTTGCGAGAGAACTAGTATTGATAGGGAAACAAACCTAGTCAGTTATTTTACTGCCATTGAAGCAATCAGTGTAAGGAGACTGCCCTTCAGGATTCCGTTTCTTGTTTTTGCAAGCCTCTGGCGTAGTGACAGCCAACAGGGGGGTACTGTTGAGATTAGGCTGGTAATGGTAAATCCGGATAAGTCTGAAAAATACATTTTCCCCTCTTATAAAGCTGAGTCTTCTGCCAAAAGGCACAGGACAAATATGATTCTGAATGGCTTGGAATTCAGTCAATCTGGGACCTATGGCCTACGATTGGACCGTCGGAACGGTGAACAGTGGGAGTTGGTAACCGAAATCCCATTGGATATTAGCGTTTCTGTTCAAGAAGAACAGGCGGAGAAGAAGCCAGATGTGCCCGAATCTACTTCCAAACCGGCGCATAAAATCACAGATAAAAAAGTAGTAAAAAGAATTCGTAGAAGCAAAAAAGTTTAGCCCAATCGTCGAGTCAGAGAATCCGTGTCGATGTGCCAAAGGGGCCTCTCACTAATCTTCCAAAGACACTTTTCATTCGGGGGTGTAATTGACCAACGAGATTGGTTTTAACAGAATGGAAAATGGGTAGCACTTTCGTTAACAAATCCCCACTTTTTCACGTTAAGTCAACTTGAGCACTTGTAGGTGCTACTTCCAAATCCACACTCCCTCTTTTCACGCCGCTACCCTTAGATTAATTAAGATGACTTGATCAGGATCGAGTCCCCTGGCCCGTCCACCTGAACTCGAGACCGGCGTACAAGATTTAGTGCGGTTCTTTCCTCCCATCCGAACTGCAGGACTTTGGGCTGGTGTTTTTATTGTATTTCTCCGTTAAGACTTTCGCTAATCCATCGAGCGGAGGGCCTAATCCCCGGGCACGAAGTGACCGGGACCGATGTGCCTTACTGCACCTAGTTGGCAGTACGCTGACAGCTCATGTCTTCGGATTTCCAGCCGACTCCACGGAACCACCGCTGTCCGCAATAAGCATCGAGCGAGCCGAAAGAGGTTAACGGGTGTGATCCGTAGCGCGGCTGCACGGGGATAAGACCCCCGCGGACCTCCCGTAAAGACGGTGTGACCCATGGTTCCCCTTTGCCTTTTCTTCTGTCCTAAACGCTTCTTGCAATCTTGGACTTGATGCTGCCTGACATGTAGGTCTGGCCATCTACGAGGAGAGACCCGTTGTTGGCCCCCGGTATAATTACTTTTCTCGCGGAAAAGGCCAGGCGACGATCCCGCCTTCCATAACCTTAACGTTCTTCCATCCGTTAGCCTCAAGCACACGGGCGGCCTCATAGCCCCGAAGGGATATCTTGCAGTAGCAGACGATCTCAGCGTTTTTGTCCTGCGGTATCAGGTGGAGCCGTTTTCTCAGCATGCCGATCGGAATCAGCGTCTCTCCGATCCCTAACCTCATTTGTTCGTATTCATCGGGGCCCCGGGCATCGAGCAGGAACACATTTTCTTTATTTTCTATCTTCTCTTTGACGTCGGCGCAGGATATTCCTTTCATAAGTCCGCGGATCTTGTTTTGAATAATATGAGCCGACGCGATTGAGTGATCTATTGCAAGCGAAAAAGGCGGTGCATAGGGAAGGTCGGCGTTGACCATGTCATCAACCGTGAGCGAGCCTTTGATCGCCATTGCCCACTGTGCTATCTGCTTGCTGACGTCACCCAATCCGACGCATTGTGCACCCAATATGCGTCCCGATGATCTTTGGACAACCAGTTTTGTTACCAGCATCTTGCCCTGCATAAAACCCGGTTTATCGGGGCTTGCGTTGATTGCGGTTTCAATGTCGTCAAATCCGGCATGGCGTGCGGCCTTTTCGGACAATCCTGTAGACCCCGCGGTGAAATCGAATACTTTACATATCCCGGTCTGGATCGTTCCTGGAAACTTTGCGCTGTTACCGATGGCCGCATTTTCTCCCGCCACCCTTCCCTGGAGGTTAGCCAGATCGCCATACGGCGCCAGGACTTTTTCCCCGGTGATAAGGTTGTTTACTTCAATACAATCTCCGACGGCATAGATATCGGGGTCGGACGTCTGCATGTGCTGGTCAACGGCAATCCCTCCGGTTTCACCGACTGCAATTCCCGCATCCCGGGCAAGATTTACGTTTGGATTTATACCGATCGCCACGACCGCTAGTTCGCATGGAAGTTCAGTCCCGTTGCTGAGTCTGACCGCCGATAATTTGCCATTTTCCCCCAGGAATGCGGCGAGGCCGTTCCGGGTTATCACATTGGCGTTCTTGCTTCTTACATGGTTCTCGACAAGCTTTGCCATCTCCCAATCGAGGAATGTTAAAAGCTGAGGCAAGAGTTCGATCACCGTTATCTCTATTCCAGCCAGCTCAAGAGCTTCGCTCGTTTCCATACCAATAAGCCCGCCGCCGATGATCACAGCTTTTTTGATCTTCCGCTCATCCCGTATCCGCCTCAGGTAATCGGCATCGTGCATGGATTGAAGAGTCGTTATCCCCGATAGTTCAGTCCCCGGGACCGGGGGATATTTTGGGGTTGATCCCGTCGCTATAATAAGCTTGTCATAACCGATTGTCTCGATCTCATCTGTGGCCAGATTCCGGCAGGTAACAATTTTGTTCTGTCTATCTATCCGGATTGCCTCAAAACGCGTTTTTGCGGTTATACCCTTCGCATTGATGTAGTATTTGGGGTCTCTGGTCACACCGGTCGGGGTGCTCAGGAGCATATTCCTGTCATCAAAAAAGCCGCCCACATAATAAGGATATCCGCATGATGCCATGGATAGATCGGGGTCCTTCTGGATGATGGTTATCGCGGCGTTCTCATCCAGTCTGCGCGCCCGAGCCGCGGCCTTGGGACCTGCTGCCGATCCGCCGATTACAACAATACGTTTTATATGGTCCATCATGTCTTCCTTTCGTTTTCTTCGTATTTTCTCTTTACCAGTGCCCGTCGACATCGGCGCCGGTAAGCCTGGGAAGCTCCCCTTTTTTGTATGAATCGAGAGCCTCACGAACGGTCATGTTTGTTGCCGTAAACACCTCGATACCGGCTGCAGTCAGAACGTGGAACGCATTCGGTCCCAGATGACCGCTTATAACCGCCTTTACGCCGGCGTTTATAGCATTTTGCGCTGTCTGGATACCGGCCCCCCGGGCTGCACCCACGTTCCGGGTATTGTCGATAGTCTCTTGCCCATCCGTCCCGGCATCAAAAAGAATGAGTTTTTTTGCCCTGCCGAAACGTTCATCCACCATTCCATCGAGTGTACCATCCGCACTCGTTACCGCTATCTTCGTGGAGTCTCTTTTTTCAGTATTTTCCGTGACGGATCGTGCGGCATCCGCTGCTGCATCCGCTGAGGCACATCCCTGCCCCCAACCCTTTCTCCAGCGGCATGGCCGTGTTGTTTCCGCGTGTACCGATACGTTCCCTCCCTCGATCCGGAGCGCTTTACCGTTTATGATGGCATCGGTTATCTTTTGATGTGCCGCGTTAATGAGACGATGGAAAGTTGGTTGAGAGACGCCCATTTGTGTCGCCGCTTCTTCCTGCGGGAACCCGAGAAGATTTTTAAGCCGCATCGCCTCGACTTCATCCCGGTGAATGACAATTTCCTGCATCTCGTTCATCGGGATGCCGGCCGGCTTGAAATAGACAGCTTTTGGCTGGAAACTAATTCTACGCTTGCAGGTTGGTCGTGGCATATCAACGTAACTCCCTTTCCATTTTGTTCAGTTCTGAATGTATATTCGCAACTAACCATTGTCAAGGATATAATCCATACACTCCTTCCCTCCCGAACTTTTCAGTTGATCGGAATCAAAAAAACATGCAAGATTGCAAAAGATATTGGCAACAAAACACAGATGGGCGGAAAGGAGAAGCCATGTCCGAAAAAGCATTTCAGGATTACTATCCCGATAATTATTCCCATTGCTATGGTTGTGGACGTCTCAACCAGGATGGAATGCAACTCAAAAGTTACTGGGATGGTGAGGAAACCGTCTGTCGTTACACCCCCAGGCCCTACCATTCGGGAGGTTTTCCCGGAAACATTTACGGCGGGCTTATAGCCTCATTGATGGACTGTCATAGCGCCGCCTCCGCCACAGCAGCCAGGATGCGGGAGGACAACTATACGGCAGACGACCGGCGCCCCGCTCCCCGCTTTGTCACCGCATCGTTGAAAGTAGATTATCTCAAACCGACCCCGATGGGAGTAGTCCTCGAGATAAGGGGAAGGATCAAGGAGATTAAGACCCGGAAAATAATCGTAAGCACAGCCTTGTTCGCGGCAGGCGAATTACGGGCAAAAGGCGAAGCGGTAATGGTGCAGCTAACGGAAAGCAACACCGCCCGGCGCGCCTGACGTCCCCCTTACTTCTTCTTGACATTAATTTCCCCTGTGCCTATATTCCGCCTTGATACCATAACTCCCTTAAAATGATGAAGGGGAGGCAATGGCTAAGTACCCGGGCTATAGTTCGAGGAGGCATTACGTGGAATTAAAACAAAGGGTTGAAGAGGAGATCGATCGTTTGAATCCCCGGCTGCGCGAACTGGCTGAGGGAGACGTCGAAGTGATTTCTGTCGACGAAAAGACAGGCACGGTCACCCTGAGGATCTTTGGCGGCCGGCTTCACTGATGCGGCCACAACGCCCTCAGTCTGTGGGCTGACAAGCTATTGAGAGAGGCGATCCCGGAAGTGCGCGACGTGAACACCATCGACTATGCCGAAGAGACCAGCCCGAAGTCAAAAACTTAAGTACGTCTCCGGCGGCATCCGTCACCCGGTTTTGATACGAATCATGAAATAGTTGAAGACCGACATAAAGCAAGAAAGACAAAAGACTGGCTCGCGTGTATTTTTCTATCGTGTTCTCGTTACGGGAGGTCCGCGGGGGGTCTTATTCCCCGGTCAGCCACGCTACGGATCACACCCGTTAACCGCTTTCGGGTCGCTCGATACTTATTGCGGACAAAGGTGGTTCCGTAGAGTCAGCTGGAAATCCGCAGACATAACTTATCAGCGCATTGCCAACCCGGTGCAGTCAGGCGCATCGGTCTCCCGTGATCCTTCGCTACCGGCTGCCCGGGGAATAAGGCCCCCCGCTCGATGGATTAGTAAAAGTTTTTAACGGAGAAATACAAAAAGACACCACCCCAAAGTTCTGTAGTTTGGACGGGAGAAAAGAACCTCACTAGATCTTTGTACGCCGGTCTCGAGTTCAGGGGGCGGGCCAGGGGACTCAATCCTGATCGAATCATCTTAATTCATCTTAGAGTGGCGGTTGGTTGATGATTGGAAGTACGACAAAGAAACGCGGGCTCATCATAAAGAACTGCAGATTACGGATATATGACTTCAGGAAGGAAGCCGCGGGCGCACCCCGGGAGTTTTTATGTGCCAGCATATTTTTTTACTTCCAGTTCCAATCTTTCTCCCAAGGCCTCGGCTGTTATATCAAGGTCATATTGGGCCTGCAGACCCAACCAGAACTCTGCCGACACCCCGAAGAATCTTGCCAGTCTCAAGGCAGTATCAGCTGAGATGCTCCTTTTGCCAAGAACAATTTCATTTATTCTCCGAGCAGGGACGCCTACGCCTAACGCAAGCCTGTTTTGACTGAGATTAATCGGCTTGAGGAACTCTTCTAAGAGGACTTCGCCTGGATGTACAGGGTGCAGTGGTTTCTTCATAAGGTTACCCCCTTAATGGTAATCCGTTATTTCGACTTCATGGGCATCTGAGTTTTGCCATTTGAAACAAATCCGCCACTGGTCATTAATTCTTATACTCAACTGTCCTTCCCGATCGCCTTTTAGCTTTTCCAGCCTGTTGGCCGGCGGGACTTTCAAATCGTTAATTGTTTTTGAATTATTGATCATTCTTAGTTTTCTCAATGCTGTCTGCTGGATATCCCGTGGCAGTTTGTTTGACCCCACTCGACTATATATCTTTTCGGTGTCTTTGTCTTTAAACGATTTTATCACCTATCCGCCCGTGAAATATTATACCGGTCTGCGTTTAACGTCAAGCGTTATATTGTTCAATTCATTATTGATTGCCAGCCTTCAGTCTGTGGGCCGACAAGCTGTTAAAAGAGGCGATCCCGGAAGTACACGAGGTGAACACCATCGACTACGCCGAGGAGACCAGTCCGAAGTCGAAGGTTTAGGTGCATTTCCGGCGGCATCCGTTACCCGTTCTTGATAAGAATCATGAAATAGTTGCAAGCTGACATTTGCCCTTCAGGTGGGTCGTTTTTCGGTTATCATAACCAGATGATAAAGCAGGAAAGATAAAAGACTGCCTCGCGTGTATTTTTCTATCGTGTTCTCGTTACGTGAGGTCCGCGGGGGGCCTTGTTCCCCGGTCAGCCACGCTACGGATCACACCCGTTAACCGCTTTCGGGTCGCTCGATGCTTATTGCGGACAGAGGTGGTTCCGTAGAGTCGGCTGGAAGTCCGCAGACGTGACTTATCAGCCTATTGCCAACCCGGTGCAGTCAGGCGCATCGGTCTCCCGTGATCCTCCGCTACCGGCTGCCCGGGGAATAAGACCCCCCGCTCGATGGATTAGTAAAAGTTTTAACGGAGAAATACAAAAGGACACCACCCCAAAGCTCTGTAGTTTGGACGGGAGAAAAGAACCTCACTAGATCTTTGTACGCCGGTCTCGAGTTCAGGTGGGTGGGCTAGGGGACTCAATCCTGATCAAGTTATCTTAATTCATCTGAAGGTGGCGGTATGAAGGGGGGCGACTAGAATTGCCGATTGTGAGCTTGCAAGCGGCAGCGATTCTTATGCGATTAATGTCTAATTGCAGCGCGTTATTCAACTCTCAGTGCTATCTTTCTGCTATATCTTGGGTAAAACAAAGAAGAGTTCCACCGTGATGAGGAATTCTCTCTGTTTTTGGTTCAATCCAATATTTTGCGTTTTTTCTTACAAATTTGGTAACCCACTCGTGATTATCACGAAAAAACACCAAGTCTTCAGCACACCGGACGATCAACCTGTTAATGTACACAACCTCTTTCCACTTCAGTTTATAAATCGAGGGCTTGAATTCTGAAAAGGAATAGTCAGCCCGTTTTCGGTCAAGCGGTACATCTGTGCGAATTCTAATCGCAAGATTTGGGGATAACGGCACAATTCTATTGAGAGTTCGATTATTCTGCACTTTTTCTACTGCCACCGGGAAATCACTGGTGAAAAATGTATTACTCTCATAATCATTGAGCAGAATATCCCAAGACGAATTTCCAAAGATGTTTATGTAGGAAAGGATTAGTGCTATACCAATTGCTTGAGGATACTTGGGGTCGATTTTCACCTGCAATGCGCCACTATTCAGAAGGTCTGTTAAAGTTGTATTTCCCAATGCGGATGGTACAGGTGGCAATGCTTTGTTAGAATCCATGACGCGTGTTGTTTCTTCGACAGGTCCTTTTAACAAATGCGAGCCAATACGCATACCAGCAGGCGAACAAGCAATAATATATGCAACGAACCCTGCAATTGCGAATATACAACCCGAGTCGATATCATTGGTTTTTAATCTGTGGACGGAGTCGTTATATTTTGGCTCAATCATTTTTAGGAATTCTTCAACGATTCGGTTTTCTCGCAAATATGAGTTGGTGCTTCCATCCTCGATTCTACACACAGATTCAGAATTGGGCGTGAAAGCATTTAAGTCACTCTTGCGTATGGCATACATAAGTTTGCCCAGCTTAGGTGAGTAAAAGTTCTTAAGATGTACCTGCGATACGTAATGATCTAAAGGCATAGAAATCAGTCTACCATGTCACATTCTTCGATTTATGGACCTCCCCGAAGGATCTCTCTAAGCCTTAGGTAACCGAGAAAGAGGGTTATTGTTGATATCAACGCAATCATTATAGCCGCAACAAAACCAGTACCCAGTAAACCGGGAGGAATATGTGTTTTGAAGACCCATAGTATAACGCCAGTAATTGCTGCCCCAAGGCAAAAAAACAGGGCCGCCAACGCCCGAACTTTCAACCGCCAATAGTTGGGCCATTCATACAACACTCTATTCTTTTCGCCCTCAAGGGGCCCAAGTATGTCCTTCGAGAGTCTGTAGGACGTAATTAAAAGTCCAATAGGGAGCAAAGCTATATACTGCAGCACTGAGCCTTGTCGGATAATCTCAGAGCCGAAGAAAGTCACGGGCTTGGGGTAAAATACGAGAACAGCGCACGAAAGGACTAACACAGCAAACTCCGGCGAAACAAGGTACACCCGAGCAATATCCAATAGTCGATGACACACCATTAAGTCTCGTGCTCCATATGACGTTCCTTCTTGATGCGTTCAAAGACCCTGAGCGCTGTCTCATACAATTCTTCGGGAATGGGATTCTTATCGAAGGAAAAGTTTCTGATCGTCTCTGAAGTTCGAATTGTAATGAACTCTGAACCAACCCGCCCCCTAACGAAACCGGCGCCATATCCGTCTGCAGCCATAAGGATTGCCGCGTCTGTAATAGAAAGTGGTTCGGTTGTATCCGTTGCACCGGCCTGGCCCTCTGCTACGGACCCCACGCGTTCAGGCAGTTTTGTTTTTAATGGTTCACTAAGTCCACTGTCCTCATGTAACTTGAGTGTTTCGGCCTGCCGTTCCGCCAAGTAGTCCTTAAGATGACGCCATAACGGCCCAAAAAGAGGGTTGGGCGGATGAACCGTTGCTGAGATGCGGTATATTCCATCGAGCTTTGCAAGTTTGATCGCAAAATTCCGGATGTCAGCAATGAAGTCTATCTGACAGTCAACAAAAAACTTCTGGTAAGTACTGGTGATTATAGAACAAAACCTGTCCCTAAAAGTACTAGGTTCTATGTGATTCCAGACTTTAAGGAACGCTATGCCTGAGTGTTCAGGGATATAGACAAAAGGGCTAGAGGCCAGTATGAGATTTTGCTCGGGCTGCAGAACTTCCTCCTTTTTCGCCAGATCAACGACAGGAACTCGCGTTTCCGGGATGAACTTGCAGAGTCGGCCGAACCCGAACCGAAACCCGTCCCCTTCGTGAACAGCGGTGTTTATGATGCTCCAAGCATTTCCCCGCGTTTGAATTGTTGTCGGGTTGAGGAGAGCACTAAATATTTTGTTATCGTCCAGTAATCCAAGCTTGATTACCCTGCCCAGATAATATGTACCCTTTGCCATTTCCAACGCTCCTAATTGATTGTCTCTTCTTGCAATTCATACACAGAAATCCGTAATGTCCTACATTCTTATATTCTGAGTCGCCGAATGTCAGACCTGACGGGTCTATGACTCCTTTTAAGACTGATGTTACGAATATGTATTAACCTAATAATAACCGGACAGTAATTTAGTTGGCAAGAATAATCCTGTCACGCACAGAGCACTGGCCCATGTGTTGTCGTTTTTGATGTCCGGCCTTTAAGGACCTCAAGCTTGAGAAAATAAATCTAAATCCCTTCTTTGATGATTTGATCTCCATCGAGTCCACAAAAACAAAATTGTTATCGCCCGCAATTGTCACATGGAGGAATATAGATTTCTTGGATTGTTCCGTCTGCTGTTTTCATTAAGCTACGGAGCGTGGCTGCCCGGCAGAGAGACCCCGCGCGGACCCCCGCACCGAGTGTAAACCAAAAGGCACAAAACTCCCCACAAGAGCATTACTTACACGGCATGTGCTCTTCCGCCCCAGGAGTTTTTCGAGCACTAGCGGGGGCCTGTTATGAGATTGTTGCGGTGGGTTCGTCAACGCAGGTGGGTAGAAGAATTGCCATGGTTTCCAGGAATATAGTAAACTATCCGCTTCCGATGCACCAGAGAACTGCCCTTTGTGAGTCGGTCATTGATCAGGAGTTGAGATGAAAAGAAACAAGAAGAATGTACCGAGTCTGTTTGTTTTGTTTTTGGTGCTGGCATCTTTACTGTCACTGCCTGCTTGTGTGACGCGGTCGGATATACAGGGCGGAAGAACACCGCAGGTTTCGGAACACTTTGATGGTGTTCGGTATTTGAATCCCGGTGTTGTTGCCCAGGGGCTGTCTTCGCTGTCGGGTCAGACGACAAAACGTGGTTCTACGTGGTGGGTTTGGAAGTGGATCTTCCGTGCGGGTTGGCCTGAGTGGCCTGAGGAAACCGGGGTTCTGCCTGGACCGCGGCCCGTTGCTCGCGCCCCGGAAGGGTCGATCTATGTGACACCTATCGGTCACGCCACTTTCCTTATACAAATGGACGGGGTCAATATTCTCACTGACCCCATATGGTCAGAACGCTGCAGCCCGGTATCATGGGTGGGTCCCGAACGGTACAGCAGGCCGGGCATTCGGTTTGAAGACCTTCCCTCTATCGATGCCGTGCTGGTGTCTCACAACCATTACGATCATTTCGATATTCCTACCCTGAAGGGACTTGCAAAAAAAGGGATGCCGCGCGCCGTCGTGCCGCTCGGCAATCTCGATCTCATGCGGAGCACGGGAATCACCGGGGTGGATGAACTTGACTGGTGGCAGTCGGTCCGCTTGACTTCAGACGTGACGGTAACCCTGGTCCCGGCGCGGCACTTTTCGGGACGCACGCTCTGGGATCGGGATCAAACCCTCTGGGGAGGTTTTGTTATCTCGGGGCCATCAGGGAACGTCTATTATTCCGGAGACACGGGATACGGTCCCCACTTTCGTGAGATTGCACGCCGTTTTTCACCGATCAGGGTGGCGCTCCTACCGATAGCTCCATTTCGCCCGACCGAGCCCGGGGAAGAGGCCTCGCAACGCCCCTCCGTCGTCCACATGAATCCGGCCGAGGCAGTCAGGGCGCACAGGGACCTGGGAGAGCCGCAGAGCATAGCCGCCCATTTTCGGGTATTTCGACTGGGAGTCGAGGGATTTGATGACGCCCCGAATGTGCTGGCGGCATCGTTAAAGGAGCATGGCCTGGCAGCCGACGCTTTCGTCGCGCCCATTTTCGGGCAAGTAATCAAGATATCTTCCACTCTGAATGCGTCGCTGCCGCCGCCGGACAGGACGTATTATCCTATCGGCCAGATACAGGGTTTCATCGGAAGCGGTCCTTCGCTTAGTCATGAGGCCTTTTTTCGGGATTAGGGGTGGCTCTTACATGAAAAGCATCTTCGTCGCGCTCATGGTTCTTCTTTCCCTGGTGGGGGTGCGTGTTTGCGCCCAGGATCTTTCAGAGGCTGCCAAAATCCAGTATTTGATAGCCTCCGTCGAAGCCCTGGAAGGGGCGAAGTTTATCAGGAACGGAACTGCACATGATGCCCGGGCGGCATCCGGTCACCTGCGCTTGAAGCTCAAGGCGGCGGGCAATAAGGTGAAGACGGCAGAGGACTTCATTAAATATTGCGCCTCCGGGTCTTCCATAACGGGCGAGCCTTATTTGATTCGGCTTGCAGATGGCACCACCGTAAGATCGGAAGTCTTCTTCAGGAACAAGCTGAAAACATTTGCCACGGATGAACCGCGAACCTGAACAGGTATGCCAGAGTTTTCCCCAGAGCGAGGGGAGGGGGTGTGATGCTGGATACGCCACAAATCGGGTAACGACAAGCCCCTAAGGTGTATCGTTGTTCGCCAGTACTCGTTCCAACGCCTCGACGATCTCGAGTCTGATGCGCGTGCCCGCGATGCCGTAGAGAATGGCAAGAGCGGTGTCGGGTGTTCTTTTTTCCTGGTAGGGGCGTTCCGATGTGATGGCGTCGTAGATGTCGGCAACGGAGACGATCTGGGCCCCGAGGGGGATCTGGTCGCCTTTGAGGCCCCGGGGATAGCCTCTTCCGTCGAGCCGTTCGTGATGGGCCGAGACGTAGTCGATAGCGGGCCCCAGGAAATCGAGAGGCTTGAGGATCTTCACGCCGATAGAGGGATGGCGGTTTATCTCCTTTACAAGGTTCGACGGAAGCTTCCCCTCATGGTCGGCGAAGAGAGCGTCCGGGAAGCCGATCTTCCCGATGTCATGAAGTGCCCCGCCCAGGCGGATATATTCCAGGTCCTCGCCTTCCAAACCGAGCTCGCGGGCGATGGCGTGGGAAAGCTCCGCGACCCGTGATGTGTGGCCCTCGGTGTAGGTGTCCCGTGCCGCCAGGGCATGTGCCATGGCGGTGACCGCAGCTATGGTGTTTTTCCTGATTTTCTCATTGAGTTCCTTGAGTTCGTCCACAAGCTGCTGAAGCTGGAACTCCCGGGCCTCGACCTTGACCATCATCAGGGCCACGGCCTCTGCTATGGTGCGGACGGTGTCCGGCACGTCATCTCTGGTCAGCTCCATAATGTCGTCCGAATACCGCCCCTCGGCAATGTCGGAGATGATGCCCAGGAGCTTTTTTTCAAGTTCAGCGGCGTTCATATGCAAACTCGCAGGGTATATTTCGTTCCAGGTACTTGTTCTTTGTACACTATGGACGCAGGCGGCGTCAAGGGAAACGGAGACGTCTGCAGTTACCTCCAGGTTGAAGATTTGATACAATAGAAATATTGGGAGGTGGAACCATGTCTACCAGGTCATTGAGAATGTGGTTGGTGCTCGTGTCCGTAGTGCTGGTATCTGTCGCGTCGTGCGCTTCAATGGATTGCGCGTACGACGTCAAAGCCCGCCCGGATCCCATTTTTCTGGCTACCGAGGAAGGCGTTTTCTATGGGCAAAACTACGTCGCATGTTTCGTGATAGACGGGGTTGTTCACAAAGAGTATATACCCGAATGCGCATACAGATATTACACCGATAAGCATAATCGGTAACGGGCCTTTGTGCCCTCGCCGCCTTACTTAATCTGTGCCGCTTCCGTTTTTGCCAGGGCTATCTTCGCCAGCGCGAGCTTCTTGTACTCCTTCTTGATCTTCTTCGTGTCCCCGCCAACAATCGCCTTGTGCAGGTCGCCTTCCAGTTCGGCCACTTCGAGGAGTTTGTAGTAATCAAGAAATTCCTTGAGATGGGCGATCACTATCTTCCCTGTGACTAGGGGATGGTTGTTCGTCACATTGGCGTCCTTGAATATAATTCCGTGTTCCAGTTCCACCTCGAGTCCTTTGCGGAACTCTGCGGGGTCTATCTTCATCTTTGTGTCATTGACGGCCGCGAGGATGGTCTTTGCCTCCTTGGGCGTGACCTTCGCATCATCGAGTTTGGTCCAGTCCCTGATCTTCAGCGCCTTGCAGAACTTTTGAACCTCTTCTTTGGTGATATATTCCGGAATCTTCATGTTTCCTCCTTTTTTGGGATATGTCCTTTTTGGATTGTAGCATATTGCCAGATTAGTACAAGCGCGCGTTGCTGTATTGGAGCAGCAAGGGGCGGGTGTTCCGGGTTTAGCAGAGGGCTGAGAAACAAAGACCAAAAGACCTTGTCTCGCGCCCGTTTGTCGCCTTAAGGCTCCTCTCCGGAGGCATAAAAGAGAGGATTGGAGGAAGCCTTA
>DIFE01000042.1:14479-76708 GCA_002418985.1 Deltaproteobacteria bacterium UBA5756
TTGCACGCCTTCGGCGGGAATTCACCATTAATGTTTTCGGGTGGTGGTCATCGTTGTGGGACAGGTCTGAGCGAAGTATCATGGTTTCTTTTGGCTTCCTCCCCAGCCTCTCTTTAATGCCTCCAGCGAACCCCCGAGAGGGGGGTAAAGCGGGCGTGAGACAAGGTTGTTTTTGACGCCCTCAAGGGGGAATCGCAACAGGAGGGGATCCCTGCTTCTGAGAGAGTGTCAGACACAGGGGCAAATTCTTGAGCTTGCTTCATCGGGGAAAATGATTATAGTGTCGAAAGGTCATTTATGAGATTTTCGACCATCTTATTGTTGTTAGCGGCAGGTGTGCTGGCAGTAATCGTTGGCTGCCAGCAGGGCGGTGAAGCCGCAAGGAAGGAGACCATGAAGGATGCTCAGGCAGTCCGGAAGAACATCGAAAGACCGCCGATTGATCTTGCGCAGCCTGCAAAGTTCGAAACGGCCACATTTGCCCTTGGGTGATTCTGGGGGCCTGATGCCCGGTTCGGGCTGGCAGAGGGTGTCGTAAGGACGCGTGTCGGCTACTCGGGTGGCGCGAAGAAAGACCCAACCTATCACAGCCTTGGCGGCCACGCCGAGACGATACAGATCGATTTTGACCCGTCGGTGATCTCTTACGATGAACTTCTCAAGATGTTCTGGAATATGCACAGCCCGCAGATGAGAGCGCCATCGACGCAATACCGGTCTGTTGTGTTCTATCATAACGATAACCAGAGACAGGCCGCCGAGCGGTTGAAAGCCGATGAAGAGGCCCGTATCAAGGGCGCCATATTCACGGAAGTGGTGCCTTTCAATGAATTTTACAGGGCTGAGGATTATCATCAGAAATATTACCTGAGGGGTGTAAGGGAACTTGCCGCCGAGTATCTTGCCATCTACCCCGATATCATGGATTTTGTCGGCTCCACCGCTACGGCAAGAGTCAACGGATATGCGGGCCATTACGGAACAAAGGAACGGCTTGAAAGGGAACTGAACTCCCTCGGACTGTCTGAAGAAGGTCAGAGTAGACTTCTCAAGATCGTGGGGCCATGACCGTTCGGTGCACATGGATGACCCGGCGGCCTGATTGCTGACAGCTTCATCCTCTGTTCTTTTTCAAAAGATCGTCAATCCCGGACCCGGCGGGTTGCCCGCCCGAGGAAAATGATTATGGTGTCGTAAGGTTCGGTTATGTTTCCGATAGTGCAGGATCGCAGCGTAAGGTGATGTTGAAAAGGCAGGGGACGTGAGGTCGCCGGATGCAAGGAGGTGGCGGGATGCAGCAATTTTCTCATGATGATGTCGAGGGATTTGACTCTCTCGCGGAGCTGGCGCTTGATCTGTACTGGTATTGGAACCATTCGGCCGATCAAATATGGATGCAGCTTGATCCCGTTCTGTTCAAACTGACATACAACCCCTGGGTGGTCCTGCAGACCGTATCCCGGGAACGGCTTCGCGAGGTCCTGGACGACCCGGCCTTCCGCGAAAAGGTTCGGAGCCTCCTGCAGACAAAGCGTGACCTGGAAAGCTCGGCCACATGGTTTCAGCGCCATCATTCCGGGGCGCCCCTGACCTGCGTGGCGTATTTCAGCATGGAGTTCATGTTGAGCGAGGCCCTTCCTATCTATTCCGGAGGACTTGGTAATGTGGCCGGCGATCAGCTCAAGACCGCAAACGACCTGGGGGTGCCCGTCGTTGGTGTCGGCCTGCTTTACCAGCAAGGCTATTTTCGGCAAATCATAGACAAGGACGGGGCGCAGCAGGCCCTGTACCCCTACAATGATCCGGGGCAACTGCCCGTTACACCTTTGCGCGAACCAAATGGGGAATGGCTGCGCCTGGAGATCAAATTACCGGGTTACTCTGTTTGGCTGCGCGCCTGGCAGGTTGAGATCGGCAGGGTAAAGCTCTACCTCCTCGACACCAATGATTCCGCCAACTTCCCAACTCGCCGCGGGATCACCAGCGAACTGTACGGGGGAGGGGCAGAGCTTCGCCTTCATCAGGAGCTCGTACTCGGGATCGGCGGCTGGCGCCTGCTCAGGAAACTCGGCATCAGCCCCGAGGTCTGCCATCTCAATGAAGGGCACGCCGCCTTTGCCGTTCTCGAAAGGGCCCAGACGTTTATGGAAGAGACCGGACAATCATTCGAAGCTGCCCTTGCGGCCACCAGGGCGGGGAATGTCTTCACAACGCACACGCCGGTGGATGCCGGTTTCGATCGTTTTTCTCCCTCCCTTATCGAACAATATCTCAGCTGGTATGCCCGGAACAGGCTCGGTATAACGCTCTTCGATCTCATGGCCCTCGGCAGGCGGAACGCCGGCGACCCCGATGAGCCCTTCAATATGGCTTACCTGGCCGTGCGGGGTAGCGGCGCCGTCAATGGCGTGAGCCGTCTTCACGGAAAAGTGAGCCGACGCATCTTCGCGCCGCTCTTCCCGCGCTGGCCCGAGAATGAAGTACCCATCGGATATGTGACCAACGGCGTGCACATGTCAACCTGGGATTCGGAAGAGGCGGATGCCCTCTGGACGGGGGTCTGTGGCAAGGAACGCTGGATCGGGGCCCTCGAAACCCTGGAAAAGGACATGCTCGCCGTTCCCGACCGCACGCTCTGGGAATGCCGTTCCTCTGCGCGTCAATCCCTCGTTGAATATGTGCGCGAACGGTTGTCTTTGCAGCTGGGGGCCGCCGGTTGCTCGCCGGACGAGATCGAGAACGCGAAGAATATCTTTGACGTCAGCACGCTGACCCTCGGTTTCGCCCGCCGTTTTGCCCCCTACAAACGGCCGAATCTGCTTCTTTATGATCCTGAAAGGTTTCTTCGACTTCTCAGCGATGCCAGACGTCCTGTCCAACTCATCATCGCGGGCAAGGCCCACCCTTCGGACCAGGCCGGGCAGGAACTGATCCGCGAGTGGACGCGATTTGCCAGAGGGGTAGAGGTCGCCAAACACGTGGTCTTCCTGAGCGATTACGACATGCTCCTGACAGGACATTTGGTGCAGGGCGTGGATGTCTGGATCAATACGCCGCGAAGGCCCTGGGAGGCTTGCGGGACGAGCGGAATGAAGGTGCTTGTCAACGGAGGGCTCAATCTCTCCGAACTGGACGGCTGGTGGGACGAGGCTTACACTCCTGAAACGGGATGGGCGTTAGGCGATGGAAAAGAGCACGACAGCGACCCGTCATGGGACGCCGCCGAAGCGAATATGCTTTATTCATTGCTCGAACATGAGGTAATCCCGGAATTTTATCACCGCGACGAAAACGGCATCCCGACTGCCTGGGTAAAACGGATACGGGAGAGCATGGCGAGGCTCACCCCCCGGTTTTCGGCCAACCGCGCCGTCCGTGAATATGCGGAGGAATATTACATTCCCGCCGCAGAGCGATACCGGGCGCGTGCTGCCGGAAAAGGAGCGATGGGAGAAAGGATACTCAATTGGCAGCGGGAGCTCGGGCGGCAGTGGCGCCATTTAAGGTTCGGTGATGTGACGGTCAGGACGACCCACGGACGGCACGTATTTGAAACGCAGGTCTACCTGGGCGACATCGATCCCGATTGGGTCCGCGTGGAGCTGTATGCCGAGGGACTTGACGGCGACGGTGCCGTCCGACAGGAGATGACACGGAGCAGAGTTTTGACAGGTGCCGGAAGCGGTTACCTGTATATCGCCGCGGTGAATGCGGACCGACCGGCATCCGACTACACGGCTCGGGTTATCCCATCCCACGAGGCGGCGGCCGTCCCTCTTGAAGCCGGTCATATCCTGTGGCAGAGGTGAAAGGCCCGGGCGGCCCTTTCTATATCTCGATTCTCGTCGTGACGCCATGGAGTTTGTTGGCGGGAAGGTCATAAAACTGGATAAAGGGCGGGGCCAGCCGTTTCATTATCGAGAATATCTTCCACAATACATTTCGCGTAAAAATCTCCTCAAGCCCGTAGAAAATGCCCTTTTCATTGATAATTCCGGCTTCCTTCATCAACTGCCCCACATCCACCATTTCCATGTATCCCATCTGGACCTCAAAGGATCTCAACCCGGGGGCCAGATCCTCCTTGAAAAAGCTTTTCAACCCGAACGGTTCATCGAGGATGGTGATGGAAACGAGGATGTTCTCCTCATAGATGATGTTGTTCATAAACATCGTGTGTACGATATAAGCGGGTATCTTTCTGGTACTCCGGGTGAAAAAGAGCGCCTTGCCTTTGATTCTGTTCAGGTTCTGATATACCTCGTTATAGCTGTGGAGAAAGACATCAAGCTTCAGGGGCCGTATGTTTCGATAGAGTTTTCTCTGCCCGGCCGTGTAGATCATGATCATTGCAAGGGGGACTGAGGCGATGATCAGGGACCAGTACCCCCCGTGAGGGATCTTATACACGTTGGAAGCAAGGAAAGCGACGTCAACGATTGTTACCAGGAAGGCGATCGAAGCCTTATGGTACTCCTTCCTCAGATAGAATATCGATGTGATCAGGATTCCCGTAATGGTCATGTCCCCGGTGACGGCAAGTCCGTATGCGGCTGCCAGGTGTTTTGACTCTCTGAAAAGCACCATGATAAGGAGGACAGATAGGAGGAGGAACCAGTTGACAAAACCGATATAGATCTGAGACCGCAACTCCGTCGACGTGTATTCCACCCGGAACATCGGCATGAGCCGCGTATTGATGCCCTGGTAGACGATGGAGAACATGCCGCTGATTATAGCCTGAGACGCTATGATCGTAGCAACGATACTGAGGACGAGGAACGGTATATAAAGGTACAACGACTGGCGTAATATCATGCCGAAAAGTATGTTCGATGAATGCGCCGGATCGCTTAGTATGAATGCGCCCTGACCGAGATAATTGAGGAGAAGGGCAAAGAAAACGAAATACCATGCCCTGATGATGGGTTTTCTGCCGAGGTGTCCCATATCGGCATAAAGGGCTTCCCCTCCCGTGGCGCACAGGATGACCTCGGATAGGACGAAGAAACCGGCAATTCCGTTATGATACAGGAATGTTATGGCATACAGGGGATTGATGGCCTTCCACACCGACGGGAATTTGATGATCGAAATGACACCTGAAACGGCAAGCGCGGCGAACCACAGCAGCATGAGAGGCCCGAAAGCGCCGGAGACCTTCTCCGCCCCTTTCCTCTGAAAGGCGAAGAGTCCTACGGCAATGGCGCCCGCTATCAGGATAAGGGTGGTCTGTTTCGTGCCCTGAAGGCCCGGGATGAGCAGTATGCCTTCCACGGCGCTCAAGATACTGATCGCCGGGGTGATGACGCCATCGCCCACGAGCAGGGATATGCCGATAAAGGTGAGGATGGTCACGAATACCGCCCCCCTGCCTGTTTTGAGAAGACGGATCAATTTTCCCCTCAGGACGATCGTTCCCCCCTCGCCTTTTTCACCGAGGCTCATGGCAAGCCAGGCATACTCGACGGATACGAGGATTATGAGGGTCCATATCACCAGGGATAGAACGCCCATGACATTGTCAACGGTGGGTTCGAGGAGAAGGAAAATGACGGTGAGGGTATAAATGGGGCTGGTGCCTATATCACCGAAAACAAGGCCCAGGGACTTGATTATCGCCCGCGCATCGTCTCTGATATTCCGCCGCCGGGACTTGTTTGGCGAGGTGTCGTTGTTCTCCATTGTTGTGGCTAATGTTATCCCTAATTCTCAAGAAATTCAACGTAAGATAACCTGAGGTGAGATAAGGTCCCTTGCCGTGCATCGAGCCAACCCCCGTTTACCGCCGGCCACGAGTCCGAACGCGGCCTGTTGCGATGCTACTCCCTTCCAGGAGGTTTGGGCCTTTCTTCTTTTCCTTTAAACCACCCCTCGCTAGCCTCAGGGAAACAATCAAAGCGGGGAACGTAGGGCTTTATGTCCAGGAGGGGGGTGTTGTCGAGAACGTCTATCCCGCCCACCTTGAGCTTCATCGGTTCCCTTCCGAGAAGCTGCACGATTGTGAGCCCTATGCCGTTGGGCCGCGCCGGATGGCGACAGGCGAATATCCCGTGAGGGTCGTCATCGAGCAGCACGGGCCTTACCAGTTGGACCTGTCCCGCCCTGTCGAAGGGATAGACGAGAAATATGTGGGAGAATCCCTCGATATCCTTGAGTCCTTCCGCATATTCTTCATAAAGCTCGACCCATCCAATCGTCTCCGGCCGAAATCTCCCCTGTATCGGCGTTTCCTCCTTTGTTGTGAACTCAGAGTGAATAATTCCGATGGGTTTCAGCATGATTTGTACTCCGGTCTCTTTCATTGGACCTCCGCCAAAAAGATATAAGCCAGTGACTGATCAACAGGGCATGGCAGATGTTTGCCTTTAATGCAGGCGGCTTAAACGGTTGAAGATTCGGGCCGTCCTTTCATTCTTTAAAGAGTCTCAGCCTCAGCGAGTTGCTCACAACCGATATGGAACTCACCACCATCGCTGCCGCCCCGAAGACCGGCTCCAGCCTGATACCGAAAAAAGGATAGAGCGCCCCGAAGGCGATGGGAATTCCGAGTATGTTGTAAATAAAGGCCCAGAAGAGGTTTTGCCTGATGATCCTCAGTGTTTTTTTGGAGAGCTTGATGAGGCTGACCAGGCGTGACAGCTGGCCTTTCATGAGTACTACGTCCGCCGATTCGATGGCGATGTCCGTGCCTTTCCCCATGGCGACTCCTATGTCGGCGGCGGCAAGGGACGGGGCGTCGTTGATGCCGTCCCCGACCATGATGGTTACCCCGTTCTTCCTGAAATCTTCGACTATGGCCGCCTTCCTGTCGGGAAGGACGCGGTAGAAATAGCGATCGATGCCGATCCGGCTGCTTATCGTCTTTGCCCCGTTCTGGCTGTCGCCTGTGATCATTACAGGTTCGACACCCATCTCCCGGAGCTGTCTGATCACGCTTGCCGATTCTTCCCTCAACCTGTCGCTGAAGGTGAGAATCGCCATGAGCCCCGAATCGCTCCACAGAAGGACGGGTGAAGCGGCGGACTGCTCCTTTTCCTCGTAAATATGAGCTGTTGCATCATCCAGTTTGCGGCCTTCCTCTTCATAGAAGGTCCTGTTTCCCATCCGGTAGGAGACCGCGTCAACGGAGCCCGTGATCCCCCTGCCTACAATGGCCTCGAAATCCCCGACCTCGGCCGGGGAGATGTCCGATTCCTGCGCTCTTTTCCTCAGTGCTTCCGAGAAGGGGTGTTCCGACTGTTTCTCGAGATTGTAGGCGATACGGAGGATCTCTTTTTCGTCGCGGCTGTTGAGGGGGATGATATCGGCAAGGACAACAACTCCTTCCGTGAGGGTTCCGGTCTTGTCAAAGAGGACGTTCTTCGTCTTGTTTGTCAGTTCCAGAGCTTCGGCGCTCTTTATGAGGATACCCTTTTTCGCCCCGACGCCCGTGGCGACCATGATGGCCGTGGGGGTGGCAAGACCCAGGGCACAGGGGCAGGCGATAATGAGGACGCTCACGAAGGAGAGAATCGCATTGGTGACCTTCGGCTCGGGACCGAAGAAGAACCACACGAGAAAGGCGCAAATGCCTATGAGGATCACAATGGGAACGAAGACACCGGCAACCCTGTCTGCAAGGCGCTGTACCGGGGCCTTTGTGAACTGTGCCTCCTCGACGAGACGTATGACTTTGGCAAGGACCGTGTCGGAACCTATCCTTGTCGTCGTGACCGTGATGGAGCCCCGGCCGTTGATCGTTCCGCCTATGACTTCATCGCCGGAATTCTTATGCACGGGCATGCTTTCGCCGGTGATCATCGATTCGTCGACATAGCTGCCTCCCTCTGCAACAACACCGTCGATGGGGACCCTTTCTCCGGGTCTTACGAGAACCGTATTACCGACCTCGAGGGAATCGGTGGGTACCCTGGTTTCAACCCCGTCCTTCAGGAGCACGCATTCCTTGGGCGCCAGTTCGTAGAGCAGCTTTATAGCAGTATAGGTCCGCGTCTTGGCCTTGGATTCAAAGTACCTTCCCAGGAGGATAAGAGAGATGATCATCGCACTGGAATCGAAATAGGTCATTGTCGACACGCCGGCGGCACTTATGACGTGAGGAAAGAAGGTGACGAAGGCACTGTAAAAGAAAGCCGCCGAGGTTCCTACGGAGATCAGTGTATTCATGTCGGCGGTGAAGTGTTTCAGGTTGGAAAGCGCCGACCGGTGGAACCGAAGCCCGAAATAGAACTGGACGGGCAGGGTCAGAAGAAGAAGGACGAAGTTGTTGTAGGGCAGGACCATCCACATGGAGAAGACCATGATGACCACGCTCAAGGCAACGGCCCAGGTGAAGTCCTTCCTCAGTTCCGCCTCTTCTTTCCGTGCCCTTACAGTAACGTCCGCCTCGATGTCGACGTCGTATCCAATATCACGGATGAGGGATATGACCTGCTTGAGCTCGATATCCGTCTTCGGGAGGATGACTGCCTTCTTGAGAGGAAAATTCACCCGGGCCTCCCGGATGTCCTCCATCTTGTTCAGCTCCTTTTCTATCCGTGCCGCGCATGCCGCGCAATTCATGCCCGTTATGGGAAGCTCGATCTTTTCCGGCATTTATCCTCCTTACGCCGCTGACAAACCAAAAATCTTTTAGTAGTATAAGGCAGGGACCGGGAATATCACAAGTTCAAGGCCTGTGCCTGCCTGTGACGTGTTGACTCTTGACAGTCAAAGGGTGTACTATACAGGGAATTTTTAAGTGGAATACAGCAGTGAGCGGGGGTGCTCGGCATAATGGAACTCATCAAGACCTTTATGGACCTCATAGTCCTTGTTTTCGATTTCGTCATTCATATCGACGTCCACCTGAGCGAGATCATCAGGAATTACGGTCTGTGGACCTACCTGATCCTCTTCCTTATTATCTTCTGTGAAACAGGCCTGGTGGTCACGCCCATACTCCCCGGCGACTCCCTTCTCTTCGCCGCCGGAACCTTCGCCGCCCGGGGCGACTTCAACGTCCTGTGGCTCTTTCTGCTTCTTTCCGTTGCGGCTGTCCTGGGAGATACCGTGAACTACTGGATCGGCAATTATGTCGGCCCCAAAGTCTTTCATGGTGAAAAGGTCCGTTTTCTCAACAGGGAATACCTTGACAGGACACACCAGTTTTATGAGCGCTACGGCGGCAAGACCATCATCATCGCCCGCTTTGTCCCCATTATCAGGACCTTTGCCCCCTTTGTCGCCGGGATCGGCAGCATGACCTACGGAAAATTTCTCAGTTACAACGTGATAGGCGGCGTCCTGTGGATAGGCGCCTTTGCATACGCGGGTTACTTCTTCGGCAACATCCCCATGGTAAAGCGAAACTTCACCCTTGTCATCTTCGTCATCATCATCCTTTCAGTAATGCCCGGCGTCATCGAGTTCATCAAGCACAAGATGAGAAAAACGCCGAACGTCGAAACGGAATAAAAGACTGTCTCACGTTTATCCCGTAACAGAAGACGGGACCCGTTTTGTCGCTAGCGCTCCTCACTGGAGGCAATGAAGAGAGGATGGGNNAGAATTGCGTCCAGATCCCTAGAAAGACGGGATCAGGCCGCATTTTGCACGCCTTCGGCGGGCTTCACCCTATGGATGTTCGTAAAGTGTTCCCTTGTTCTTGTGAGGCGGGTTCTTTGTCTTCCTCGTTATGCTCTCTGTTATGCCTCCAGCGAACCCCCAGAGGGGGTGAAGCGGGCGTGAGACAAGTTTTTGTTTTTTCCCGCCGTTACGGCCTGTCCAGTACTTCCCGGATTTTCGTAAGCAGGGTCGCCGGGGTGATTGGTTTTCCCAGGAAGTCGTATTTCTTGTTCGCCACGCCTTTTTCTTCGAGGATGTCGTCGGTATATCCGCTTGTATAGATGACCTTTATTGAGGGATCGAGTGTGCGTATGGCATCGAAGACCTCTTTGCCGTTCATTTTCGGCATGACCACATCGAGGATGACGAGGGAAATAGCGCCCTTGTGTTCCCGGAAAGTTTCAACGGCCATCGAACCGTCCGTTGCCGCGAGGACCGTGTAGCCATGGTCCTCGAGGACGCTCACCGAGAGCTTGCACAGGTCGGCGTTGTCTTCCGCAATAAGGATTGTCTCGGTACCGCCTGATATCCGGGCAGGTGCTTCTTCGTCCGCCGGTTCGAGCCACACGAGAGGAAGGTACACGGAGAAGACGCTTCCTTCGCCCGGCCGGCTTCTGACATCGATATAGCCGTTGTGCTGGTTGACGATGCCGTAGACGATGGCAAGACCGAGGCCCGTTCCCCTTCCCACGCCTTTGGTAGTAAAGAAAGGTTCGAATATCTTCTCCAGTATCTTCCTGTCCATGCCGATCCCGGTATCGGAAATGATGATCACTGCGTATTCTCCCGGCTTGCCGTAACCCTGGGAGGCGATGAAATCACTGCCGACAGTGACGCGCTCGGTGGCGATCGTCAGCTTCCCGCCACGGGGCATGGCATCGCGGGCATTCGTGACAAGATTCATGATGACCTGATCGAGTTGTCCGGGGTCGGCCAGGGCGATAAGCCGTTCACTGCTTCTTTCGATCCTGAACTCCACGTCTTCCGGTATGAGGCGTTCCAGGAGGCGATGGACCTTTTCAATAGTGTCGTTTATCGCGACCGGCCTGAGGTTGATTACCTGCTTCCTGCTGAAAGCCAGCAGGCTCCGGGTGAGCGCCGCCGCCTTCTCCGATGACGTCAGTATGTGCGAAGCATAGGCAAAAAGCGGGTTGTCTTTGTCCATTTTCATCTGAAGAAGGCTTGCGTATCCCATGATGGCACTGAGGAGGTTATTGAAGTCGTGCGCCACACCCCCGGCAAGGGTGCCTACGGCCTCCATTTTCTGAGATTGAAGGAGTTGTGATTCAAGATGCTTGCGCTCCGTGACGTCGCGGGCGATGCCGCACAGGCCCGCTATTTCGCCGGCGCCATTTCTCAAGGGAGCCTTGATTGTATGAAAGATACGGTCCATGTCGCGTATCGGCCGTGCCAGTTCTTCTTCGATAGTCTCCCCGTGGAGCACCCGGCTGTCGATTTGTCCGATATGTCCGGCCATGTTTGGGGGGAAGAGATCCCGGTCCGACCCGCCCACTATCTTTTCCACCGGAATGCCGAAAAGCTCCGACATGGCCCGATTGACCACCACGTAACGAAGGCCCTTGTCCTTGATGAATATCGTATCCTTTGCACTGTCAAGGATCGCTCTCAATCGCGCCTCGGAGATACTCAAGGCCTCCTGGGCGGTCTTTTGCTTCAAAAGTCTCACCATACCCTGCGCCATGAGAGTTACCTGATTGATATCTGTTTCAGTATACCCTTCTTCCTTGTTGCCCACTCCCACGACGGCGACGATCTTCTCCCCATCGAAGACGGGCACCCCAAGGTGACGCTTTACCTTTACATGGCCTTCCGGGTAGCCTCTTCGGGACACGTCCGGTGCATCATAATCATTCGTTATCACGGGCCTGCGCCGCCGCACGGAATCCCCCCAGATACCCGTAGTCTCCAGAGGATAGTCTATGGGTTTGTTTCCGATCATGCAGTCTTCCATGGCTTTTCTGGACCACGAATGCATGGTGAGAACCGATTCATCTTCGTTGAGAAAGGCAAGATAACCCAGGGTACTGCCCGTGAGCCGGATGGATTCTTCGAGAGTGAAATCGGTTATCTCGGCAAGGGGCCGATTTGCCATCTGATTGATCTTAAGCAGGGCTTCGGTTCTGGATTCATCGAGGCGAAGCCTCTCTTCCGTCTTCTTATGCTCGGTAATATCCCGAATGAAGGCGCAAATGTATTCGAATTCATTGTATGAAAGACAGCTTAAACTCGCCTCTACGGGGAATACTGTGCCGTCCTTTTTCCGATGCGTCGACTCGAACTGGCCGGAGCCTTTTTCGACAATACCCCGCCAGAATTGGGACCATCCGGATGCGGTGTAATCGGCGCCGATCTCCTGGATCGTCATTGAGAGTAGTTCCTGGCGGTCGTAGCCCGTGGAGAGGCACGCGCTGTCATTGGCGTAGGCGATTCGGCCCAGACTGTCGATCCAGTAGACGCTGTCGCCGGCGCGGTCAACGGAAAACTGGGTGAACTTCAGGGCGTTTTCGGCGAGTTTCAGCCGGGTTATGTCGGAAGCGGTGTAGATATAGGCGTGACTGTCGGCGGGGGATACCTGGAGCAGGATGTCGCGCACTTCCCCGTCCTTCTTGACCCACTTTGTTCCCACCTGCCCATCGCGGTAGAGCTCCTCACCAATCCGTTCATACGCGCCGTCATCCTGATACAGGATGCGGCTGTGTCTACCGGTAAGCTCGTCGACGGTGTATCCTGTGATATCGCACATTGCTTCGTTCACCCACTCGAAGACCCTGTCCCGTACACGGCCGATGCCGATGGGAGAGGCAGCAAGGATGGCCCTCAGCGACTGCTCCGATTCAATGATCTGGTGTTCCGCTTTTTTGCGCTCCGTTATGTCTTGAAGGACACACATCAGGTAGTCGGGCGAACCATTTTCGTTAAGGACACAATGGGTTGAGATGATGACATCGATGATACCTCCATCTTTTCTGCGATACCGTTTTTCCCGCGTACTGACGAATGTGTGGATATCCTTCAGGAACGATCGGTAAGCTTTCAGCTCTGAAGGCAGATCCTCGGCGGGAGTTAGGTCGTGCCACCTCATCCGCAGGAGTTCCTCCCGTGAAAAACCCACCATATCACAAAACTTGTCATTGACTTCAAGCCATTGTCCTTCCGGTGCTACTATGCAGACACCGATGAGGGGTACTTCGAAGTACCTGCGGAATCGTTCTTCGCTCTTCCTCAGGGACTCCTCCGCCTTTTTTCTTTCCGTGATGTCGACGATCATGCCCCTGAAGCCGGCGAGGTGTCCCTCTTTCATGATCCTTGCGACATGGATGATGACAGGGAAGGTAGTGCCGTCCTTTCTCACAGCGTTGTACTCATTGCCTGCAGACTGCCTGCCTTCGGCTATCTTCCGCAGGTTTGTCTTCAGTATCGGGATTTCCTCGGTGCCGAAGAGGGAAAGGTACTCGATGCCTTCCAACAGGTCCTGCTCATCATAGTCGAATATCTCGAAGGCCTGTTTGTTGGCAAAGGTGATCGTCCCTTTTTCATCCATCTCAAAGATGACCTGGGGCATAAATTCGGCGAGGTCCCGGAACCTTTTTTCGCGCTCGCGAAGCTCTGTGTCGGCATTCCTCAGCTGTGTTATATCGAGGAGGACCCCGCGGAAACCTGCAAGCCTGTCGTTTCTAAAGAATGCGGTTGTGTAGATGATTGCCGGGAAGGCAGTGCCGTCCTTTCTTTGTACCGTGTATTCATGTCCTGTTGCATGTTTTTCGCCGGCAATGATCTTTATGAGGTTCTCCCGTAAGGTGTCCCGTTCAGATTCGGGGAGAAGATCCGTGGCCTTGATATTGCCTTTTTGCAGGTCTTCCGCGGTGTAGCCGAAGAGTTCCAGACCCCTCTTATTGGCAAAGGTAACCATTCCGTCGGCGTTCTGCTCAAAAATGATCTGAGGGGAGAGCTCGGCAATGTCCCGGAACTTCCGTTTGCTTTCTCTAAGCTTTTCCTCGGCCTTTTTTCTCTGTGTTATGTCGACGATGATCCCCCGCCAGCCCGTGAATGTAAGGCCTTTCATGATGCGGGCCACGTGGGCAATTACAGGGAACAAACTGCCGTCCTTTCTGATTGCGGTATACTCGGTGCCAGTCGAGGATTTTCCCCGGGCTATCTCCTCAAGCACCTTCCTGACCCGCGGAAGGTCCCCGGGGTGGATGAGATCGACTGCGCTTATACCGGCCTTGAAATCCGCAGGGCTGTATCCGTATATTTCATAAGCCTGTTTGTTGGCGAAGGTCACCGTGTAGCCGGCGTCCATCTCGAAGATGACCTGCGGTGTAAACTCGGCGATATCACGGAAGCGCCGTTCGCTTTCGCGAAGCCTTTTTTCGACTTGTTTTCTCTCTGCGATTTCTTTCTTCAGTGCCTGAAAAGTCTCCGTAGGTTTTTGCCCCGCTGTTTCGGGGGTCTCCTGGGCGGTCGAGACGCTCTTCAGACGGGCCTGGCGGAAAAGGGCCCATAAGAATCTTGTCTCTTCGGCGTCGAACTGCCATTCCAAGACCAGCTCTTCCATGACGGCGATCATATCGGGAAGATCGCCGGAGCACTCTGTGATTGCATCCTTATGGGCATCGATGGAACTCAGGAACCTCCCGGGATCTCTCGTTTCCATGCTTTCGGCCATCGCCTCAAAAAGACCGCGGGCCATGGCGGCATACGTATCGGCGTTTTCAGGATGCCCTTGTGTTATTTTCTGCAGGCGTTCAATGCATTGTCCGGCGATTATCGCGAGGCTTTCACGAAGAGATGGTGCCAGGTCTCTCATAAATACCACTAGTGCTCTGGATGGAAAAGGTTGATCGGCAGCGATGATATTGACAGAAAATCATTCATGATTGTCATACGCACTTCCTCCTGGATGTAAACGCAAAGCTGCTTAAGTGTTATCGACGAATCCTTGAAATCGTTTAACAATAGCACAACGAAAGGAAAGAGGAAATAGCGAAGGGGAGTGAAGAAAAAATAGGTCCTATAAGGCATATTCGACCTATAGGACCTATCAAGAAACCAACCGGGTGATGCTATTTCTTCTTCGTCGCCTTCGCGGGTTTGGCCTGTTTCTCTTTTATCGCTGCGCGAGCGGCGGCCAGTTTTGCTATGGTAACGCGGTAAGGGGAGCAGCTTACGTAGTCGAGGCCTGTCCTGTGACAGAACTCGACTGAATTCGGTTCGCCGCCATGTTCACCGCAGATGCCCACCTTGAGGTTCTTGCGGACACCCCTGCCCAGCGCGACTCCGATCTCCATGAGCCTGCCCACGCCGCCTTCGTCGATCCTCTGGAAGGGGTCGAAGGCGTAGATCTCTTTTTTCACGTAGTCGCTCAAAAATTTGCCTGCGTCGTCGCGGCTCATGCCGAGGGTCATCTGGGTGAGGTCGTTTGTTCCGAAAGAGAAGAACTGCGCCTCTTCTGCAATCTCGTCGGCTGTGATGGCCGCGCGGGGTATCTCGATCATGGTGCCGATCATGTAGTCGATCTTCACCTTGTTCTTTTTAAGGATCTCGTTTGCGATCTCCTCGACGATCGCCTTCTGGAGCTTCAGCTCGTTCACGTTGCCCACAAGAGGTATCATCACCTCGGGTTTTACGTTGGTACCTTTCTTCCTGACCTCGCAGGCGGCCTCGAAGATTGCCCGGACCTGCATTTCGGTGATCTCGGGGAATACGATGCCAAGCCGGCACCCGCGGTGGCCGAGCATGGGGTTCGCCTCGTGGAGGCTCTCTACCTTGGCAAGGACCTTTTCGTAGGGGATACCCATCTGTTTTGCAAGTTCCCTCATCTCTTTTTCGGTGTGGGGGAGGAACTCGTGGAGGGGCGGGTCCAGGGTCCTGATGGTCACAGGGAGGCCCTTCATGACTGTAAAGAGCCCAACGAAGTCCTTCTTCTGGATGGGCAGCAGTTTGGCCAGTGCCTTCCTTCTTCCGGCTTCGTCGTCGGCGATGATCATCTCCCGGACGGCGTCGATGCGGTTGCCCTCGAAGAACATGTGCTCTGTTCTGCAAAGACCGATGCCCTCAGCGCCGAAGGAGACGGCCACCGCCGCCTGATCGGGCTGGTCGGCATTCGTCCTGATGCCAAGCCTGCGCGCCTCGTCGGCCCACTTCATGAGGAGGGCGAAATCCTGGTAGATCTGTGACTTCGCAGGTTTCAATGTTTTGTCTATCATCACCTGGAGCACTTCGGAGGGCTTTGTCTTGATCTGACCCGCGAAAACCTCTCCCGTCGTGCCGTCGATGGATACGTATTCGCCTTCCTTGATGGTCTTTCCGTTGACCCTTATGAGTTTCTTTGCATAGTCGATATCGAGATCTCCGCATCCCGCCACGCAGACTTTTCCCATCTGTCTTGCCACGAGGGCCGCATGGCTCGTCATGCCGCCCCGGGAGGTGAGGATGCCCTGGGAGGCGTTCATGCCGCGGATGTCCTCGGGGGATGTATCGATGCGGACGAGGATGACCTCTTCCTTTCGGGCAGCCCAGGCCTCGGCGTCCTGCGCGTTGAAGACGATCTTGCCGGCAGCCGCTCCGGGGCCTGCGTTGAGGCCTTTCGACACCAGGTTGCCGGCCTTCAGGGCCTTTGCCTTTTCACTGGGATCGAAGATGGGGCGCAGGAGCTGGTTGAGCTGGTCCGGTTCGACCCTCATCAAAGCCTCTTCCTTCGTAATGAGCTTTTCCTTGACCATGTCCACGGCGATCTTGAATGCCGCGAAGGCGGTCCGCTTGCCCGTCCTTGTCTGGAGCATCCAGAGTTTCTTGTTCTGGATCGTGAATTCCACGTCCTGCATGTCACGATAGTTCTTTTCCAGGGTTGCCCTGATCTTGATGACCTCTTTATAAATGGAAGGCCACACTTCTTCGAGTGACTTGACGGATTTGTCGGTTTTCTGTTTCTTGTTGATGGGAAGGGGTGTCCTGATGCCTGCGACGACGTCCTCGCCCTGGGCGTTAATGAGATATTCACCGTAGAATTCGTTGTCACCCGTTGAGGGGTTTCTCGTGAAGGCGACGCCCGTTCCGCAGTCCTCGCCCATGTTGCCGAAGACCATGCTCTGGACGTTTACCGCGGTTCCCCAGTCTGCGGAAATATCGTTGAGTTCGCGGTATGCGACTGCCCTGTCGGTGTTCCATGATTTAAAGACAGCGCCGATGGAACCCCAGAGCTGTTCCAGGGGATCCTCGGGGAAGTTCACGCCGAGCCTCTGCTTGATCGCCTTTTTGAACTCTTTCACGAGGTCTTTCAGGTCGTCGACGGTCAGGTCCGTATCGAATTTCGTCTTTCTGGCTTTTTTCTTCTTGTCGATGATAACCTCGAAGGGATCGTGCTCTCCTTCGTGTTCCGGTTTGAGGCCGAGTACGACGTCTCCGTACATCTGCACGAAGCGGCGGTAGCAGTCATAGGCAAAGCGCGGGTTTCCCGTGAGTTTTGCAAGGCCCTCGACGGTCTTTTCATTGAGACCCAGGTTGAGTACCGTGTCCATCATACCGGGCATGCTGACCCTGGCCCCGGACCGGACAGAAAAGAGAAGAGGATTTTTCGGGTCGCCGAATTTTGCGCCCATGATCTTCTCCACCTTCTTGATGTTGTCGATCACTTCTTTTTCAAGCCCTTTGGGCAATTTCATATGGGCCTTGTAGAAGAGGGTGCAGACTTCCGTGGTGATGGTGAATCCCGGAGGTACCGGTATGCCGAGGTTCACCATATCGGCGAGGCCGGCGCCTTTTCCGCCCAGAAGGTTCTTAAGCTTGAGGTTGCCTTCAGCTTTTTTGCCGCCGAAGAAGTAGACGAATTTATTACTTTTTGCCATGATTCCTCCTTATTCGAAGCGTATCTTTGAAAAATCAGCAAAGGTCAAGAACATGTTCTTGATATGCGTGAGCAGTGCCAGCCTGTTTGTCTTGACGGCCTCGTCCTTGTCCATGACGAAGACCTTGTCGAAAAAGTTGTCTATGGTTTCCTTGAAACCGACGAGGACGGCAAGCGCCTCATCGTAACGGCGCTTTCCCATGAGGTCGAAGAAGATGCCCTTTTTCGATTCGTAGAGACTGAAGAGATTTTTTTCCTCGTCAAGGACGAGAAGGGCGGGGTCGATGGCCGTGTCCCCGCTCAATTGTTTCGTGATGTTGAAGACGCGCCTGAAACCGACCATAAGCCGCTGGAAATCCTGCATCGATCTTTGTGTTTCCAGTGAGACGAGGCGGAGATACCCGTCGTATATGTCCAGGGCCACCAGGGGGAGGACGCTTTCAACAAAATCCTGGTTGTGGTTCTCTTCCAACATGGAATATTTCAATCGCGTGGCTATAAATTCCGTGAGTGAGGCCCTGACATCTTCATAGGGTAGTCTCTTCGCTATATGTCCTCCCGCCTCAAAGGCCTTTTCGATGAGCGCCTCAAGCGGCAGATGGAGTTCCCTGTCAATGATTGTCTTTATGATGCCCAGCGATTGCCTTCTCAGGGCATAGGGATCGAGGTTTCCTGTGGGCGTGATCCCGACGGAGAAAAAGGAGACAATGGAATCTATCTTGTCGGCGATCCCCGCTATCGAACCCGTGGACGTGCGGGGCAGGCTGCCGTTTCCCCCCGTGGGGAGGTAGTGTTCCTCGATTGCCTGGGCCACCTCGTCATCCTCGCCTTCGATCCGGGCGTAGATCCTGCCCATTGTCCCCTGCAATTCGGGAAACTCGCCGACCATGTGCGTCACGAGGTCCGTCTTCATGAGGGGTATGAGTCTGTCAAGTTTCTGTGCAACGGCAGGGTCGATGGTGGAAGCGAGGTATCCGGCGATCGCCTTTACACGCTCCATCTTGTCTTTGACCGTGCCCAGCTTGACATGGAAGACGATGGAGGCAAGGCGCTCGTAACGGTCTGCCAGCTTCACCTTGCGGTCTTCATTGAAAAAAAATCCCGCGTCGGCAAGGCGGGCACGGAGGACCTTTTCATTTCCCCGTATCACGTTTGCGTCATCCTTCGGGATCGTATTTGCGAAGAATATGAACCAGGGCATGAGGCGCCCAGAATTGTCCTCGATGGGAATATAGCGCTGGTGGCTCTTCATGACATTGACGAGGACCTCTTTCGGGATGTCGAGATATATCTCGTCAAATGAACCTTTTAACGGATAGGGACATTCGGTGATATAAAGGATTTCCCTGACTAGGTCTTCGTCTCTGACCGCCCTTCCACCTGTTTCTGTCTCGACGCGGGCGATACCATTGCGTATGATCTCCATCCTCTCGTCTTCATTCACTATGACGTGGTTCTTTCTGAGCGTGTCTGCATATTCGAGGGGATGGTGGATTTTAACCGGGCCCGGTGAGAGGAAACGGTGGCACCAGGTTATCGGGGCGCTTGTGACATCGGCCACCGAAAAATCCACGGCGGTGCCGCCGAACAGACAAAGGATCCACTGGATCGGCCGTGCGTATTCAAAACTTCCCGTCCCCCAGTGCATCTTTTTCTGAAAGGGGATTCGGGAGATGATATCGGGAAGAAGCGAACGAAGCATCTCCACCGTGGTTATGCCTTTCTCCAGTTTTTCCACTGTTATGAATTCAACTCCGTCCTTGATGCCCTTCGTGAGGTCCGTGACCTCGACACCCTGCGATTTCGCAAAACCGAGGGCTGCCTTCGTGGGATTTCCAGATTCATCCCATGCACGGTTGGAAGGGGGCCCGAACTTGATGGTTACCGTCTGTTCCTGTTTTTCCGCGACGTTCTGAACGAAGAGCGCCATCCGTCGCGGTGCTGCCTGTACGTTTATGTCGCCGAAAGCGATCCGTGCGTGCGTGAAGGCTTCGCGGATGAGGCTTGAAAGCCCCTCTTTGGCGGGTTCAAGAAAACGCGCGGGGATTTCCTCCGTGCCGATCTCTAACAGCAGAAATTCGCTCATGATTTTATTTCCCTTCCCATGATCCCCGCTGCCCCGCACGGGGTATGTCATCGCTTGAGCAGGGGGAAACCGAGTTCTTCACGCTTCTGCACGTACAGCTCCGCGCACATCTTCGCGAGGTTTCTCACCCGCGCAATGTAGTTGGCGCGTTCGGTGACGCTGATGGCGCCGCGGGCATCGAGAAGATTGAAGACATGCGAGCACTTCAGGCAAAAATCGTAGGCCGGATAGATGAGCCCCCGTGTTGCGATAAGTTTTTCCCCTTCGCGTTCGAAGGTGTCGAAGAGGTTTCTGAGCATGACGGGATCGGATTCTTCGAAATTATAGATGGAGAATTCCTTTTCCGGTTCAAGGAAGACATCTCCATAGAGGACGTCCTTGTTCCATTTCACGTCGTAGACGTTGTCCACGTCCTGAAGGTACATTGCAATGCGCTCGGTGCCATAGGTGATCTCGACGCAGACGGGTGAAAGGGCGATGCCTCCCGCCTGTTGGAAATACGTGAACTGGGTGATCTCCATGCCGTCGAGCCAGACCTCCCATCCAAGGCCCCAGGCTCCGAGCGTCGGAGACTCCCAGTCATCCTCCACGAAACGGATGTCGTGGTAGTCGGTATCGATACCGAAGCTCTTGAGGCTGTCTATGTAAATATTTTGAATGTCTTTCGGGGATGGTTTCATGACGACTTGAAACTGATAGTAATGCTGGAGACGGTTCGGATTCTCGCCGTAACGACCGTCGGCGGGCCGCCGGGAGGGTTGGATATATGCCGTGTTCCAGGGTTCCGGCCCGAGACAGCGAAGCAGGGTGGCAGGGTGAAATGTGCCCGCGCCCACCTCCATGTCGTAGGGCTGCTGGACGATACAGCCCCTGTCCGCCCAGAATTTTTGCAGTGCAAATATGAGGTCTTGGAAGTACATGCCAAAAAATCCACGATTTCTATACCATAAAAGGGAAGGATTTGCCAATGATTTTAAATAGGGACACAGCGCAGGGTGAAGAAAAAGAAGACGCGGGCGGGACATGTTTGACTCTCTCGCGGCTAAAGCATAGAATAAGCGATGCTTGCAATCGGCAACATCAGGCTTCCGGTTCCCGTCATGCTATCGCCGATGGCGGGCGTGAGCGACCTGCCGTTTCGTCTCATCACGCGTTCCTTCGGGTCGCCCCTTGCCTTTACGGAGATGATTGACATAAACGCCATCTCCCAGAAAGATAAAAGGACCACCCACATGCTCTCCTCTTCGTCGGATGACAGTCCGCTGGGTGTCCAGTTCCTGGGCAGCAGCGAGTTCCAGATACCGTTGGCCGTGGAGAGGCTTTCCGGACATTCCTGCGACCTCATCGATTTCAACGCCGCCTGTCCCTCCCCCAAGGTGACGCGTAAGGGCAAAGGCGCGGCCCTCATGAGGGAGCCGAAGAAGCTTCGCGATATCCTTTCGGCGCTCGTGCGCTACAGTTCGCTGCCCGTGGCGGTCAAGATCCGTGCCGGCTGGGATGCCGATTCGGTCAATGCCCGGGACGTGGCGCTTTACGCACAGGATGCGGGCATCAGCGCCCTTTTCATCCACGGACGGACGAAGACCCAGGGGTACAGCGGCGCCGTCGATTACGGGATCATCCGGGAGGTGAAGGAGGCATTGAGCGTTCCTGTCATAGCCTCGGGAGACAACATTTCCCTCGAACGGGTCCGCACGATGTTCAAGGAAACCGGCTGCGACGGCGTCGCCATCGCGCGCGGGGCGCTTGGGAATCCCTGGATATTCAGGGAGATCACCGGGTATTTCAAAGATGGCACACTATCGGCGAAACCCGATGTCGCCGAACGTATAGAGGTCATGAAACGCCATCTTGAGCTGTCCGTCGAGCACTGGGGCGAAAAGAGGGGTGTGGGAATTTTTCATAAGTTCTTCATATGGTACACGAAAGGCCTCACCGGATTGAGACCCCTTCGCGACAGGGCCTTCCGGACAGGCACGAAGGCGGATCTCCTCCAGGTCGTCGAGGAACTCGCCGAACGGCCGTGGAACTCGGCAAGACCGTCCGCGCACAACCGCCCGCGGCCTTTCGATGCCGCGTCCTTAAATTGCCTTGAGTGACCTTCGACGGGTTGGCGGCGTTGACCATATTTTCTGACGTGAAAAGCAATGCCACGTATCGGTTCGGGCGGACGGTAACTCTCATAGACATGGATTTTGGGAAGGTGATCATTGATCCCGAACTCCTGAAAAAGATCAACAAGGAACAGCCGCAATCCGTGGAAGAGATGAAGAAGATGGTAAAAAGGATCGAAGGGCTCAAGATGGAGTTTACCAATCCCGTGATCATCGATTTCAAGTAAGGATGTGCTCGAAATACGAAAAATGTGTGAGGCGAAACAGGGACTATGAAAGGGATCTTATGGCTTTTGGTGGCTTGTTTTCTACTGGCCGGGTGCGCAACGGTTTATACAAAGGCCGGCAAGACCGCCGGGGATTTTGAGAAGGACAGGAAAACCTGCGAGACCTCTGTCAGGAAAGAGCTTGCGGCCAAAGGGGTGACCGACACCTGAACGGCGGTCAACGAAGGGACAAGGCGTTGTCTCGAAAAGAAGGGCTGGAGGGCGACAAATTAATATGCACAGGGGTAAACGAGTTTGCCCCGCATGTTAACGGGTGCACGAGGCAGAAACGCGTATGGGCGCACGGGTCTCAGCTTCGTGCAAACGGGCGGACAGGATGGAAGCCGCCCGTTTGCACGTCTGTTCAATCCTTGACTTTACTATCGTAAACCATTAATTTAATGATTGATTTTTTTAGAGGATTGCAAAGACTGTACAAGGAGGGTTCCAAAGATTATGGTCAGGGCAAAATTGTGGTTCCGGTGCGCAGCAATGCATGATCCTGTGACCCCTATGGTCGCCCAGCCCGCCCTCGTCGGATGGGAAGCCAAGAGACGCAGGGTGGACTTGACTATCGAGAGGTCTTTCAACGGCGAAGAGCTGGTCAAACGCATGAAGGGATGGGTGACGACGGACCCGAAAAAGGTCATGGAGATCGTCAGGAAGTATGGGAAGCTGAAGGTTCTCGACGACAAAGAGCTCGTCATCGAAGCCGACAGGGAAGAGGATATGCAGAACCTCAACATGGAACTCGCAGAGGTCTTCAATGGAGAGGTTGACGTGGAAATAATAAAGAGATCACGGTAGGGCGTCCTGCAAAGGGGCTGCAATTTAACTCCCCCTTTTCTTCTGATGACACCCGTGGATTGATAGAGACGATTAACGATATATGAAACATATCAGGAATTTCAGTATAATAGCACATATAGACCATGGCAAGTCGACTCTTGCCGACCGTCTGATCCAGTATACGAAGCTCGTGGATGACCGGCAGTTTCGCGATCAGATACTGGACAACATGGACATCGAGAGGGAACGGGGCATAACCATAAAGAGCCAGACGGTGGACCTGCCATACGTCGATGAAAAAGGCAAGGAGTATGAACTGAACCTCATCGACACGCCGGGGCATGTCGACTTTTCGTACGAGGTGTCCCGGGCGCTTGCCTCCTGCGAAGGAGTGCTTTTGCTTGTCGATGCTTCACAGGGAGTCGAGGCCCAGACGCTGGGCAACCTCTATGCCGCCCTGGAGCACAACCTGGTCGTTATCCCCGTCATCAACAAGATAGACCTTCCCGTGGCAGACGTGGAACGTGTCAAGACTGAAATCGATAACGAACTGGGGCTGGATCCGGATACTGCGATACTCTGTTCCGCCAAGGAGGGCAGGGGAATCGAGGATATTCTCCGGGCCGTTGTGGAGAAGATTCCGCCGCCATCGGGAGACCCGGAGAAACCCCTCACGGCACTTATCTTCGATGCCCATTACGATTCGTTCCGCGGGACCATCGTCAGCTGCCGTGTTTTCGACGGTACGGTCAGGCCCGGAGATACCATACGGCTTATGTCCCAGGGTACGACTTACCGCGTCGAAGAGGTCGGGATCTTTCGGCTCGCGCGGGAACCTCAAAAGGAATTGACGGCCGGAATGGTCGGCTACATCATCGCGGGGATCAAGACGGTCAGCGACACCAGGATAGGGGATACGATCACCGTGGACGCAAGACCCGCGCCGCAGCCTCTCGGCGGCTTCAAGGACGTGAAGCCCGTTGTTTTTTCGTCCATTTACCCCATAGCGTCCGACGATTACCAGTCGCTCCTGGATGCCCTCGAGAAATACAAGCTCAACGATGCATCCCTGGTTTACCAGAAGGATTCATCGGCGGCCCTGGGCCAGGGTTTCCGCTGCGGATACCTGGGGCTTTTGCATCTGGAGATCGTTCAGGAGCGCCTGGAACGGGAATTCGATCAATCCATCATCATGACCGCTCCCAGCGTACAGTACCGTTTCTATCTTGATGACGGCAAGGTCCTCGATGTCGACAACCCCTTGTATTACCCCGACCCCGGCACTATCAAGTCGTCCGAAGAGCCCTATATCAAGGCCAACATCCTCATACCGGAGCGATATGTCGGTGTGGTCATGAAGCTCTGCATGGAGCGCCGCGGCGTTAATTCGCAAATGAGCTACCCGACGCCCGGGCGCGTCGAGGTCGCCTTCGATATGCCCCTTGCCGAGGTGATCTTCGATTTTTACGACAAGCTCAAGAGTATCACACAGGGCTACGGTTCCTTCGATTATGAGATCACCGATTACCGGGAAAGCAATCTTGTGAAGCTCGATATCCTGGTCAACGGCGAGAAGGTCGACGCCCTTTCGATCCTCGTCCACCGTGACAATGCGCGCGAGCGCGCGGTCAGGGTCTGCGACAGGCTCAAGGACGAGATACCGAAACAGCAGTTCAAGATCGCCATACAGGGTGCGATAGGGGGAAAGATCATTGCCCGGTCGACCATCTCGGCATACCGCAAAGACGTGACGGCAAAGTGCTACGGCGGCGACATCACGCGCAAGAGAAAACTCCTGGAGAAGCAGAAGAAGGGCAAGAAGCGGATGCGTATCGTCGGAAACGTCGAGATTCCCCAGAGCGCTTTTCTCGCCGCTCTGAAAACAGACGATGAATAGGACGGCGCTTCCCGGACTCTACGTCCACACGCCTTTCTGTAAAACGAAGTGTCCGTACTGTGATTTTTATTCCGTAACGAAGACGGCACGCATCGGGGAATGGGTCGGTGCCGTCCTCAGGGAAGCATCCCGCCACCGCGATGCGTTCCCGCTGTTCGATTCCCTCTATATCGGCGGGGGAACACCGTCTGTCATGAACCATGACGAGATCGAAGGACTCCTTGAAGGCCTCAGCGACATCTTTCATTTCGATGATACGACGGAACTGACCATGGAACTCAACCCCGATGACGTAACGAAGGAAAAGCTTGCCTTCTACAGATCGCTCGGGGTCAATCGCATCAGCCTTGGTGTCCAATCCTTCAATGAACAGGAAGTCCGGTTTCTCGGAAGGCGTCACACCGCCAGGCAGGCGCAAGCCGCCGTCAGCCTTGTCGCACAGGGGGGTTTTGCGGAGTTTGGTCTTGACCTCATGTACGGGTTGCCGCGTCAGAGTACCAGAACCTGGCTGCAGACGCTTCGAAAGGCCCTTTCCTTCGGACCGGCGCACCTGTCGTGCTACCAGCTTACAATCGAAGGCGACACGCCTTTTTCACGTCTGTCGCGGGGAGGGAACCTCCAGCTTCCCGGTGAGGCCAGGCAGGGGGCACTCTTTCTTGAGACGTCGAACTACCTTACCGGGGCAGGTTTTATCCATTACGAGATATCCAACTTTGCCCGGAGTGAAAAGACTCTGTCCCGCCACAACGCGAAATACTGGCAGCATACGCCGTATCTTGGCCTCGGGCCTGCCGCCCATTCCTTTGCGGGTACAAAGAGATGGTGGAACGTGCGCAGTCTCGACGGCTACCTCGAGAACCTCGATAAAGGCACAGCACCTGTCGGGGGTTCTGAGGAACTGTCCGCCGGTCAGATGCGTCTTGAACGCATGCTTTTTGGTTTCAGGACCAGATGGGGTCTTGAAACCTCGGAGATATCCTCGGAGGCTTCAAGGGCGACTCTTGAAGGTCTTTGTGATTCAGGTCTCATAGAGCTTCGTGACAAACGAATTTTCTCCACGGTTAAAGGCTACCTCTTCGCCGACAGGCTGCCAATAATGGTTTCCGCCTAGAATTTCTCATCATGTTTTTTATTGACAAATACTGCGTAATACATTATTATAGGTCAGCTATGTTAAATAATTCACATATACACGCCACTAATTGCTTGAAAACAGTGACATTTATCGGTGGTCAGGTATCATTGTGTGAAACAGCTGAGCTTTGTTCCGATGCAACGTGCATTATTTCACATAGCATAACTTAACGCGAAATTCACCTCCACAAGCTTCTCATAATAACCCCCCTTCCCCCTGGCACCCAACCAGGGGGTTTTTCTTTACAACGGGAAGGTTTTGTTGTAATCTCTACTCGCAAAATGGACGTTTCAAGCGCAGATATGTATACAGGCGGGTTTATCGGCATGGTTCTCTCTGCCGGGCCGATGGCCAAGGCTGTGATGGTCATCCTCCTTTTTTTCTCCATCGTCGCCTGGACAATCATTTTAATGAAATACCGTCAATACAGCAGGACGGAAGCTGAGGGCGATCGGTTTTTCCGGGCCGTGAAAGACGCGGATTCATTCAAGAAGCTCATATCGGTTTACCGGGACAGCCAGGACAACGCCTTTTACCGCCTTGTGCTTGCGGCGTATAAGGAAGTGACCTCAAGGCAAAAGGACAACCCGGGCAGAATTCATAAAGACGATATGCCAGGCATCGAAAACATGCTCAGGGTAGCCATATCGGATGAATCGGCCAAGCTCGAAAGAAGACTTTCTTTTCTCGCAACGGTGGCGAACACGGCACCATTCATCGGGTTGTTCGGTACCGTTTGGGGCATTATGGATTCTTTTCGTGAAATAGGGGTCCGGGGTACAACAAGCCTTGCCGTCGTAGCTCCCGGCATAAGTGAAGCGCTGATCGCCACGGCCCTGGGCCTTGCCACTGCAATACCCGCGGTTCTTGCCTACAACTACTTTTTGGGAAGACTCAAAAGGATCCTGTCGCGCATGGAAAACGCAACGATATATCTTATCAACATCCTGGACAAATGAAAACACGGGGCGATTCAAAGGGGCCATTGTCTGAGATCAACATTATTCCCCTCGTTGATGTCATGCTTGTCCTTCTCATTGTCTTCATGATCACCGCGCCGATGATGCAGCACGGTCTCGGCATCGACATCCCCAACGTGACGGCCAGGGCGCTGCCGGCGAAAGACGAGCCGCAAATCCTTAACATCACGAAAGACCAGCGGCTTGTTCTTAATGAAAAGAAGATCGAGTACAAGGACCTTAAGGCTTCCATTCAGTTTCTTTTTGCCAACAAAGACAAAAAGGAAATATTTCTCCGGGCTGACAAGGACGTGCCCTACGGATTCGTTGTAAGGTGCATGGGGACTATCAGGGAAGCCGGAGTAGATAAAGTCAACATAGTGACCAAGCCGCTGGATAGAAATGAGTGAAGAAACCTGGTATAAAATGCTTGCTGTTTCCCTGGCCCTTCACATCGTCGTGCTTGGCGCCTTTTCGATCCCCGTAAAATGGGGTTCTTCCAGGAAGATCGATCTCTCTTCGGCGTATTCCGTTAATCTTGTCGGAAGCGCAGGAAACCTGGGCGGCGGATCCGGCGGGCCCAAGGTTGCGGTGCAATCGAAGCCCGAACCCAAACCGGATAAACCCGCTCCTGCCATCAAGGAAAAGAAAACTCCTCCTCCAAAGAAGCCTCAACCCATGCAAAAAGAAGACGACGCCGTATCTATTTCGAAGAAGAAAGCGCCCCCGAAGAATAAGGCTACCAGGGAAGAAGTGGACCGTCTGGAAGAACGCATTAAGAACATAAGGAAAAAAACGGATTATATCGATGTGGCGAAGGCCGGTTCGGGAGGCTCGGGCAGGGGCACCGGTGCCGGCATGGGATTGCCCGGTTCCGGCGGCGGTTCCGGCGCTCCTCTGGATCCCGCTATGCAGAAGTATCTTCTCGATATCTATGAAAAGATAAAGAATGCATGGAATGTGCCCGGCATGGCTCAAAAGAAAGACCTGGAAACAATTATAACGATCAAGCTAAGAAAAGACGGGCGCATTGTCGATATGAACGTCGAGAAACGCTCGGGAAACAGGGTATATGATGAATCGGTTCTTCGCGTCCTCAGGGCAGTGGAACCTCTGCCCCCGATCCCGTCGTCGCTTAATACCGATTCTCTTGAAATAGGCTTCCGCTTTCTGCCGGGAGGACTTTCGTGACGGCGCTGCATAGCATCATCATGGGTGCGGTGCAGGGCATTACGGAATTCCTTCCCATCAGCAGTTCGGCACACCTCATCCTCATCCCCTGGTTTTTCAAGGTCTCCGAAGGCAACATCAACGCCCTGACCTATGATGTCATGCTTCATTTCGGGTCGCTTTTCGCGGTTCTTCTTCTCTATGGAAAGAAATTCCTTCGCGTTGTCGTCGAAGGCCTCGTCGATTTCAGAAACGGCCACGGCGGGCAATCGATGCTTTTCAAGATGGTTGTGGCCACCATCCCGGCGGTTGTTGCCGGCCTGCTTGGCAAGGACATCATAGAGACCTACCTGAGAGTACCTTTCGTTGCGGCATTCATGCTCGCCCTCGTGTCCATCCTGATGATAGTCTCCGAGCGTATCACGGTAGACAGAAGCGATTTAACCATGCCGATCGCCATCGCCATCGGTGTCGCACAGGCGGTCGCCCTTGTACCCGGTACGTCGCGAAGCGGTATAACGATCACGATGGCTCTTCTTCTCGGCCTCAGAAAGAGCGAGGCAGTCGACTTTTCCTTCATGCTTTCCATTCCCATCATCCTCGGGACGTCTCTATACGAGATGCGACACGTCCAGTTCCAGGGGGACGCGACTATCCTGTATATCTGGGGGATGCTTTCGGCCTTTGTTTTTGGTGCTGTAAGCCTTAAATTTCTCATCGGATACCTGAAAAAGCACACTCTTGACCTGTTTGCCTATTATCGTATCGGACTTGCCCTGCTTATTCTCGTCGTTTCGCTGATTTCGCCCTCTTGATATGGTGGAACATGAACATGAAGGGCGGCGGAAATGACGGCGAGAGAAAGACTATCGAGGATAGTTTCACGACCTATGATCCCGAGAAGCTTCCCTATACGAGGCTTTGCATATGCGACATAATCCGGGACCTGCCCGAGCTTAGCCCTGAAGATATTGCCGAATCCCAGGATAAATAAAGATTCCCTTCCACGCGGGACAGGGGAGCCGCCCGTCTGCGGTGATCTCTGCGCAGACCTCCGGGCTATGAAGGCATTCCGGCGGAAAGTTCTCTCATTCTACAGACGCCGGAAACGAATGTTTCCCTGGAGGGAAGGGATCACACCGTACCGGATAGTTGTCTCCGAGATTATGCTGCAGCAGACTGGCGTTGAACGGGTAAAAGAAAAATTTGAGCCTTTTGTGGTGAAACTGCCGGACTTTGAGTCTTTGGCGGGCGCTCCGCTTCGGGAGATCATGGAGGCATGGCAGGGCCTGGGTTACAACCGAAGGGCACTCTCGCTTAAAAAGCTCGCTCAGGCGGTGATCGAGAAACACTCGGGGAAGCTTCCCCGAGTCCGCGAGTTGTTGCTCGCTTTGCCCGGGGTTGGGGAGGCTACAGCCGGGGCCATAATGGCCTTTGCTTTTAATGCGCCCCTGGCCTTTATCGAAACGAATATCAGGAGGGTTTTTATTCACCATTTCTTCACGGACTGTAAAAGGGTGTCGGACAGGCAGCTCATGCCCCTTGTCGAGGCGGCCCTCGACCGATCGAACCCCAGGGACTGGTATTACGCCCTTATGGATTATGGATCCGCACTGGGCGGGACAGCGAACAATCCAAACAGGAAAAGCGCCGGCTATGCAAAACAGGCGCCTTTTCATGATTCCGACAGAAAGGTGAGGGGTGATATGATCAGGCTTCTTCTCGGGGCGGGTCCCATGGCGATCGATGACATCATCGATGCCACGGGTCATGGCGCGGATCGATTGGTGCGCGTACTCCGTACAATGGTCAGGGACGGTCTCGTCACTGAAGAGGCGGGTCGTTACCGGATCGCCTGAGAAAAGGCAGGCAGGGCGGGCTAGATAACCTGGAGCATTCCATAGTATACCGCAAAGAAAACAATATGGAGCGCGAGCTGTTCGAGCCATGTCGATCGTCCCGCCTTGCCGCCGAGAAAACCCTGTCCGGCCAGGGGCAGAGCAATAAAGAGCATGGCGAGCCACAGCAGAAGCACATATAGAGCCGTCAACCACGCAGAAAAGGTTTGAAGGCCGGCGAGCGAGGTTCCCGCCGTGTAGAACGCGCCGAACACACCGCTTGTAGCCAGGTGCACGGGAATACCGGTGACATAGACGGCATGCGGATTGCTTTGGATGCCAAGCGATCTCAGGAGGAAATTCCCGTCAATGACAAACAGGCTTGACCTGAAAAGCCGTAACCGGGCGGCAATGTCGGAAACGACGCCCATGACAATGCCGGCTGCAACACCGGCCAGAAATCCTGTAAGCCCTTGCATAACAGACATGGTCAACATTCAGTCACCTCTCCGGAAAGGATGTCTTTCTAATTATAGCTCAACACCATGGAGAAGCTCACCCCGCGTCCACCTCTTTATACCTTTAGTATCATATGGTTATGGCTTGCTTCTTGACAAAAAATTAATTGTGTATATCTTAATGGGACATGGTGCCGATTCTTGGGTGCCCAAGCTCTGGAGAAAGGAGAATTTATGTTTGAAGTTACAGAAAAAGCCGGAGAGGTCATAAGAAAGCTCCTCGAAGGCAAAGGAGATCCGCAGTCGGTCAGGATAATGATGACCGAGGGTGGTTGATCGGGGCCCTCATTGGGCATGGCCCTGGATGGGCCATTGAACAACGATGAGATATTCACCGAACAGGGAGTGAAATTCATCATTGATAAGGAACTTTTTGAGGAAGCCAAACCCATTAGTGTCGATTTTGTAGAATCGGAAATGGGAGCAGGATTTCTGTTGAAGTCTGCGCTTGCAAGGAAAGGCGACGATTGCTGTGCCACTACGAGCGGTGGTTGTGGATCCGGGTGCAGCAGCTAAAATTGTTTCGACGATCAGGAGGGCCGCGGGCCGCGGCCCTCCTCCATTATCTGGCGTCATGCAGGGCCATTACCGGTCCCAACGGTCCATTACCCCGATAGGACTTGTTCTTCGTGATGGTCCGTGCCGTTGCCTTTCCCTGGTGCATGACGTACTGCACCGTTACGCGGTCGCCTTCCTTTATGTTATTAACGGTCTTGTAACCATTGAGTCTGGCACCGCCGATCTCAAAGGTCATGCCAGCCTTCATCGACTCGACGACCATTTTCATATCGGGAGTGCTGATCGACGCAACCCTTCCCGTAAATCTTTCGATCTTTTGACCCGGCTGCTGCTTTGCTGTAAGCGAAAAGACATAGGGGACAAGGACCAGAAACACCAGCACGACAAGTATGGATGCAATCACCCTTTTCATGGCCTACCTCCTCTGAAAGGTTGAGGGCTTGGGAGCCCGTCCGGCTCTTCACACATGATTCCTGAGCATGAGTTCCACGGGATGGGGATTGAGGTAGTACTGGTCTTTAAGATACGATTCATCATAGCCCAGGACGTAATGGTTCAGGAGCGTCACGGGCACCACGAGCGGTATCAGACCCCGATGGTATCGATCGATTATCTCGAGAAGTTCCTTTTTCTCGTCGCCGCTCAAATTCTTCTTGAAGTAACCCATGATGTGATGGAGAACGTTGGTGTTCTTGCGGATTGTGGCGATGAGACGAAGCCCCTCCATCAGAGTTTCGATGTAGAGGTCCCGGACATCAGGGCCGAACCCCCGTTTCCCCGCAACCAGTCTGCCCAGCGCTGACAGGTGTTTCGGGCTATGGGCCATGATGAGGAGCTTGTGCCTGCTGTGGAACTCAACGAGATCTTTTATGGAACCCTTTTTTTCTACAAATTCCCGCCACCTTGCGAAGACGAATACGCGTTCGATGAAATTCTCGCGCAGCCCGGGGTCGTGAAGCCGGCCCTCATCCTCAACGGGTATGAGGGGAAACCTTTTCATGAAGGCGGCCGCAAAGATGCCCACGCCGCGGTGGACCGGCGGAGCGGAGCCCACATAGACTTTGACCCCCCGCATGCCTGAACTCGGCGATTTGCTCTTGAATATGTAGCCGGAAAATCCCTGTGGCGCCAGCTCTTCAAGCTTGTTTTCCGCCCACTTTTTCATCCCTTCCGTGTGGTCCACGCCCGAACGGACCGTGACAAGCCGGGGGTTATCGACGTCACCGGCGAGGTGCATTGCCTCCCGGGGAACGGGAAGGCCATATTCGACCTCGGGGCATACGGGGATGTAGTCAAAGAATTGCCCCAGGGTGTCCGTTATATAGCGATCATTCTTATGTCCCCCGTCGTACCGCACCTTCTTCCCGAGAAGACAGCTGCTGATGCCGATGGTTATCTTATCCATAACACCCTCCTGGTAAAGGCGTTTTCAGTCCCGAGTATCAGACAACAGCCAAAAACCCCGGCCGATGGTCTGGAAAATTATAGCAGGATCGATAACCTTTTTCCCGAACTTTGAAACCCGCAACCCGAAAGCGCCCCTAAAAGACCCCGCCCAGGGTACCGGCGTAGCCGGTGAGCTCCACGTATCCCTCGACGGCCACTTCTTTTCCCTTTGAGGTTCCCTTTCCGTCCACGGCCCCCTCCCAGTAGGTGATTCCCGTCGATACCGTGTTGACGAGTTCCTGATCCGCAACGAGGGGCCTGATGGTGACATCGATGCCGGCCGTGGGTATCCGGATGCGCCATCCCGCCGGATATCGTCCGGCTGTCCTCGTGCTTTTCCAGTGGGCCAGGACGGTGGTTTCCATGTCTGAAATGGTGAGGTGTCGTGAGGTCCCGTCGGGTTCGGCAAGGGTGCCCGATGATTCCTTTTCTATTGTGCCGTCCTTTTTCCTGAGATAGTAGACCATGAGGTCGCGGCCGTCACCGAGGTGCAGCGCAAACCAGTCCCAGCCCTCCTGTCCGGGTGAGAGTTGGTTGGAACCGAATTCCTGGTCGAACCAGCTCATACCCCTGACTGAGACAGGGTTTTTCATACCCGGGGTCTTGAGGGTTCCCCGGGTCCTCAAATCCGTAAACGAATAGTAGTATGAGGCTTGCCCGGGCCCGGGACCTTTCTTGCTGAGCCCCTGTCGACCATGGAGGACAAGGGGTTTCGCGGGCACAAGGCACAGCGACAGTTCCATCCCGTCACGGGCGGCATTGAGGTCGATCTTTCCGTCTTTCATGACGGCGGACCAGTTGAGGACATGGACATCCATAGCGTCCTTGCCGGCCCCCGCAAATCCCGGCCCCTTCCGGGAGGCGCGGTCCCGGAAGTGGAAAGTGCCGTTCGACGCATCGGTAAGGGCAAAATGCGCGAGGTAGATGTCCCGTACGGACCATGGATTCGCGGGAATCTTTGCCTGTTCCGCAAGGCCGTAGCGGAAGAAGGTAAGCTGGTATCCGTACCTTTTTCCCTCGTTATCGGTCAGGTTCCCCGTAAAATACCACCATTCGGTTCTGTATTCCCCGTGGCTGCCATGGTCGTGGGGAAAAGACCACTGCCGGGGAGTCAGGGCCGTCTTCCAGTCCTGCGCGGAAAGACCGAGGGGTATTAAGACCGTGCAGAGAAGGGTGAGGATAACAAGAGCGAAGAATGGAGGGAACAGGTCGTGCCGGGTCTTCATCTGTCTCATTCCTCCCTGATCTGCATGACGGGGTATTTGCGAATTACCGACCAGAGCGGGTATGCACAGGCAGCGAGGCTCGCCGTAAGCGTCGTCAGCGCCGTCACCAGGTAGGGCCGGGCGGTGAAATGATAGAAAATGGTCCAGTTGAAACTCTGGAGGTTGATGACCTTGATGAGGATGACGGCGAAGACGGTTCCGACAACGGTGCTCATGAGAAAACTTACAAGCCCCAGCCCCAGGCTTTCCGCGATGGTCATGCGGGCCACGTCGCCTGTCGAGAACCCCAGGGCACGGTAGATGCCGAACTCCTTCTGCCGCTCGACAAAAAGGGTCATCAACGCTCCGGCAATGCCGAAAAAGGCGACGATGATCGCCAGGACACGCATCGAGCGCGTAACCGCGAAGGTGTTGTCGAAGATATCGAGTATCCTTTTGTGAAACTCCTCGCGGGTGGCGAAGGGGAGGCCAAGGGCGCGGGCCCTCAGTTTCACCTGATCGATGATCTTTGCGCGATCGGGATTCCCTTCGTCGATGAAGATACCCAGGCTGTTTATGGTCCTGTCACCAAAGAGTTTGAGATAGGTGGATCGGTCCATCATGATGACCCCGTGTTCCGAAGCGTAATCATAGAAGACAGCGCCTACGGAGAGGTCCGCGGGGCCGCTAGCCGTCTCGATGGTGATCCGGTCACCCCTTTTGACGTTGAACCGCCGGGAGAAACTTTCGGAAACGATGGCTCCGCCCTGTTTAACCGGTTCCCAGTTCTCGTCCCCGCCCTCCAGCCAGCCGAACCGGTCGTATCGCTGAAGCACGGACGCGTCTATGGAGGTGATGGAGGCCGGTTTGCCCCTGAAGGTTATCGGGACGTTGCGAAAGACGTCGATGCCACCGATACCCGACATCCTTTTCAGTTCTTCATAAAACTCTTCCGGAACGTTTACATCGGCCTTTGTGGAGACGTAGAGTTCGCCCCTCAGTTGACTGTTCATCCACCACAGAAGGGATTGGCGAAAGCTGTCGATCATGGAGCCGAGGCCGATGGACATGGAAAGGGTGATCATGAAGGCGGCAACGGCAACAGAGGTCCTGCCCAGGTTCTCCCTGATGTTCCCGATGGCTATCTTGCCGGCGAGTCCCATGGCACGGGAAAAAAGACGTTTCATGACGGGTACCAGCAGGATGATCACAAACCCCGCGAAAAGGCTGGCACCGAGAAGAAAGGCAAAGGCACCGGCGAAACCGATATACACGTTCAGAAAAGAGAGCCCGAAAAGGGTGAGGGCCGCCGCCAGGCAGACCAGCCCCGACAGTGCTATCGTCTTCATCCTTCTCGATGCGCCGCGGGAGGCGATCCTTCCCCGCAAGACCTCAACGGGTTGGACGCGGCGAAGCTCGAGAAGCGATGGCAGAGCGCCCACAATGCTGGCGGCGCAGCCGAGGAAAACCCCTCCCGCCAGATTCCAGAAAGACCAGGGGAGTACGGAGGGTTTCAGGAAGAAGTAGAGCGTGCTTATGGTATTGCCGACAATCTTCACAAGAAACCCGCTCAGCAGGTAGCCGAGAACCCCGCCGAGGGCGCCCCCGGCGACCCCGAGAAGGAGGACCTCGACAAGAAAAGCTGCCGTGACCTGGCCGCGGGACGCGCCGATGGCCAGCAGAATACCCGCATCCCTGCGCCTGCTTACCACGGCAAACATGGCCGTGTTGTAGATGAGGAAGACGCCGACAAAAAGGGCAAAGAGCGATAACGCCTGAAGATTGAGCCTGAAGGCGCCAAGAAGCGCCGATAAGGTTTGCGCTTTCTGGGTGTTGGATTCGATCGTGAAACCCGTGGCCCATCGCCCGCGAAATGCATCTTCGTCGGTGACGACAAGGTCGGCCCGGTCGACATATCCCCTCATGCGAAAGAATTCCTGGGCATGGCCGATATCGATGATAATAAGAGGCTCTCCGGAGGGATTGGGAAAGATGTGAACGACCCGCAGAGGTCCCTGCATGGTATTGAAAGTGCTGCCCGGGGAAAGGTTCAGGCTTCTGGCTACGTTCTCATCGATGAGGACCGCCCCGGGATCGAACAAAAAGGATGAAAAGGCCTCCTCCTGTGTATTATTTCTGGTGGAAGCGGCTATCCGGGCCGTTAGGGTACGGACATCCTTGTCAAGAAAGGGGTCAACGCCGAGCATGCGAACCTGCTCGCCCCCCTCCAGTCTTACCTTCCGGTCGATGACGGGAGCGAAATATTTTACCGCGGGGTCTCCCATGACTCTGGCGAGAAGCCCCTCTTCCATTGGCCCGGCCGGGCGTGCAATGGTATGGGTTGTCCCTCCGCGAAGGAAATCGACGGCGCTTCCCAGGCTCTGAAGGGCCGACCGGGAGGCCAGCGTCATTCCCACCGCGGCAGCCACCCCAAAGGCGATGCCGAGAAGTTGGAGGACGCTCAGGCTTTTTCGCCGGACCAGATACCGCAGGAATGACCGGATGACACCGTTCAAGGGGCAAGACCCTCGCACGAGCTTTCTTCAAAGATCCTGCCATCGCTCATGCGCAGGATCCTGTCGGCATATTCGCAGGTGTTGAGGGCGTGGCTCACCATCATGAGAGTCGCTCCGGCTTCACGGCACCTCCTCACCAGCAGATCCAACACCTGTGTTCCCGTAACGGAGTCGAGATTACCCGTGGGTTCGTCGGCAAGGATGATGGGAGGGCTTTTGACGAGTGCCCGTGCTATGGCGACCCGCTGTTGTTCACCACCGGAGAGTTCATGGGGGAAGCGCCCTTCCTTGCCGGACAGGCCTACAAGCGCCAGTGCCTCCAGGGCAGGCCGCCTGTCAGCCGCACCCGCCAGTTCGAGGGACAACAGGACGTTCTCAAGCGCCGTGAGCGTCGGCAGGAGATTGAAGAACTGGAAGACAAAACCCAACTTCTTGCGCCGAAGGAGGGTTCTGCCCCTTTCGCCGAGTACCGCCAGATCCTCGCCGTCGATTTCAATGCGGCCTTTCGTCGGCCCGTCCAACCCGGCGATGAGATTGAGGAGCGTGGTCTTTCCGGAGCCGCTCTTTCCGAAGAGGGCTATGATCTGGCCTTTTGTGATCTCGAGGTCGATGCCCCTTAGCGCCATGCCGCCGCGCCCTTCGTCCTCGTACTGTTTCCACAGGTCGTATGTCCGTATTATCGAAGGCCCCATATTCCAAGTCCTTTCGTCCTTACCGATGCGGCAAGGTTTCGCTTCGTCATTCGCATCGCGGAAGCCCTTAGAGAAGTGTTTGCGATGGAAATCAATATATGCCTGAAACAAGAAAATGTCCAATGAATGAAGAAGATATAAAGATCACCCCTCCTTGTGTTATTTCTGCCTCTTCGGCGGCAGGAATATTTCGAAAGGCGTGTAAGGAACCAAAAGGAGGTTGTGCGGTCGCCCGATCTCTTCGGCGCTGAGAATGCCCAGGTGTTCGAGATGGGAAATGTCAACGCGGGCGGCGCGGCAGACCCTTGGCTTTAAAGGTTCGTGAAATATCTCAAGTCTGAGAAGGTTGCCCCATGCCGTGTAGAAACCCGCGACGGGGTCCATGAGATACTGAAGGGCATCGGCGGGGTTCGGGAACGGGTCGAGAGCGGCAAGCGACGGCACGGTCTCGGTGGCACGGATGGCCAAAGGCCCATGCCAGTTGCCGTCCACACGATAATCATCATAATGTCCGTCGGGGCCGGCGCCGCTGAAGATATCGAAGGAACAACTTTCCACGGGCATTCCGGAGAGGGTTTTGTACAGAAAGGTGATGAGTTTGCCCCTGATCCCGCATTTTATGAAATAGACCGCCGGTGCGCCGGTTTGGGGGTCTACGACATAGGTCCTGATATTGATCTGGTCGAAAGGGATGGGCGGGGCCGGGATATGAAAGGCCTTCTTCGTGTTACCTTTGAAGATTACGATGGAGAGGAAGGCGTTGGTGCCGTCGACCGTCGCGGGCGTGAGAACGCGGGGGATATGGGGCGCGATCCGCCCCGCGGGCAGCAGGTAAGAGATGTAAAGCATGTCTTTGAGGGCCACGACCACGGAAGGTGCGCGTTTCCCGACCATTATAGTGAAACTATAATAATATGGGGGCCGGCAGAAGGCAACCGGGATACACGAAGGACGTTGTTCTCGACAAAGGGATCGAAGACAGGGAATTCAACTTCATTGCCAAACCGCTGTCGCTGAATAGCCTCATTGACAAGATTCGGGAGGTGCTGGACAGGCGGTCGGTTTATTGTCCCCGGTTTCTCTTCCCTGCTGTTCTGAAATCGATGAGTACCTTGAGAGTGGTGCGCTTTTTCGCGGAAACGAAGGCCTTCTTCGCCTCTTCGGGGGGGAAGACCGCCGAAATGAGCGGTTTTACGTCGATGCGGCCTTCAGCGAGGGCCTTCAGGGCTGGTTTGAAAGGGCCGCAGCGGGAGCCGACAACGGTGATCTCGTCGATGACCAGGGGAGCGAGGTTGATGGGGGCGCCATGAGCCACGGTGCTTTTCAGAACGATCGTCCCGCGCGGTCTTGTGAGCTGCATGGCGGACTCGAAGCCATCGGCGCTGCCCGTTGCCTCCACGACGATGTCGTATTTGCTGTTCGGCGGGAGGCCTTTTGCCAGCACCACCGGCACACCCTGATCCCGGGCAATTCCCAGCTTGGAAGGGTGTTTTCCCGCCAGGGTCAGCTCGGCCCCGGTGAGCCTGAGTGCGAGGGCGCAGAGAATGCCGAGCTTCCCGTCCCCGAGGACAAGAACCTTATCGGTGGGCCGGATCCTGATTTGCTCCAGTATCTCGAAGGCGGCGGCGAGCGGTTCGGCGAAGACCGCCTCGTCGTCGGTTAGGCCATCGGGTATCTCGTGGAGGTTTCGCGCGGGGAGCGTCATGTATTCGGCGAGGGCGCCCTCCCTTCCCAGTATACCGAGGGTTGTTCTGTGGGGGCAGTGCTTTTCCAGACCTGCGAGGCACAGGTCGCAACGGCGGCAGCCGCAGTTTATCTCACCGACGACCCGTTTCCCGATCAGTTTTCTCGACCTGCCGTCCACGGCCTCCACTATCCCCGTGAACTCGTGGCCGATGATCCCGCGAAACCCCAGGTAACCCCTGGTTATCTCCATGTCGGTATTGCATATGCCGGCCATAGTGACCCTGATGAGGGCCTCCCCGGCCACAGGCACCGGTTTTTGCCTGTCATGAGTGAACGTGAGTCCCCTGTCAAAGACTATCGCTTTCATTCACATTCCCTTCCGGTGTTTTTCGATGAACCAGTCTATGAGCCATCTGGCGATGCTGACCTTGTCGGGTATTTTCGGCAGGTCGGCGGCGGTGAACCACCGCGCCTCGGTGATTTCGTCGTTGTCGACGGCGATTTCGCCAGCCGCCCAGGTGGCAGTGAAGGCGATCATGAGAGAATCGGGATAGGGCCAGGGTTGGCTGCCGAAGTAATGGATATCTTTGATCTCTATTCCGACCTCTTCCCGGATCTCCCTTTTGACGACATCTTCCAGGGCCTCGCCGGGTTCCGCGAACCCCGCCAGGACGCTGTAGAGATTTTCGGTAAACCTGCTCGCCCGGGCGAGCAGGACCTTGTCGCCCCTTTCCACGAGAACGATCACGGCCGGAGAGATCCTGGGAAACATGGTGAAGCCGCAGGCGTCGCACTCCTTGGCAAGGATGACGGCATGTCGTTTCAGCCTGGAACCGCAGGCACTGCAGAATTGGCAGGTCCTGTCCCAGTTGAGAAGGGCGAAGGCCCTGACGGCCATCGCATATTGACCGGGATCCAGGACACCAAAAAGCTTTCGGAGGCCGAGAAAATCCATACCCCGGGGGGGTTCAGTCAGGATCGGAACTGAAAAGGCATGGCAGTCGAGGCCGTCCCGGGAACCGAGGTGATATCCGTCGGCAAAGCAAAGCCCCATGCCTTCTGCGGTACCCTGCATCGGAATAGCAGGGGGTTGCGTTGACATGTCAACGAGTAGCTTCTGGTCGCGAAGCACAAAGATGCGGCAGAGGTTTGAATCGCAGGTCATCGCAAGAGTCCTTTCCTTTTATGTATGAAATCAATACTGCACGGGGCCGTGAAAGTCAAGAAAGAAGGCCCAGAGCCGACATGCGGGCGGAACGGAAGTTTTTCTCGTAGAAAAAGCAAAAAGATGCTATTATACTCCAATACAGGTGAACGCCATCGTTTTTTCGACAGAAAACATAAAGACACGCCCGCAGGTTCCTGTTATCTCCGAGGCGCGAAGAGGCGAAGACGCCCGCCGGGATGACGGAGGCGAAGCGGATTCGAGAAAGGCTCTGCCCTCATTTCTTGCTGCTTTCGACAAAGTTGCGATCAGTTCACAGAAGAAAACGGTGCAGGCAGCAGACGACCGCGTCGTTGCCTACGTGCCCGCAACGGTAACCCTCAAACCGGTCACGACAGAAAGAAAGACCAGTTCAGAAGCGGCGGTCAATCATGCCGCGGCGGCCACCGGCAGCGTGATCGTCCGGGACGGCAGAGCTGCCGGTCCCTACGACCTCAACGTACAAACCATGGCAATGAAACGGTATGGAGAAGCGAGTTCGTACCGCAACTGGCATCCGACCACCTTCGAGATCGTGATATAGGATCGAAAATCTACCCCGGAGAGTTTTTATACAGGCCGTGAGATTCTCCGTTTCTCTGTCAGGGAAATCGGGGAATGCGGATATTCTTTTGCGGCGCCAACGGGGCTATCGCCATTTTCTTGACAAAGACATGCCAGATAATTAATTTATTGTATCAGAATGAAAGGGTTGAGGGAAATTTTGAATGACCGTGAGAGGTCTGTGTTGGAACTCATCGTCGAGAATTACATTGTCTTCGCCGAGCCGATAGGTTCCATTACGATCTCCAAAGCAATGAAGAAGAAAGTCAGCTCTGCCACGATTCGCAACACGATGGGCGAACTGGAGGAACTTGGTTTTCTCTATAAGCCCCATGCGGTGGCCGGGCGGGTGCCGACACCAAAAGCATTTCGCTATTACGTGAACAGCCTGCCGGCTTCGGGGGTTCCGGGAAAAAAGGAACTCAAGGCCCTGGAGACGTTGTCCCGGCTCCGGTATGCATACACGGAAGAGGTAATGGCGGATGCCTCGCGGGTGCTCGCGGCCATTTCGCGATGCCCGAGCATCGTTGTCGAGCCCAGGGTGGATACGATGCTTTTCAAGGAAGTTGAGTTCGTCAGACTTTCCCGGGATACCATTCTTATTGTCCTCGTTACGACATCGGGCATGGTGCACAGAAGGTTCGTCGATACCGGCGAAGACATCGAGCAAGGCGTTCTTGACGAGATGAAACACTACATGAACGAACGTTTCTCCGGCATGCCCTTTTACGTGCTGAAGGAAAACATCATCAAGGACATGCGAAAGGACAGGGAAAACTTCCAGACCCTCTATCGGAAGATACAGGATGCCCTGGACGTGCTTGTGGGCGAAGAAGAGAAGAGAGAGATTTATATAGAAGGGGCGTCGAAAATGATCGGTATCCCGGAATTTTCCGACGTCGAAAAGCTCAAAGATCTTTTCAAAGCGCTTGAAAACAAGGAAAGATTGATACAATTACTTGACAGGTATCTGAGCGAAGAAGGGATTAATGTAATTCTGGGAAGCGAAAGTGACATGAAAGGGATGGAGGGTATGAGCATCATAACCTCCGCCTACCGGATAGGGCAGAACAGCTACGGTTTGCTCGGTATCATCGGGCCGATGAGGATGAATTATTCACGTCTGATCCCGATAGTCGATTATACGGCGCGGGCCGTCACAGATCTGTTTAAATTGATGTGAGGATCCTGAATGAACGAAAAAGACAAAGATCAGCTTCTTGACGAGAAAGAAGAAAGATGCGAAAACAAGGCGGAAGAAAAGGAAAACGGGCATAAACACGAGGATCACAAAAAGAAAAAGAAAAAAGACGATGCCTCCGTTGAGCTGGAAAAGGAACTCGGTGAGAAGGATGCAAAGATCAAATCCCTCGAGGAAAAACTGCTCTATCTCGGGGCTGATTTCGAGAACTTCAAGAAGATCAAGACCAAAGAAAAACAGGACACCCTCAAATACGCAAACGAGGTCATTATCAAGGAGTTGCTCCCTGTCATCGATCATCTTGAAATGGCCTTGAAGCACGCTGAATCTACTGAGGATCATAAATCCATCTACGAAGGGGTAAAAATCACCCTTAACGAGTTCCTGAGGGTGCTTGAGAAAGCAGGCGCCAGGCCGATAGAAGCCGTGGGCCAGAAATTCGACCCTAACTTCCACGAGGCTCTCTACCAGGAAGAGCATGAAGACAAGGAGCCCGATACGGTGGTTTCGGAATTCCAGAAGGGATATCTCCTGAACGAAAGACTCATCAGACCATCACGGGTAGGGGTTTCCAAAAAGCCCGAGATCCAGTAAACGACAGAAAGGCGCATCATGAGAGGCAGGCACGTGGACTATTACGAGGTCCTCAACATATCGCGGGGGGCCACCGACGAAGAAATAAAGAAGGCATACCGTAAACTTGCCCTTCAATTCCATCCCGACCGCAATCCCGGAGACCATCAGGCTGAGGAAAAGTTCAAGGAGATCAATGAGGCCTACGAAGTTCTGGGGGATGCCCAGAAGAGAAATCATTACGAGCGGTTCGGGACGGCCGGCGATATGGGGTCGGCCTTCGATTTTGGATTTCAGGGGAATTTCGACTCTGTTTTCAACGACCTCTTCAGTGATTTCTTCGGCAATCAACGACCCCGCCAGAGAAAGGGCGGCGATCTCAGGTACAATCTCACCATAGAATTCGAGGAAGCGATATTCGGCGGAGAGAAAGAGATCGAGATTCCGAAGGAGGAGAGGTGCCCGGTCTGCAACGGTTCGCGGGTAGAACCGGGCTATGAGCCTGTAATATGTAAACAGTGCGGCGGGCGCGGCCAGGTTCGCCAGAGCCATGGTTTTTTTACGATCAACAGGACCTGCGAATATTGCGGAGGCGAGGGCCAGGTCATAAAGCACCCCTGCAAGAACTGCAGGGGGAAGGGGACAGTCAAGACCAAAAAGAAGCTGAAGGTCAGGATACCACCGGGTGTCGACAGCAACAGCCGCCTCAAACTGAGGGGCGAAGGAATGCAGCAGCCCGGCGATACCGTTCCCGGCGATCTCTTTATTGTATTGCAGGTAAAGGAACACGCCATATTCGAGCGGGCCGGTGACGATATCATCGTTCAGGTTGACGTCGGTTTTCCGCTCTTGTGCCTTGGAGGCGAGATCACGATCCCCACTATCGAAGGCGAATCAGTTCTCAAGATACCCGCCGGAACACAGCAAGGAAGAGTGTTCAGGCTCAAGAACCTCGGTGTCAGCAAGTCTAACGGCTACGGCAGGGGGGACCAGCTCGTATATCTCAACATCGTTATTCCCTCGGACCTGACGGACCGGCAGAAGACCCTCGTCGAAGAACTGGCGGTGGAATTCAAGGATTCCTCACCGACAACACGCAAGGGCTTCAAGGAAAAATTCATGGAGTTTTTTGAATGAAGAGAGGTCATGGGTCATAGGTAATGGGTAAGAGGCTATCTGCCTTTCCCATCACCTATCACCCATCACCTATCACCCCTCTTCATTTCTTCTCTGCGTTTTCCACCATCATCCGTGCTATTGCCTTTGAGAAAGCGGCGGGATCTTTGGGTTTCGATCCTTCGAGAACCAGCGCCTGATCGTAGAGAAGCCGTATGTAGGCCTTCAGCTCCGAACTGGCCTCCTCTTTCTCAAAGATGCCGTTCATTGTTGCGAAAAGCTGATGAGAGGGGTTCAATTCCAGTATCCGCTTCATGGGCGGCAGATCCTGCCCCATTGCCTTAAGCAGACGCTCCATGGCGGGGTCGAGATCGCCTTCGTCGGCGACGAGACAGCACACCGTGTCGGTGAGCCTTCCCGAGAGTCTGACGTCCTTCACATCTTCAGAGAGTGTCTCCTTGATAAGGTCGATCAGCTTTGCATATCTTTTCTTCGTTTCTTCTATTTGCCCGGTCTTTTCCTTATCCAGAGCGATGTCGCCCCTCGTGATGGAGTGCATCTTCTTTCCCTTGTATTCGAAACCATTGAAGATGAAGTCGTCGATGTCGTCGGTCATGTAGATGACTTCGTATTCCTTCTGTTTGAAGGCTTCCAGGTAAGGCGAATTTGCGGCGTCCGAAAGGGATGAACCGACGATGTAATATATCTCCTCCTGTCCTTCCTTCATACCGTCCACGTAGTCCTTGAGCGTCCGGAGCTTGCCGTCCTGGGATTTCGTTGACGCGAAAAGGAGGAGATCGGCGATGGACTCCCTTCGGGAAAAATCGAAATGCACCCCTTCTTTCAGGACCCGGCCGAATTCCCCGTAGACCTTGATATAGGCGTCGTAGTCATTGTCCCTCATCTCCTCCAGAGTTTCGAGGACCTTTTTGGTGATGGAATTTTTTATGATGTCCACCTGCCTGTTGTTCTGGAGGATCTCCCGGGAGACATTGAGCGGCAAATCGGAGGAATCGACGACCCCCCGCATGAAACGCAGGTACTGAGGTATGAGGTCTTCACAGTGGTCCATGATCCGGACCCTTTTCACGTAAAGCGTCGGACCGAATTTGAAATCCTTGTAGAGCATGTTCACGGGGGCTGTCGACGGTATGAACATGAGCGCGGCAAATTCCGAGGTTCCCTCCGCCTTGTAGTGGATGACCTTCGCCGGGGGGTGAAAATCGTGGGAGATATGCTTGTAGAAATCGTTGTATTCCTCCGCACCGACCTCCGATTTTTCCTTGAGCCAGAGGGCCTTCATGGAGTTTAGGGTCTCTTCCTCGCGCACCTTGACCTTTTCGCCCTTCTTCAGCTCGCTCTCGACCTCTTTCTCTACGTCCATGACGATGGGGTGCTCGATAAAGTCAGAGTACTTTTTGACGACGCTGCGGATCTCCCATTCGCTGAGGTACATCTTCTCTTCCTCGCGCAGGTGGAGGACGACATCGGTGCCCCTCGATTCCTTCTCTACCTCATCGATGGTAAAGGTGCCGTCGCCGGTGGATTCCCATTTGATGCCCCGTGCTTCTTTTGAACCGGCGCGGCGGGATAAGACGGTGATGCTGTCGGCAACCATGAACGAGGAATAAAAGCCCACGCCGAACTGCCCGATGAGTTCGGGATTGTCCTTGACCTCCTGCTGCTTCAAGGCCTCAAGAAATTCCTTCGTCCCTGAACGGGCTATAGTGCCAAGCGATTCGATGATCTCGTCATGGGTCATGCCGATGCCGTTATCCCTGACCGTAAGGGTTCCCGCATCTTTATCTATGATCAGTTTTATTTTCCATCCGCTGCCCGCCTGAAGAATCTCGCTGTTCGTAAGCGATTCATAGCGGGCCCTGTCGATGGCGTCGGAAGCATTGGATATAAGCTCCCGCAAGAAAACTTCCTTGTGTGAATAAAGAGAATGAATCATGAGGTCGAGAAGCTGCTTGACCTCGGTCTTGAATTCCATCCGTTCGCTTGTCATGTCCAGATCACCTCGAATTAAGTTGTTTTTCCCCAAAAAAATAAGACACGGATGGAAAGGAGTCAAGAGAACGGAAGAAGAAAGAAGAGACAGAGCATCCCTGACCCCTTCCTTTTTTTGACACCCGATCGGTGAACACTATTCTCTAATCTCTATCGCCGTGCTATAATGTGCCATGTTTTTAAAAGTCATACCGAAGAAGCTACTCAATATCATTGGGATTATTGTCGCTGTTGTGGTCATCGGGACGGTGGGGTTCAAGATCATCGGCGGTTCCGAGAAGAGCGTGCTTGACGCCCTTTACATGACAGCCATTACGATTACCACCATAGGGTACGGCGACGTGATCGGTCTCGACAACAAGCCATTGGGGAAGATCTTCACCATCATCTACGTATTCCTGGGGGCCGGTACCATCGCATATCTTTTCACGACCCTTGCCGCATATATCATCGAAGGCGAATTGAGGAGGGTTTTCAGGAGGAGGAAAATGGATAAACGGATCGCTAAGATGAGAGACCACTATATCGTCTGCGGTATAGGAATGGTGGGTCTTTACGTGGTGCACGAGATGTACCTCACAAAACGGCCCTTTATCGCCATCGATAATGACGATACCAAACTCGACGTTTTCAAGGCGAACAATATTAACGCCGATCTGGTTGTCGGAGATGCGACGGAGAACGAGATACTCTGGAAGGCGATGATAGAGCACGCGCAGGGTCTTTTCGCAACGACGGATTCCGATAATGACAACATCGTCATCTCCCTGACGGCGCGGCAGCTCAACCCGTCCCTGAGGATCGTTTCACGGTGCAACGATACGAAGAACATCGACAAGCTCCGAAGAGCAGGGGCCGACTCCGTTGTGGCTCTCAACTTCATCGGGGGTCTCAGGATGGCGTCGGAGATGATACGGCCTCATGTAACCTCCTTCCTCGACATGATGCTCCGTGACAAATATTCGCCGATGCGGGTGGAGGAGGTCCATATTCCCGCCGATTCGCCCTTTGTAGGCAAACCGGTCAAGGAAATCGATTTTAAGACGATCGGCAACATCATGCTCATCTCAGCCCGAAAGCCCAGCGGGGAATGGGTCTATAACCCCTATCCCGACACGATCGTCGAAAAAGAGATGAGCCTGATCATCATCGCAACTCCCCAGGAAAAGGAGCTTCTTGTCGAGCACGTATCCGGCGGCGCGGACAGTGGACTGTAATCCCCGGTGCTCGCATTGTTTAGTCAATATTGACAACGCTTTGCAAAGGATGATAGTGTTTCACCACAGGAAATTATGAAGATAGCTGTCTCAGGAAAAGGTGGTGCGGGGAAGACGACCCTTGCCGGGGTCATGGCCCGGATACTCGGCGACAGGGGCAAAAAAGTGATTGCCATCGACGCCGATCCCGACTCCAATCTTGCAAGTGCCATCGGCATAGATGAAGAGAGCCTGGCAGCGGTAAAACCCCTGGCCGCCATGGAAGAGTTCATCGCTGAACGGACAGGGACGAAAAAGGGCCAGTACGGGGCCTTCTTTCAGTTGAACCCCCGGGTCGACGACATACCGGAGCGTTTTTCCCTTGCGAGGGACGGGGTGAAGCTCATAATCCTCGGCAATATCCCTCAGGGCGGGGGAGGTTGTTTCTGCGCGGAGAACGCCCTTTTGAGGAGCCTGCTTTCCTACGTCATGATAGAGCGGGACGAATACGTCATCGTCGACCTGGAGGCCGGACTCGAACATCTCGGAAGAGGTACCACGGAGTACATAGACGCCCTCATTGTTGTCGTGGAGCCGGGGAAAAGAAGTTTCCAGACTGCCCGCCAGGTCAGAAAACTTGCCGACGACATAGGAATAAGGAACGTGTACATCGTGGGGAACAAGATTGCAGGTCCCGAGGACGAAGCCCTTGTCCGCGGGAACCTTGAAGGCTTCCCCCTTCTCGGATTTCTCTCCCATAATGAGAAGATCATCGAGGCTGACAAGAGGGGCGTTTCCCCGTACGATCTCGACGAGACGATCAGGAATGAAGTGACGGCGGTACTGGACGCTCTCGGGGACATTTCCCGATGAGAAGGGCAATCGTCCTGTGCTGTCTCATCGTTTCAACGATCGTTATCTCCCTTATCGGCCTCGTCGTAGCTCTCTTCGGAAACCGGGAGGAAACCCTTCATCGCATGGCCCGCCTTTGGGGAAAGATGAACCTTGCGGTAGCGGGAATCAAGGTCAGGATCGAAGGGCTCCAGCGTTTGTCCTCGCCCCCGTACGTTTTCATGTGCAATCACCAGAGCGCCCTCGACATTCACGCGCTTTTGGCCGAGTTGCCGTTGTCTTTCAAGTGGATTGCCAAGAGGCAGCTTTTCAGTATCCCCATTTTCGGCTGGGCCATAAAAAAGGCCGGCTATATAAGTATCGACAGGGAAAATGCCAGGGAGGCCCTCAAGGCCATCGAGAAAGCGGCGATGAGGATCCGCCAAGGGATGAACATCATCATCTTTCCCGAGGGCACCCGCAGTGCTGACGGAAACCTCCTTCCTTTCAAGAAAGGGGGTTTTACCCTGGCCTTTCGGGCCGCGGTGCCCGTCGTTCCCATCGGCATCTATGGCTCAAGCGCGCTGCAACCAAAAGGGAGTTTTGTTCCCCTGAAAAAAGGGGTAATATACATTGAGGTCGGGGAGCCGATAGCCCTTGAAGGGATGGAAAAATCTCAGAAGGCACGAGTAATGGACGATGTAAGGCTTCGCATTGAAGATCTCATGGCGAAAGGGGAGTCCTCGAGTGCAAAAGGAACACTGTGAGGCCTCTGCCGCAATGATGGATGGTGGATGGATTTGTCTCAGGAACTGAAAAAAGAGATGCTGGGGATTGCGCTCGTCGGCGTGTTTCTGTTTCTTTTTGTCAGCCTTGTGTCCTATCACCCGCTCGATCCCTCATTTCACACCGTAACAGACGGATCGGCGCGCAATCTTTGCGGCAAGGCGGGGTCGTATCTGTCCGATCTTTTCATCCAGCTTTTCGGATTTATGAGTTATCTCCTGGTTTCTTTTTGCCTCCTCTTCGGCATCTTTTACGTCAGGAAGAAAGACCCGCCCAGCATCATCGTCTTCTCTTCGGGACTTGTCCTCTTCTTTCTTTCCGTTGGAACTCTCCTTCAGGCTTTTATGGAGAAGGTCTATCTGCGCGGAGTCCAGATTGAGTTTTCGGGATTCCTGGGGTCAATCCTGGAGAAGGCGCTGAAGAATTTTTTTGGGAATTTCGGGACCATTCTGATTGCTCTTGTTCTTCTTCTTATCTCAGCGTTCCTCATAGTCCAGGCTCCTATCCTTGCGGTGATCGAAGAACGTATTGCCAGGCGAAAAAAGGCCGAACGCCGCCGCGAGATCAAGGTGACCCGGGAGAAGAAAGAGGAAGAAATCCCCAGGGCGGTTGAGAAGAAAACGCCGGCCGTGCAGGAGACCTTCGAATTTTTCAAGGAGATCGGGCCCTACAAGGTTCCCGATCCCACTCTTCTCGATAATGTCGAGAAGAAGGAAATGAAGGTGGACAAGGAGTCGATCCAGGCGAACGCCTCGATCCTCGAGAAGAAATTGAAGGACTACGGGATAGAGGGCAGAGTAATGGAAGTAAAGCCCGGCCCCGTTATCACCATGTATGAATTCGAACCTGCGCCGGGGGTCAAGGTAAGCAAGATAGCCAATCTGGCCGATGACCTCGCGATGGCGCTCAGCGCCGTTTCGATCAGGATCATCGCACCGATTCCCGGAAAGGCGGTGGTGGGTATCGAGATACCCAACAAGGAACGGGAGACGGTCTACATCCGGGAGATCATCGAGTCGAAGGTATTCACCTCGTCGCCCTCCTATCTCACCCTCGTACTGGGAAAGACGATAAGCGGGGATTCCTACGTGGCGGACCTTGCCAAGATGCCCCACCTCCTCGTGGCAGGTGCAACGGGTTCGGGCAAGAGCGTGTCCTTGAACAGCATGATCCTCAGCATCCTTTTCAAGGCCACCCCGTCGCAGGTCCGTTTTCTCATGATCGATCTCAAGATGCTGGAACTGTCTTTTTATGAAGGCATCCCTCATCTCCTTCTGCCCGTGGTTACCAACGCAAAGAATGCAAAGACGGCGCTGCACTGGATGACGGACGAAATGGAGCGGCGCTACAGCATGATGGCGCAAAAGGGTGTGCGCAGCATAGAGAAATACAACCATAAGGTCATGCGGGAGGAAGGCGAGACGATACCCTATATCGTCGTCGTTATCGACGAACTTGCCGACCTCATGATGGTCTCCCCGAAAGAGGTGGAGGAATATATCGCCCGTCTTGCCCAGATGGCCCGTGCGTCGGGTATCCACCTTATTCTTGCCACGCAAAGGCCTTCCGTCGACGTGTTGACGGGTATCATCAAGGCCAATTTCCCTGCCCGGGTCGCCTGCAAGGTTTTCTCGAAGGTGGACTCCCGAACCATACTCGATACAAACGGGGCCGAGAGCCTTTTGGGTTACGGGGACATGCTCTTTCTCAGTCCCGGGATCGGCAGGCTTCAGAGGCTCCACGGCTCGTATGTCTCCGAGGGGGAGATCAAGCGCATAGTGGAATTCTTGAAGCAGCAGGGCGCGCCGACATATCATCACGAGATCCTCGAAGAAAAAGAAGAAGAAGAGAATGGTGAAACGATAGATGACGAAAAATACCAGGAAGCCGTGGAGTTTGTATCGGCCAAAGGCGAAGCCTCGATCAGCATGGTCCAGAGGAGGTTCAGGATAGGCTACAACCGTGCGGCCCGCATCATAGAGCGCATGGAGCAGGAAGGCATCGTCGGCCCTTCCGACGGTGTAAAACCGAGAGAGGTCTTAAAAAGATGATTCCGATTCAGAAAACAAACCTTCTGTCGTTGCTGGCCGTTTGCTGTATCCTGGCGGTAGTTTTCATGGTACCTTTGCCGGCCGGCGCCCAGAAGGCCGCGGCACGGGAGGAGCCCCGGGCGCAGGCACCCAGTGACGTAAAATCCCCCTTTGATTCCATTAAGAAAACCTATGCCGGCATCAATTCACTGGAGGCTTCCTTTCGCCAGAAGATCTTCGTCTCCGGCATCAAAAAAATTCGCGAGTTCGATGGTGATTTCTTCTTTAAACGGCAGAAAGGCTTCCTCTGGAAATATACGAAGCCCAAAGACAAGACCTTTCTTTATGACGGCCATTATATGTGGCAGGATGAAGAAGGCAAATCTTTCGTCCTCAAGAGCAAGGTCAGCCGGGAAAAGACCGGCGGTACCTTTTTCGATCTCATAGAGGACATTGCCCACATAGACAACCTTTTCACCGTAAAACAGCACAGCATTACGACGGGCATGCAATATTTCGAACTCATCCCCAAAAGGGATTCTTCTGTCACGATTGCGAAGCTCTGGGTTGACAAGAATAACCTCCTGAGGAAAATAGAGATCGTCGAGTTCACCGGCAACGTCAACACCGTCGAATTTTCCAACATCAAAGTCAACGCTCCGGTAAGCGACGCTAAATTCATCTACAAATCCGACGGGGTGAAGGACGTGGTGGAAAGGTAAGAGATGGGGATTAGAGCCTAGCCCCTTTACAGAAATCTTTTCTTCAATTCCTTTACCAGCGCGATGTTTTCCACGTGGCCTGTTTGGCGGGCGGTGATTTTGCCTATGATGGGGCGGTTCAGCAGGTAGACGTCACCGATGAGGTCCAGCACCTTGTGGCGAACAAACTCGTCCTCGAAGCGCAGTTTCGTGTTGAGTACGCCATCTTCGCTGAGGATAATGAAGTTGTTGATACGCCCTCCGGTTCCGAGCCCCATCTTAGCAAGTTGTTCAAAGTCCTTGAGGAACCCGAACGTCCTCGCAGGGGCTATATCGGAGACATAGTCTTTCAGGCTGCCCCGGAAGAGATACTGCTGGGTTCCGATCGGTTTTTGTTGTTCCAGCAGGTAGTCGATCTCAAAGCCATCACAGGGCTCAACGGCGAGGTACTTTCCGTTGTTCAGATTTCCCAGTTCCACCCTTTCCGTGATGACAAGCGGCTCTATCCCGTCGGCCTGTTCCACCGTACCTGCCTCGTCGATCTTCTTGCAGATCTCTATGGCGGAGCCGTCGAATATGGGTATCTCTTCGCTTACCTTGACCAGGAGATTGGTGATTCCGTACATATGGCAGGCGGAAAGGAGATGTTCGATTGTGCGGACGACGCTGTTTCTGCCCTTCACCGACGATGCATATCCCACGGAAAAGACGTAATCGATATACGCCGGTATCCGTTCGCCGTCGGGGATTGTTTCGAAGATAATGCCTGTGTTTTCCGGCATGGGCAGGAGGATCATGCCCGTCTTCACGCCTGAATGAAGACCCACACCGTATACGACGGTGCTCTTTCCGATCGTTTTCTGCTTTGTTCTCGTTAGTCCCGGTGACACTTCCAGCCTGAAATGGGCCACGTCCGGATCGTGCTTTGCCCCCGCGCCGATGCTGCGGGAGACGACCTCGAGAACCTTGTCGATGGAAAGGGGCTTTTCCAGAAAATCGTATGCACCCATCTTTACGGCCTCGACTGCCGTAGAGATCGTGCCGTGTCCCGATATGACGACGACCTTCGCGTCATCCTTGCGTGTCCGTATCTCCTTGAGAACCTGTATCCCGTCGAGTTCGGGCATCCAAACATCAAGGAGGACGACATCCGGCTCCTCACTCTCGAAGATCGCGAGGCCTTGCTTTCCGTCGGAGGCTTTCAGTACGCAAAAACCTTCGTCTTCAAGGATCACCGACAGGGAATCGATGATGTTCTTTTCGTCATCTATGATGAGAACCTTATTCATGACGCAATATTCTATACGAAATGCCCGCTGATTACAAATACTTATGGACTGAAAATGTCGTCGTTCACGGACAGGCGACTTTCGCCAGTTTGTCGATGATGGTGCCTTCGGGGATGTCTTCCCAGTCTTTTTGGCTCCCTGCCTTCCCATAATCGAGCGTCTTGCCGTCCCCGGATACCTCGAAGACCTTCATGATGGTGTACCGTTTAGGCTGCATCGCACATTTGAGATCGTAGAGTATATACCGGTATGCGAGTGTTTCCATTCCCGTCAGGAACATGCCGTTCCTGCGGCGTTTTTCTATGTAATTGTCCCGGCCTTCCCTGGTGTATGTCAGCCTGTCCCAGACACCGACGATCTCACCATCGCCGTCAGCTTTCTTTTCCACAACGCAGTGATGTTCGCCTTCCGCATCGATTGACAGGCCCTGCCAACCGCTTTTCTGTTCCATTCTGGGGAGGGTTCCCTCAACGGAGGCAGTGAGGGTCCTGCGTTGCTGGAAGTGAATGGTGATGACGGCGATGACGATGACGGCTATTCCTATGACTACCCCCATGATCAGCACTGTCTTGAACGATAGCGTCTTCTTCGGCAAATGGCCTTCCTTTCTGAGAACAGGGTGAACCGGTTCTCCGTGGCAATTTTTTCCAAACGATACCATCGAATAAGGGTCTTTGCAATAGTGGCGGCGAAAATTCTTACCTCTTTTGCAAATTACCGTTTTATGATATATATAACCTGTAAAACAGGAGAAAGAGAGGATTGTTGGACGAGAAGACCGATGAAGGATTGCTGAGGCTGTCCTTCGATGATATAAACGTGGCACGAAGCCTCTTCGGGCCACGGGAAGAAAATATCAAGTATCTCAAAAAATACTTCAATATCAAGGCAAGCATCCGGGGTAATCACCTGACCCTTATCGGAGGCAAGAAAGATATTGAAGATACGGGTAAGGTCATAAACGAACTCCATGGTATTGTGAAAAAAGGCTTTCCCGTGAATGTGTCGGATATCGACCACGCGGTGCGGTTTGTCGTAAATGCCCATGAAGCCGCCGGGGACGTCGAGAAAGACCAGATATACATCGCCGGCTCAAAGAAGCTTATCACGCCCAAGAGCACCAACCAGAAACAGTACGTCCATGCGATGAAGAAGTACGACGTGGTCATCGGCATCGGCCCCGCGGGGACAGGCAAGACATATCTGGCAATGGCAATGGCGCTGGCGGCTTACTACAGGCGCGAGGTATCGCGGATCATCCTGACCCGTCCCGCCATCGAGGCGGGGGAAAAGCTGGGGTACCTGCCGGGCACGATGTACGAGAAGGTCAATCCTTACCTGAGGCCTCTCTATGACGCCCTGTACGACATGGTCGATATGGACAGGGCCACACGGCTCATCGAGCGAGGCATTATAGAGATCGCGCCCCTGGCGTTCATGCGCGGCAGAACGCTCAACGACGCCTTCATCATTCTCGACGAGGCACAGAACACCGCGTCGGAACAGATGAAGATGTTCCTGACCCGGCTGGGATTTTCATCGAAGACCGTCATTACCGGTGACATTACCCAGATCGACCTTGCTGACAAAAAGACAAGCGGTCTTGTCGAGGTCAGAGGTATTCTGAAAGATGTCAAGGGCATCAAGTTTGTCTATTTTACCGAAAAGGATGTCGTGCGCCATCCCTTGGTGCAGAAGATAATCAGGGCCTACGAGGCACGACGCGTGGAATTGGAGGAATCCAGAAATGCAGAACGGAAAGGATAAACCTCCCTCGTACCTCAACTACGGTAAGCTGCTTATTCTCTTCTGCCTTGCCGTGGCCCTCGCCCTCGTAGTCAGCACGAAGAACCCGTTTTTCATCGTGGAATATCAGCCCGGTGATATTGCCCGGGAAAGCCTGCGGGCGCCCGTCGACTTTTCCGTCCCCGGGACCGATGTCACAGTGAAGAAGGGGGAAATAATCGTACGGGAAGGCGAGCGGGTCAGTGCGGACCATCTTCGGAAGATCGTCGCGTTCAACTCGCTGGACAGGCGTGAAGTCTTTGCGATCAAGAGATTTATCGCCGTCTTCATCCTTCTTTTTCTTCTTATCGCCATCCTCTATGAATACTCCGAAAAGAACATAAAGAAGTTCTATCTGTCGAAGAAAGACCTTCTTTTCTGCTCCATCTTCACCGTTTTCTGCGTGCTTCTGGTGAAGTCTTTTTACCTGATCTTTGAAAGCTATGCCCAGAGCCGCCTTGAAGACCTTTTTTATATCATCCCTGTTTTCGTTTTTGCCATGGTAGTGAGAATCGTACTTTTTTCGGAGATAGCCATCATCTTCTCCCTTGTGTACGCGGCCACGCTGGCTTTCTCCTTCGATAACAGCCTCCGTATTTTTCTTTATACCTTTACCGGATCGATACTGGGCGCCTTCTTTTCAGGTAAGTGCGAGAACCGCAATACCATCCTGAAGGCAGGCCTGTACACTGCGTTCCTGATGTGTCTTTTCATGCTTGCCAATGATCTCTTCACCGCCCGCTCGTCGGGAAGCGTTCCTCTCAGGATCGCTTTTGTGCTCGTAAATGGAGTTGCCGGCAGTTTCATAGTCCTCGGGCTTCTGCCGGTAATTGAAAGCGTTTTTGATTATACGACGGACATAAAGCTGCTGGAACTCGCCAATCTGGAACATCCCCTGCTGGGCGACATGATGCTCAACGCTCCGGGGACATACCACCACAGCATTGTCGTGGGCAATCTGTCGAAGGCGGCCGCCGAGAGCATCGGCGCCCATCCCCTTCTGACACGGGTTGCCGCATACTACCATGATATAGGCAAGCTGAAGATGCCCCATTATTACATCGAAAACCGGACCGGTTCCGAAGACGCCCATGAAGGCATCACCCCGAACATGAGCGCCCTCATTATCATGTCTCACGTGAAGGAGGGAGTGGAACTCGCGAAAGACTACAAGCTCGGGCGCAGGCTGACAGGTATCATCCAGGAGCACCACGGGACATCTCTTGTAAGTTTTTTTTACAGCAAAGCCAAGGGACAGGAAGATCCGTCGCTCCATGTGATCGAGGAACAGGATTTCAGGTACCCGGGACCGAAACCACAGACCAAGGAGGCCGGCATCATCATGCTTGCCGATGCCGTGGAAGCCGCCTCCCGTGTGCTTGACGACCCCACGCCCAAGAGAATAGAGAACCATGTGCAGCATATCATCGAGAGCATATTTCTCGACGGCCAACTCGACGAATGCGAGCTGACGCTGAAAGACCTGTACGCGATCCAGAGGAGCTTCATCGCGATCCTCATCGGCATATTTCACCACCGTATCGAATACCCCGAAAGGACACAAAATGGCGGTACTGATAAAAAATTCCCAAAGACTGATGAAGCTCAATCGAAGCGTGATCGCCAGGGTGACAGGGGAATTACTGGCCTCTTTAAAGCTTGACGACAGAGACCTGAGCATTCTCTTCGTGGACGACAGGAAGATCGCTGTCATGAACAGGGACTTTTTTGGAAAAGACCGTCCCACAAACGTGATCTCCTTTTCCTATCTTGACGGAATGCCCGGCGAGGCGGTCGGGGACATCATCATCTCCGTGGAGCGGGCCGACGATGAGGCACGCGAGGCGGACATACCCTTCTACGAGAGACTTTTTGGACTTATAGTTCATGGTCTTGTCCACATCGTGGGCTACGACCACTTAAAGGGAGCGTCCGAGGCGAGGAAGATGCGTTACCGGGAAAAGAAACTCATGGGACTTGTTCTCGAGCACCCTGTTTTCCGGGCGCTTATCGAATAAGCAGCACTGATGTGCAATACGAAGGATGTGAAAGGTTCTTGAAAGCTGTCGCTGACAGGAGAAACCGTCTCTCATGGCTTGCCTCACGGTACGGGTATGCCTTTGCATCGGGAGTGATGCTTATCCTGATACAGCCGCCGGTGTCCCTCTATCCCCTTGCTTTTATCGCCCTCGTACCCCTCATGCGCTCCATCGACAGGGACGACCTTCGGTTATCTTTCCGGCAGGGGTTTTTAACAGGGGTGGTCGCCTGGCTCGGACTCATCTATTGGGTGGTTGTGGCCATGAACCAATACGGGGGCATCAACGTCCCTGTCAGCATAGTGATCCTCCTTCTCTTCGTTCTTTATCTTTCCCTTTACACGGGGATCTTTACACTTTGCTGCGCCGTCCTGGAAAAAAGGACCGGAGTCCCTTCCTATCTGCTTGCTCCCCCCATATGGGTCCTGCTGGAGTATGCCAGGGGCGCGGTGATGACCGGTTTTCCCTGGTCGTTCCTCGCTCATTCGCAGTATGGTTTTCTCCCCTTCATACAGGCGGCCTCTGTCACGGGGACGTTCTTCATCTCCTTCCTGATCGTGGCCGTAAACGGCATCATTTGTGCCGTATGGGTCCGCAGAAGGGTATCCGCGACATGGACCGGTGTTGTCCTTGTCCTCATTATCTCGACCCTGGTTTTTGGCTTTGTGAGGGTTCAGCACAGGGATGCAGAACCACGCAAAGTCGCGATAGTCCAGGGAAATATTGGACAGGACGTCAAATGGGACGAATCCTTCAAGATGATGACGGTAAGCAAATACTACCGGTTGACCTTCGGCCTCGCGCAAGGCGCCGACCTCATTGTCTGGCCGGAAACGGCAATGCCCTTCATCATCGAACGGGAGCTCCCTGCCTACAAGTATGTGAAGGCGGTACCCGTCATGCTTCACTCCCGGCTTCTCTTCGGGACGGTGGGGCTCGGAGGCAACGGAAGTCTTCTCAACACCGTGTATTATATAGATGAGAAAGGCGGGACTGCCGGGGTATACAACAAGGTACACCTTGTCCCCTTCGGGGAATATACCCCCATAGTCTCCTACTTTCCCTTTCTTGCAAAGATCACCGCTATAGGCGCGGATTTCATGCCCGGTGAAGGACATGCGCCAATTTTGACTGATGCGGGCAGGATCGGCGTACTTATCTGTTTTGAGGGCATATTCCCCTATATCACGAACGAGACCGTCAGAAGGGGCGCACAGGTCCTTGTAAATCTGACGAACGACGCCTGGTACAACAGGACATCGGCGCCGTTTCAGCATTTCGCCTTCTATGTGTTTCGCGCCATCGAGACCGACAGGTACCTTCTGAGGGCCGCCAACACCGGTATAAGCTCCGTCATCGATCCCAGGGGCCGCATCAGGGGCAAAACCCCGATCTTCACCGAAGAGGTCCTGAGGGGCAGCTACGCCCTCAAGGATACGATGACGTTCTACGTGCGATACGGGGACTACTTCATCCTTGTATGTCTTGCTTTTCTGGCCGGTATGGTTATCGCAGGGATGTGCGGGAAGAGAAAGGGGCACAAAGAGAAAGGGTAACACTCTTGCGTGCTTTCCTTGGTCCCCGTCTCCCTTTATCTTTCTTCTATCTCCGCGAGGTATTCCAGGATGTTGCGGGCGGCGCTCTGTTCCGCTTCCTTTTTGCTTTTTCCCGTTCCCCGCGCCTTGTGGTCCTTTCCTATAAACACGATGACGGCAAATCCGTCCTTTGTCCTGCGGGGGAACTTGTACCTGGGCAGGACTCCCCATTTCTTCTGAGAGAGTTCCTGCAGGATATTCTTGGGATTTTTTTCGGTAAGCTTTTCTTCGGTAAAATAGGACGAGAAGAGTTTTCTGATCACCTTTGCGGTATTTCGGATCCCACTGTCGAGATAGAGCGCGCCGATCAAGGCTTCGACCATATTTGACAGTACCTTCGACTCCTCGGGTACGACGCCGTCCCCGTTGCCGTAGCTCATATGCTGGTCGAGGTTGATCTCCTTTGCTATCGCGGTCAGGGTTTCGCGCTTCACGAGGCTCGATCGGGCGTTGCTGAGAAAGCCTTCGTCCCTGCCGCGGAAACGCTTGTAGAGGATGATGCTGATGACGGTATTGAGGATTGCGTCACCAAGGAACTCCAGCTTTTCGTTGTCCGAGCGGCGGGCATCCCTTTTCTCATTGAAACAGGAGCTGTGCGTCACCGCCTGATTGTACAGTTCCCTGTTCTTGAATACATAGCCGATGGTTTCTTCGAGGGTGGGCTTCCTGTGAGACACGTTCTAAGGCACCGATTCTCTTCCGAACGAAGGTTTATAAAGGAAGAACCGGGATGTGCCCGGTCCTTCCGTACCTTACGTTCCTTATTTGATCTTGAATGCCTCTTCCATGCCGGAGTACTGCTTTCTTAGCTTTGGTTTCTCAATTTTGCCCGTGGGGTTGCGCGGGACAGCGCCGAAGAATACCTTTCTCGGTCTTTTGTACCGTGGAAGCGGTTCACAGAACTTGATCACTTCTTCCTCGGTCATGGTCTCGCCGGGTTTGAGCTCGACAACAACGGTGACGATCTCGCCCAGGCGGTCATCGGGAATACCGATGGCAGCGGCGTCTTTGATCTTGGGGTTCGTATAGAGGAAATCTTCAACTTCGACGGGGAAGACATTCTCGCCGCCGGTGATGATGATGTCCTTCTTCCTGTCGACGAGCCAGATGAAACCATCTTCGTCCACCCGGGCCATGTCGCCGGTGAAAAGCCACCCGTCGATGAGGGTTTTTTTCGTTGCTTCGGGGTTCTTGTAATATTCACGCATGACACCGTTGCCGCGGACAACAAGCTCGCCGGCCTCACCCGCTTTGAGGGTGACGGCGTTCTCATCGACGATCTTGAATTCCCAGTTGAAACCGGGGACGCCGATGGCGCCGATTTTATGTTCGTTGCCCATTCCGAGGTGCACGCAGCCCGGGCCTGTCGATTCGCTGAGGCCGAAATTGGTGTCATAGTCCATTGTCGGGAAGTATTCCTTCCAGTGTTTTATCAGTGCCGGTGGAACGGGCTGGGCACCGATGTGCATGAGACGCCATTGCTCGAGCTTGTAGTTTGAGGGTTTCAGGTCGCCCTTGTCGAATTTCATAAGGATGTCCTGTGCCCAGGGGACGAGGAGCCACACGATGGTGCCGCCTTCCTCGCTGACCGCCTCGAGGGTCCATTCCGGGGATACGCCCTTCAAGATGACGGCCTTGCTGCCGACGATGAAGCTGCCGAACCAGTGCATCTTGGCGCCGGTATGATAGAGCGGCGGGATAAGGATAAAACAGTCGTTTTTCGTCTGTTTGTGGTGCGCGTTCTCGGTGACACAGGCGCAGAACATGTTGTTGTGAGTGAGAAGGATCGGTTTCGGCTGGCCCGTTGTACCCGAAGTAAAGTAGAGCCCGCACTCATCCGTGGGAACGATCGGGATGTTGAGGTTAGCGGTGGATTCGGAAGCCATGATCTTGTCGTAAGACTGCGCCCACGCCGGGACCTTGTCGCCGACGCAGATGTAGCTCTTCACGGTCGGGAGGTCGCCCTTGATCGCTTCGATCCTGTCCGTGAACTCTTCATCAAAAACGATGATCATCGGCTCTGCGACATCACTGCAGTACTTCACATCTTCCGAGGTAAACCGGAAGTTGAGAGGAACCACCCAGGCTCCCGTTCTTACGATGCCGAAATAGGCAACGAGCCACTTTGTCGAGTTGTTCATGAAATGGACAATTTTATCGCCCTTTTTTGCGCCCATCTTTGCCAGGGCGTTGGAGAACTGGTTCGCCTGATCGTCAAACTGTTTCCATGTCACTTCGACTCTTTTCTTTTCTGCTGGTGTGCGCTCGACGAGAGCAACGTCATTGGGGTACATGCGCGCGTTGCGTGCCAAGATTTCACCGATGTGCGTGAAGACTTCTGCCATGGCAAGACCTCCTGAAGGTATTTGGTTTTACTTTACTGTTGACAAAGAATCCTAAATCTTTTTATCATGCTGATGGGATCTAAAGCAATAAAAAAAAAGCGTTTCTACAAGGAGGGTTATTATGAATTTTGCAATGTTTTCGGGGCTCAATGCGAGCAAATTTCCAAAGCGAGAGTTCATCATCGAAAGCTTCCCGTCGAAGAAGCAGCGCCGGAGCCTCACGTGGAAGGAGTTCGACGACCAGGCGAACAAGATCGCCAACTACCTCATCAAGGATTGCGGTGTCAGGAAGGGTGACATAGTCGTCCACCTTATGATGAACTGCATGGAGTGGTATGCCAGCTATATAGCCGTCCTCAAGACGGGCGCAACGGTAACGCCCCTCAACTTCCGTTTCGCCAGCGCCGACATCAAGTATGCCGCTGACGTCACAAAGTGCAAGGTCTTTATGTTTGGCGAACAGTTTAACGCACGAGTCGAACCCATCATGAAAGAGATGGACTATTGCAAGAATTTCATTTGTCTCGGTGATACCGTCCCAGCCGGTACAAAATCATATAAGGAAATTCTGGAAAAGGGCGATGCGACACCGTATTGCCTTGAGGCCGCGGATGACGATATGGCCGAACTCATGTTCACGTCGGGAACGACAGGGGCACCGAAACCGGTTTCCCACACCCATAGCAGCCTTTTCTACATCGGCATCGGCAACGCCCTGACCTACAACGAAGGGTACAACAGCGTGTACCTGTCGCCTCACCCCTTCTATCACAGCGGCACCCTGTTCCTCTCCTTCCCCTGTTACATTGCCGCAGGCAAGGTGCTCATGACAATGGAGACACAGCCTGAATTCTATCTCAGGAGCATGGCGGACGAGAAGTGCACCGGCGGCTGGAACACGGTCCCGACCTGGTCGGACGTGATCAACGCCCTGAAAACGGGACAGATAAATCTCAAGGATTATGATCTTTCAGCGCTGCGCCATATCGAGATCGGCGCCCAGCCGGTCCCTTATATCCTTCTTGAGGATTCCAAGAAGTTTTTCCCGAACCTGCCCATCGCGAACATTTACGGCATCACTGAGGGCGGCGGCGGCGGTGTCACCAACTGCTACGACGAAGATATCATGAGAAAACCCGGTTCCATCGGCAGGGCGACGGCCTTCATGGAGGCAAAGGTTATCGACAGCGAAGGGAAAGAACTGCCGGCAGGCGGCGTAGGCGAACTGATCCTCAAGGGACCCCGTCTCATGAAGGAATATGCCTTTAACCCGGAGATGACCGCAAAGACGATCAAGGACGGATGGCTTTATACGGGCGACCTGGCATACATGGATGACGAGGGCTTCATCTTCTTCGCCGACAGGGCGAAAGACCTGATCATCAGGGGCGGCGAGAACATCTTCCCCGCGGAGATCGAGGACGCCCTGCGCAAGCATCCCAAGGTCATGGACGTCGCGGTCCTCGGCTATCCTCACCCCAGGCTGGTCGAAATAGTCATGGCGATTATCCAGCCGAAGGAAGGCCAGACAATCACCGATGAGGAGATCATCAGTTTTGTCAAAGAGAAAGGCCTTGCAAAATACAAATGGCCGGAAAAGATGGTCTATACGACGATTCCGCGCAACCCCGCCGGAAAGATCGAAAAACCGAAACTTCGCGACATGTACGTAAAACCTGCTAAAGATGCAATGGAGAAGGAATTCAAGAAACAGTAATCGACAAGATGAGTTACAGGGCGCCCGGCCAGCCAAGGTCGGGCGCTTTTTTTGTCGTGCGGGACGCGAAGCAGTCTTTTGTCTTTTTCTCTAAAGGGTCAGTTTCCGAGAAGGATCAGCGGTTTCTTCGCGGGGTCTAGCCAGCGGATGAGTTTCAGGATATTTTCCTCCGAAAGGGCTACGCAGCCGGCGGTCGCGGTATTTTCGTCCTTCCAGATGTGGACGAAGATGGCACTGCCCCGGCCGGGAACAACGGGGTTTGTGTTGTATTCGACAACGATGCCGTACTTGTAGCGGCTGTCGGGCAGGACCATGTCTTCGAAGGAGCGTGCCTTCGTCTCCTCTTTCCTCTTCAGCCTGTTGTAATCGGGCGAAGCGGGGTCGTCAACCCAGATGTCCTGCCGCGTCATCCGGCGATAGGGCATTGCGGACGTAACTGTTGAAGGATACCCGAAGACGAGACCAAGGGGGTATATCCCCGCGGGGGTCATGCCGTCGCCTTCACGCTTGCCGCCGGCGGCCGCAAAACCGTTTCGGCCCGTCGTGGCGCGCAGGGGACCAAAAACGGGGACCCAAGTGCCGCTCTTCTTCTCAAATGCTCCCACGGTTGAAATATGAGGCAATAAACCATCATTTCTGACGACGACGAGCTGAGAAGAGGCAGGCCAGCGTGTTTCAAGAGATTCCTTCGTGGACGCGGTGAGTGCCGTCGGTGCCAAAGTCATCTCCCCGGATTCCCCGGCAAAACAGTTTCCTGGCTGAAGGGTAGAGCGAAAAAGGATCGCACAGAGTAAAAGACCGCCCAGCGCAAAAAGCGAATAAAGTCCAACGTGCTTCAGGCAAAGATGCCGATTCACGCTCCTCCAGCGACAATCACTATTGACCTTTTCCATGCCCGCTGCCATTCCTCGTCTAGTCCCTAGTCCCTAGTC
>DIFE01000083.1 GCA_002418985.1 Deltaproteobacteria bacterium UBA5756
GGCCCCCCGGACTCCTGCACCCACGCCCGGTCTTCGGGGAGAATCCCGGCCCGGAGTGTCCCGGCCGCAGATACCGAGGTCGCCACAGCCGGGTGTCCGTCAGATCCAGCCCGGGCGGCGTGCCCCGGGGGCTCGCGAAATACAGCCGAGAGGTACCGTCGTGCCTCCCGGAGATTCCGGCACCTTCCGCGGTTTCACGAGCGGACCGGAAGTCAGGCGGGAAAGCGAGCGCGGCAGGGGGAGCATGAGATCGGCCCCTCCTCCGTTAAGCCCTCAGCCCAGGATTCAGGCGCCCGGTCGTTCCGCCCCGGGCGGGAGGGGAATCCAATCGTCACCCGGAGCACCGCCAACCCTGCGACCGTCAGGACCAGGTCCCCGGGGCGGCCCGGGGGGTGGTGGACGCTCTCCGGCGGGGAGATCCGGCAGGGGCAGGGGCAGATGATGGCTTCAGGAATGGCAGCCATTTACCGGAAAGGGGTTGTAACGATGCGCTCCATAGATACAAAGCGGCAGGGTCCATGTACCGTATCCTTCACCTTCGTTATCCTTACGGTCTTTCTGTTTTTGTGGGGAGGCAGTGCCGGGGCAGGTACGGGACAGAGGAATTTTCCCACTCCTGAGGACGCGGTGGCGGCGTTGGTCGAGGCCGTGAGAATGAACGATACGGGGCAGCTTCTTGCCATCTTCGGGGCCGCGGGGAGAGATCTTGTGGTGTCCGGGGATGAAACCCTGGACAGGAAAGCGCGCGATCGTTTCCTCGCGGCCTACGAGGAGAAAAACAGACTTGAAAACGTCAGCGACAGAAAGGTTGTCCTGCACGTGGGGGAAGACGATTGGCCCATGGCCATCCCCATAGTCAGGGCAGGCGGAACATGGCGTTTTGACACGAAACAAGGCAGACAGGAGATCTTGGCGCGCAGGATAGGACGCAACGAACTCGCCGCGATACAGGTATGTCTGGCCTACGTGGACGCCCAGCGCGAATACGCGCAGCGGCAGAGCGACAGTGTTCTCGAGTATGCACAGAGGTTTGTGAGCGACCCGGGGACGAACAACGGCCTGTGCTGGGACGCCGGCGAAAAGGAAAATCCGGCAAGCCCCATGGGACCCCTTGTGGCACGAGCCTGCCGGACAGGTTTCGCGCCCGGGTGTCGGGGCGAGGCGGCACCCTATCATGGTTATTTTTACAGGATACTTACGGCCCAGGGGAAAGATGCCCCGGGTGGTGCCTACGACTACATAGTCAACGGCAGAATGATAGGTGGTTTCGGACTTGTCGCATACCCCGCCCGATATCGGTCGATGGGAGTGATGACATTCATCGTCAATCACGATGGAATCGTCTACCAGAGAGACCTTGGAAAGAACACGGTCACAATTGCGGAAACAATGACCATCTTCAATCCCGACCCCACCTGGAAGAAAGTGGAGTAGCAAGGCAACCCCACTTTCCGGACAATGAGAGCGCGGAAGGAGAAGGAAGGGGGCGCGACAAATTTCTTGACAAAGCCGCTGGATAGCAGGAAAATTCAGGAACCGAAAACGTCTGGCGATTGTCGTAAAATACCAGCATTTGAATATCCGCAAAACGGCGTCAATGGCTCAGAGAGGCGATAATGGCGGTAGAGTTTTGCGATTCAGGCCTGGATTTTCTTGGCGATATCCCCCGGGAAACCCACCTGTGTCAATTTTATCAGACAAAAGAGGATCTCATCGACATACTGGTGCCCTTTTTGCGGGCAGGCCTTAAGAGCAATGAATTTTGCGTCTGGATAACTTCGGATATAGTGAGCATGGACGATGCCATCGAAGCCATGCGAAAAGAAGTCCCCAATATCGACGGTTTCATTCGTTCCGGGCAACTGGAGATTTTTCCTCATGCCGGGTGGTACGCTTCAGATGACGGGTTCGATGTACAACGTGTTCTGGACGGTTGGAGCCAAAAGCTCGATTATGCGCTGATAAAGGGGTATGCCGGCGCCAGGGTTGCCGGCGACACGATGTGGCTGCAGAAGAAGGATTGGAAAACCTTCATGTCCTACGAAAGTGCTGTCAACGACCTGATTGAGGGCAGGAAACTGCTGGTTCTCTGTACCTATCCTCTCGATCGATGTGGAGCTAATGAAGTAATCGATGTCATTAATTCCCACCAGAGCGCCCTCATAAGACGAGACGGTGTTTGGGAGATCATAGAAAGCCAGAGACATACCAGATTGTCGGAGGTTTTGAGGAAAGCACGGGGCGGACTGGAAACCCGGGTGCAGGAGCGGACAGGTGAACTGGTACGGCAGGCCGAACTTCTCGATCTTGCCCACGATGCCATTATTGTAAGAGATATGGGCGGAAAGATCGTCTTCTGGAACTCCGGCGCCGAAGGAACGTACGGCTGGGGAAAAGGCGAAGCCGTCGGCAAGATTTCGCATGACCTCCTCCGGACGGAATTTCCCGTGCCCTTAAAAGAAATCATGGCCATTGCCGGGCAAATGGGTCGCTGGGAAGGTGAACTGACCCACGTAGGAAAGGATGGCAAAAAGATAGTTGTGCTCAGCCGATGGGCTTTGCGTCGGGACGAAACGGGAGGCGCCGCCCAGATCCTGGAGATTAATCGCGACATTGGCGAGCGGAAAAGAGCGGAAGAGGCCCTGCGCCTTGCAGGTGCGTACAACCGGAGCCTGATCGAAGCAAGTCTCGACCCGCTTGTCACCATTGACCCGGACGATACGATAACCGACGTGAATCTGGCCACGGAAAAAGTGACAGGGTATACCCGCTACGAACTTACCGGCACCGATTTTTCCAATTACTTCACCGAGCCTCAGAAGGCCAGAGACGGATACCGTCGTGTTTTCAGCGAAGGTTCGGTACAGGACTATCCCCTGGAGATCCTTCACCGGGATGGTCATAGCACACCGGTTTTATACAATGCAGCCCTTTATCGTGACGACGCCGGAAAGGTTATCGGCGCTTTCGCCGCCGCCCGCGACATAACAGAGCGCAAACGGGCAGAGAGTCGATTGATCAGGGCCACGGAAGAATGGGAGCGGACATTCAATGCCATAACCGACCCGATTATGATCGTAGATACCAATCACAGGGTGATGAAGGCGAACAGGGCCATGGCCGACACATTGGGCGTTTCGCCGTCTTCGGCGGAAGGGCTCATATGCTTCAAGGCCCTGCACCACACGGACGAACCGCCGTTATTTTGTCCTCACGCGAAATTGCTGGTCGACGGACAGGCCGGCGTGGCAGAGGTTTACGACAAGCGGTTGGGCGGGTATTTTCTCGTCTCGGTGTCCCCACTCTATGATCCTGACGGAAAGCTGTTCGGATCGGTGCATTACGCCCGCGACATCACCGAGCGCAAGCTCGCGGAAGAAGCTGTCGGGCAGGCCTTTGCGTACAACAGGAGCCTGATTGAAGCGAGCCTCGATCCCCTCGTAACCATTGATCCCGAGGGGAAGATCAGCGACGTCAACGCCGCGACTGAACTTGTGACAGGGCGCTCGAGAATGGAGTTGATCGGAACCGATTTCTCCGATTATTTTACTGAGCCGGAAAGGGCCCGAAGCGGGTACCGGCTCGTATTCAAGAAAGGTTTGGTCCGTGACTATGAACTTGGCATTCGCCATAAGGACGGACACGTGATCCCCGTGCTTTATAACGCTTCGGTCTATAAAGACAAGGAAGGCGCGGTCATCGGCGTTTTCGCCGCCGCCCGCGATATTACGGAGCGAAAGGCGGCCCAGGAGGAGCTTCAAAAACTCCTCGCCGACCTGGATTGGAGGGTAAAGGAAAGGACGAGAGAACTCTCTGAGGCCAACCAGTCACTGCAGGCCGTCAACCGGGAGCTGGAGAGTTTCAGCTATTCCGTCTCTCACGACCTGCGTGCCCCGCTCCGGGCGATCGATGGTTTTTCCCGGATGCTCCTGAAAGATTATGCCGACAAGCTCGATGATGACGGCAGGAGAAAGCTCAACGTTGTCCGAAGTAATACCCAGACAATGGGCCAGCTCATCGATGACCTTCTGTCGTTTTCGCGCCTGGGCAGGAAGGAAATGACAAAGACGAATCTTGATATGGAGGTCCTGGTCCGGGATACGTGGAGGGACCTCACGGCCGTATACCCCGAGCGCCAGCCGACCCTGGTCTTGAACAGTCTTCCTTCGGGCATCGGCGACCGCACACTCATCAGACAGGTTATCCTCAATCTTTTGTCCAATGCGATAAAGTTTTCAAGATCCAGGGAGGATGCTTCCATTGAGGTGGGTGTTGTCCGCCAGACAGGCGAGCCCGTCTATTTTATCAAGGACAACGGGGTGGGATTCGATATGCAGTACCACGGCAAGCTCTTCGGGGTCTTTCAACGTCTCCACAGTCAGGAAGAATTTGAGGGTACGGGCGTGGGGCTTGCCATCGTGGAGCGTATCGTCCACCGCCACGGGGGCACAGTTTGGGCCGAGGGAAAGGTGGACGAAGGTGCCACTTTCTATTTCACACTACCGGGAAAGGAGTAGGACATGAATGAGAATACCGTTGAAGTTATACTCGTGGAGGACAATCCGGCCGATGCCGAGATGACGCTTGCCGCTTTAAGCGAGCATAACTTCGCCAATAAAGTAAAGCTGCTCAAGGATGGCGCAGAAGCCGTTGACTACATTTTGAACAATGTGGACTGCATCGCCGGGCAGACAGGCAAATGCTGTCCCAGGGTCATACTTCTCGATCTGAAGCTTCCCAAGATCGATGGGCTGGAGGTTTTAAGAAGGATCCGCTCCAATGAACGGACGAAATCCGTTCCTGTCGTGGTCCTTACATCTTCGAATGAAGAAAAAGACCGGATAGAGAGTTACAAATTGGGAGTAAACAGCTATATCGTCAAGCCCGTGAATTTCGACGACTTCGCCAGATCCGTAGTGGAGATAGGATGCTATTGGTTGTTGATGAACAAGCCGCCGTATTGACCGCAATGTTTATTCTGCCCGGACTGCCATAAACGAGAAAGAGAGGCTCATATGTCCGATAGACTGCGTATCCTCATTGTTGAAGACGTACCTGCCGATGCGGAATTGATGCAGTACGAGCTTCACGGTGCCGGATTGAAGTGCCTTGCGCACAGGGTGGAAACCGAGCCGACCTTTGTCTCGGCGCTGTCGGAGTTCTCGCCTGACGTGATTCTCTCCGATTACTCCCTCCCCCGGTTTGACGGGGAAACGGCGCTGCTGATAGCCCGTCAGCGGGTACCCGATACGCCCTTCATTTTTGTGACCGGGGCGCTAGGCGAAGAATTGGCTATTGACCTCCTCCGAAAGGGTGCCACCGATTACGTCCTGAAAAACCGGCTGGCGAGACTGCCTATAGCGGTCTCCCGGGCCCTGAGGGAGGTTGACGAACTCAAGGCGAACGAGGAGGTGCAGGCCCAGCTTCGGGCTACCCAGAAACTTCTCAAGAAGGTCGCAACGGCCGTGGAACAGGCAGCGGAAAGCGTCATGATCACCGATAAGGACGGGTATGTTGAATACATCAACCCGGCCGTCACCGGTATAAGCGGTTACTCGGGCAGCGAAATTATCGGCCGCGAATACACGGTTCTTCGGAGCGACAGCCATGACCCCGCCTTCTACGATGCAATGCGGCGCACTATTAGGGAGGGCAAGGTATGGAAGGGCCGCCTCCAACGGAGGAAGAAGGACGGGTCCGTGTACGATACGGAAGAGACGATCTCCCCGGTCAAAGACCCGTCAGGTATCATATTCAATTATGTATTCCTGAGCCGGGACATTACGGAGCGATTAAGGCTCGAGGAACAGTTGCGCCAGTCCCAGAAGATGGAGGCCATCGGTACCCTCGCCGGAGGAATTGCCCACGACTTCAATAACATCCTTGCCGGCATTATAGGTTTTACCGAAATGGTGATGGAAGACTTGTCCCCCGACAGCCCCGAGTGCAGGAGATTAAAACTGGCCCTGAAAGGGGCAAACCGGGGGCGTGATCTTGTAAAACAGATACTTGCCTTCAGCCGGCAGACCGGGCATGACCGGAAGCCTCTTGCCTTGAGCCACATCATCGAGGAGGCGCTCAGGCTATTGAGGCCCGCTCTCCCATCCACGATTGAAATCGTATGGAAGGGTCTCACGAACGATGATGAAATGCTCGCCGACCCGGTGCATATGCACCAGATCCTGATGAATCTCTGCACCAACGCCGCCCATGCCATGCGCCAGGAAGGAGGCGTTTTGGATATAAGCCTCTCAAAGGTCGTCATCGCCGAGGGTAATCCCGCACCTGTCCCGGAAATGGTAGCGGGGGAGTACCTTGGACTGGAAGTACGGGACACCGGCGGCGGAATGACCCCCCAGACCCTGAAACGGATATTCGATCCCTTTTTCTCCACAAAGAAAGGGGAGGGGACGGGCCTGGGGTTATCCGTTGTCCACGGTATCGTCAAGAGCTATGATGGATACATAACCGTCGAAAGCGAACCGGGCAAGGGCTCCACATTTCGCGTCTATTTGCCGAAACCCCGGGTTGTGGTACGTACCGAACCTGAGGAGACCGCTTCCTTTACGGGAGGAAATGAGCGCATACTCTTCGTTGATGACGAGGATATACTGGTGGAGTTGAGTAAACAAAGATTAGCCAGATTCGGCTACCGGGTGGAAGCGACAACCGGCAGTATGGATGCGCTGGCCATTTTCAGGGAGGATCCCGACGGATTCGACCTTGTCATCACCGATCACACAATGCCCGGCATGACCGGAATGGACCTTGCTGTAGAACTATTGAAAATAAGAGCGGCCATTCCGATCATTCTCTGTACCGGTTACAGCGAGACCGTTTCGCAGGAGAGGGCCAGCCAGATCGGAATTAAAGGTTTTCTTATGAAGCCCATTGCCAAAGACGAATTGGCCCAGGCCATTCGTCGCGCGCTCGATGGGGACCCGCCGCCAATTTCCATGAAATAACGGCAGCAGCCTGTCCGGCTTGAAGATGTCACGGAAACAGTATCGAAACGGGGATACCTTTCCCTGCCAGGATATCATTGAGTTCGGACGCTACAGCTCAGAATCGAGGGCGTTCACTTTTCCGGTTCGCTGTCTTGGGCTGGCGGCAGAAACGTCGGGATAGCGTGTCGCGGGTAAGGAAGCAGATTCACTCGATTATCGGTTAAATAATAATATTGTCTTGACAAAATGTAGTGCGATATATTTATATAAGGACTTTGAGATAGCCGTACAAACCTCGGCTTTCATCATGTTAAGACATCATGAGAGGTGAACATCATGAAATCCCCAGTATCCAACGAATCTCCCAAAACACCCGGCGCAAAGCGGACAGATAAAGAGACGGCCATGAAGATCCACGCTCTTGAAGAAACGAACGAGGCCCTGAAGACCCTTCTCGCGCGCGGAGAAGACGATAAGAAGCTTATGGAGGACAAGATCAAATCAAACGTGAAAGAACTCGTCCTTCCTTACGTAGACAAATTGAGACTGACCGGACTTACAATCGAACAACAGACCTATCTCGAAATTATCGAGACCACGATCAAGAATGTATTCTCTTCGTTCCTGCAAAAGATAACATCAAAGCAGTATCACTTTACGCCCAAGGAGATCCAGGTCGCGACGCTTATCCGCGAAGGGAAGACAACGAAGCAGATTGCCGACATCATGAAGGTGACGCGAAGCGCCATCGGGCTCCACCGGCACCACATCAGGAATAAACTGGGGCTGGGCAAGGCGAAGGTGAACCTGCGTTCCTACCTGTTATCGCTGCAATAAGAACAGGTTTATGCCGCTAAAGATTTAGCGAATGACTTTGATTTAATGCTTGTCTCCTTTAGCTTCTGTGATATAATCACCTAGCGAGTCGTCCACAGCATTATATTCGAACTAAAACTGAATATTGAGCCACCGAATCAAAGATGATCTTGAGTTCCTAAAATTCGTAAAGGAGAGAACGAATGAACAGGTATCCGGAGATCGCTGATAGGCTGATGGGTCTCGATGAGGCCGTCACACGGTTCGTTAAGGATGGTTGCCAGCTCGCCATAGGAGGGTTTACGATAACCCGCAATCCCATGGCGGTTGCGTACGAGATCATTCGCCAGAGGGTAAAAGACATTCACCTTGTCTGTCACTCCAACGGGCAGGCTCTCGATGTACTCATAGGCGCGGGATGCGTAAAAAGGCTCGAGATCGCCTACGGAGGCAACGGGCGTTACGCGCCGACGTGCGTCAGGTTCAAAAAGGCCGTCGAGGGCTCGAAAATCCAGTTCGAGGACTACTCCAACTACCAGATGTCGCTGAGGTTCCTCGCCGGTGCCCTCAGCATCCCTTTTATTCCCACAAAGTCGGGCCTCGGCTCCGATCTCATGAACTACGAAGGTTTTTCGCGGGACGTGAGAAAAGAACCGAAGGTCGCAGACATGAAGTATGCGAAGATCGCGAACCCCTTCAGCGAAGAAAAGGATGAAGTAGTCCTCCTGCCCGCGCTGACCCCGGACGTGACAATCCTCCATGTTCAGTATGTCGGGGAGGACGGTACGGTGAGGATTAAAGGCCTCACCTTTGCCGATATAGAACAGGCCAAGGCGGCCGACAAGGTCATCGTCACCTGCGAGGAGATCGTGCCGAGGTCTTTCATCCGCAGCGATCCCGACCAGAATTCATTGCCTTCCTTTTTCGTGGACGCCATAGTGAAGGTCCCCTACGGGGCCCATCCGACGGCCTGTTTCAATTTCTATGATTCCGACCCGCAACACCTTAACCTCTACCGCAAGATGGCCGGGGACGACAGCCTGTTCAAGGAGTATCTCGATAAATGGGTGTACGGCGTCGCCTCCTGGGAGGAGTATCTCATGAAGATTGGAATGGAGACGATCCTCAAGATCAAGGCGAATCCGGTGATCGGTTACGCGGTCGGACTTGACAGGAAATAAGGAGGGTAGTGCGATGATCCAATACAGCGACAATGAAATGATGGCTCTCGCGGCGGGACGTTTCATAAAGGACGGCGACATCGTATTTGCCGGGACGGGTGTTTCCATACTGGCGGCGACGGCCGCAAAGAGAATTTTCGCACCCGGAGCGGTTGTCTTCTTCGAGACGGGCGGTATCGATCCGTCTCTGGATGAGATACCCATGGCTGTCGCAGACCTCCGGGCCATGAGCGGCACGGCCCTCAATTCGGGACTCATAGAGGCATTCTCCATCGTGGGCAACCGCAGGCTCCACACCATAGCCTTTCTCGGCGCGGCACAGATAGACCGGTACGGGAACCTCAACACAACGGTCATAGGTGACTATTTCAAACCGAAGACCCGTTTTTCGGGAAGCGGCGGCGCCTGTGATGTAGCCACCTTCGCATCGGGGGTGATCACCTTCATGCAGCACGAGAAGCGCAGGTTCGTCGAAAAGCTCGACTATCTCACCAGTGTGGGCTGGTACAAGGGAGGGGACTCAAGACGGGAACTCGGCCTCAAACGCGGAGGGGCCCTGGCCGTGGTCACCAATCTCGGCGTCCTGAAGTTTCACGAGGAAACGAAAGAGATGTATCTCACCGAATACTTCCCCGGAGTCACGATACAGAAGATCGTTGAAAGCACGGGTTTCCCCATAGACACGTCGAGCGCAGTGGAGGCTCCCGCTCCCACCCCCGGAGAACTCCGGGTACTGCGCGAAGAAGTGGACCCGCAGCGTCTCATCTGCCAGGCCATCCTCGCGGCCCCGCAAGAAGCCAAATAGAAACAAATGTCTTTACAGGTCCTGTAAGTCTTACAGACTCACAGGACCTGTCATTTCTCTTCTGCTCCGTTACCCATTACCTGCCTTTCTATTGCTAATTTGGGAAAGTTTAGTTTATAATAAGGCAGTTTTTAAGGGACTTGTTAATAAAGTCCCTTTTTATTGTCGGAGGTCTTATGAAGGTTCAGGTTGAAGCGCTCGACAGCGTGAGAAAGAAAGTGGAAGTTCTTCTTCCCGAAGAGACGATTACCGAGATCAGGGAATCAATCTACGATGAGGTAAGAAAAAGCGCAAAGATCAAGGGTTTCAGGCAGGGGAAAATCCCGAGACCAATCATCACCCAGTATTACAAGGAATATATCGAAGAGGAAACAAGGAAGAGAATGCTGCAGAATACCATGTTTGACGCGCTCAAAGAGGCACGGGTTGAGCCTATCATGGAACCTGTCGCTGATTTCCTTGAAGGGGACAAACACGGTTATACCCTTGAATGCGAGATTCTCCCCGAGATCGAGCTGCCTGAATACAAGGGTATTGAGATCGAGGCGGAAGCCATCAATATCTCCGATGAAGACGTTGAGCAGCGTATCGACAGCATGCGCAATTTTCACGCCAGCTTCGAGGCGAAGGCGAGCGATTCGACGGCCCAGAAGGGTGATTTCATCGTCATCAAGTACCAGGGATACCTGAACGGCGAACCGTTGAAACAGATAGCGGCGGACGGCTATCCCCTGGAGCTGGGAAATGCGATGTTGATGCCTCAGTTCGAAGAGGGCGTCATCGGCATGAAGGAGAACGAGGAAAGGGATGTTGAAGTGACCTTTCCCGACGACTATCCCGACAAGGACATCGCTTCCAGGAAGATACTCTTCAAGGTCACGATAAAAGAGATCAAACAGAAGATGCTTCCCGAGGTCAACGACGACTTTGCCAGAGACATGAGCTTCGAGAACCTCGAAGTCATGAGGAAAGGCGTCAAGGAAGAGTTGATCAAGGAGAAGGAGGGGTTTCGCAAGCGCGAATTGACCCAGAAGGCCTTTGACGTACTCCTCAAGGACAGGGATGTTCCCGTTCCGAAGAGGTTCCTTGAAAAACGCGTGTACGGCATGATCGAGGAGGCGCAGTCGCGCTACCAGTCAGGCAAGTTCTCGGTGGAAGAGATGAAGGCCCTCACGGAAAAAATGCATGGCGATTTTGAAAAACGCGCCGAAGAGCGGATCAAGGTTGAAATCATCCTCGCCCGCATTGCAGAGAAGGAAGGAATCAAGGCTGACGACAAGGACGTTGAAGAGCGTCTGAAAACAATTGCACAGGACGCGAATAAAACATACAATGAAGTGAAGGGCATCTATGAGCAGTATGGTCTTATTGCCGGACTCAGAGACAGCATCGTTGAAGAAAAGGCCATCGATTACGTGCTTGCAAATGCCGTGATAAAGGATGCAGCGAAAGATGCAGTAGAGGAGAAGGAATGAGTCTCGTACCAATAGTCATTGAAAAGGACGGAAGGGGCGAGCGGGCGTATGATATTTACTCACGGCTCCTGAAGGAGCGTATTGTTTTTCTGGGCACCGCTGTCGATGATATGATAGCGAACATCATCATCGCCCAGCTGCTTTTTCTTGAATCGGAAGATCCGTCAAAGGACATCTACCTGTACGTCAACAGCCCCGGCGGCATTATCACCAGCGGGCTTGCCATTTATGATACCATGCAGTACATTAAGGCGCCCGTCGTGACAACCTGCATAGGCCAGGCGGCGAGCATGGGTGCAGTGCTCCTGGCGGGGGGAGAGAAAGGCAAGCGTTTCGCCCTGCCTCACTCGCGGATCCTGATCCATCAGCCGCTCGGCGGGGCACAAGGGCAGGCAAGCGACATTGACATACAGGCAAAAGAAATATTAAGAATGCGGGAAGCGATCAACCACATACTCGTAAAACATACAGGCCAGCCCCTTGAAAAGGTTGAGAAAGACACGGAACGCGATTATTTCATGGATGCTCAGCAGGCCATCGAGTATGGTATTGTAGATCAAATCCTTGAGAAGAGGTCGTAGAACATGATCAAGAAAACAAACGGAAGGACCATAAAGCTCAACTGTTCTTTCTGTGGAAAGAGTCAGGATGAGGTCAAAAAGCTTATAGCCGGACCAATGGTTTACATATGCGATGAATGTATCGAACTGTGTAACGAGATCATTCAGGAAGAGGCAAAAAAGGAACGTTTTGATTATATCAAGACGGCCATTCCCAAGCCTCACGAGATCAACAAACTCCTCGATGACTTCGTCATCGGACAGGAACACGCAAAGAAGGTCCTTTCCGTCGCAGTCTACAATCATTACAAAAGGATTGAGTCAAAGACGCAGTTCGACGATGTGGAGATTCAGAAGAGCAACATCCTGCTCATCGGACCCACGGGGTCGGGGAAAACACTCCTTGCCCAGACACTCGCCAAGATCCTTCACGTACCTTTCACCATAGCGGATGCGACAACGCTCACCGAGGCGGGATACGTCGGAGAAGACGTGGAAAACATAATCCTTTACCTGCTTCAGGCGGCGGACTACAACGTGGAACGCGCAGAGCGCGGCATTGTCTATATCGACGAGATCGACAAGATTTCCCGCAAGACGGACAGTCCTTCCATTACCCGTGACGTATCGGGTGAAGGCGTCCAGCAGGCTCTGCTCAAGATAATTGAAGGGACCGTGGCGAACGTACCGCCGAAGGGCGGCAGGAAACATCCGCAGCAGGATTACATCAAGGTTGACACCTCGAACATCCTCTTTATTTGCGGCGGTGCCTTCCATAGTATCGAGGGCCTCATCGCCGGCAGGATAGGGAAGAAGAGCATCGGTTTCGGTGTTGATGTGGAGGGCGGAAGGGACAAGATGTATTCGGAACTCATCCGCGACATTCAGCCCGAGGACCTCTTGAAATACGGGCTCATACCCGAGTTCATCGGTCGTCTTCCCATCACGGCAACTCTCGAGGAACTCTCGGAAGAAAACCTCGTCGAGATCCTGAAGAGACCGAGAAACGCCATTGTCAAGCAGTACAAGAAACTCTTCGACCTCGAGAACGTCAAACTCACTTTCACCGAGGGCTCGTTGCGCGGCATCGCCAGAGAAGCCATGAAGAAGAAGACTGGCGCCCGCGGATTGAGGTCCATCATGGAAAAGGTAATGCTCGATGTCATGTACGAGATACCTACTTTGTCGAACGTCAAGGAGTGTGTCATCAGCGAAGAAGTCATAATGAACCACGAAAGACCGATTCTTATTTACGAAGAAGAGGCAGAGAGTGCGTGAATGGTTGACATTTCACGCTGAAGCTGTTATATTGACGGCTGTTGGGCGGGTAGCTCAGCGGGAGAGCATCGGCCTTACAAGCCGAGGGTCGCAGGTTCAAAACCTGTTCCGCCTACCATTTACGCCATTTACGCGGGGTCGTAGTTAAGCCTGGTTATAACGCCGGCCTGTCACGCCGGAGGCCGCGAGTTCAATTCTCGTCGACCCCGCCATTTATACAAAGACTGGTGCCTGGATGAAACTGATTATCTGTATACACAATCATCAACCAGTCGGCAATATGGACCATATTCTTGAAGAGGCCTGTACGCGTTCGTATATGCCTTTTTTTTATGCCCTGGAGAAATTTCCCGGAATCAAGGTCAACATTCATTTTACAGGGTTCCTTTTCGCGTGGCTCAAGGAGCATAAGCCGGATTACATTGATCTTCTCAAGGCGCTCCATGACAGGGGTCAGCTTGAGGTCCTCTCAGGGGGTATGTACGAACCCATCCTTGCGCTTCTGCCGGAGGATGATGCCCTTGCCCAGATAGAAATGCACCGTGACCTGATGGAAGAGACCTTCGGTGTGCGTCCGCGGGGCATGTGGCTTGCCGAGAGAGTATACGAGCCGCAGCTGCCGAAGGTCATTGCGCAGGCGGGTATTCAATACACCATTATCGACGATAATCATTTCAAGTCCGTCGGGTTGAGGGATGAAGAGCTTTACGGCTATTACATCACGGAGTATGACGGCGAAAAGCTTCTTGTCTTTCCCGGTCTCGAGGTCCTTCGGTATGCGATCCCTTTCAAGAGCGTCGAAAAGGTGCATGAATCCTTCCGGGGTATTAAGGCCGCAGGCGGGGATGTCGCCATATTCGGCGATGACGGCGAAAAATTCGGACTATGGCCCGGCACCTACGATTATGTTTACGAGAAAGAGCACTGGCTGGAATCTTTTTTTCGCTATCTCGCCGAGAATGCCTCATGGCTGGAAACGGTGACGTTCAGCGATTACATCAAGGAAGCGTCCCCCAGGGGCCGCATTTATCTGTCCTGCGAGTCCTACAGGGAGATGGAAGAATGGTGCCTGCCTGCTCTTCGGGCGAAGGAATACGGAGACCTTCTCCACGATGAGAGCCTGCCCTATCGGGAATTCTTTAAAGGTGGCTACTACCGGCATTTTCTGGTGAAGTACAGTGAAGCAAACGATATGCACAAAAGGATGATGCGCCTTTCGAAGGCCGCACGCGGAAACGTCGCGGCGAAAGAGCACATCTACATGGCCCAGGCGAACGACAGCTACTGGCACGGGGTTTTCGGCGGGCTGTATCTGCCGCATCTCAGGGCATCGGTCTGGCACCACCTCATTGAGGCGGGGAAGATCCTTGATCCGAAGGAGCCCTTTGTCGACGGATACCTCGAAGATATCAATCTTGACGGTCATGACGAGGCCGTGATCAGGACCAGTCAGATCGAGGCATCCTTCCGCCTGAATGAAGGAGGAGTGCTTTACGGGCTCGATTACAAGCCTTCGTCGGTCAACGTCATGGCCACGCTCAAAAGACGGTACGAAGGGTATCACGAGAAGATCAAGGAGGCGGTCTCCTCAAAGTCTCAGGCGGATGGAACGCAAACCATCCACGACATGGTGATGGCGAAAGAAGAAGGCCTTGACCGTTATCTTCATTACGACTGGTATCGGAGGGCCTCTCTTGTGGATCATGTCCTGGGGATGGATGCGACCCTGGAGGCGTTTTACCGGTGTGAGTATCCGGAGCCCGGCGATTTTGTGAAGGAACCCTATCGCGCGGAAATCAAGAAGGAAAAGATGAGCATGAATCTCGTCCTCCGGAGGGACGGGCATTTCCGGCAGGGCGATATGAATTTCCCGCTGTCGATCGAGAAAAGAATATCCGTCGCCAAAGCGGCCTCCGAATTCACCGCGGACTATCGCCTTGCGGGAGAGTTCAACGGTCCCTTCCTTTTTGGCATAGAGTTCAACTTCGCCTTTCTGGGCAGCGGTGGGGACCGCTACCTGGAAACGGAAAGAGGCAGATACGCGCTGGCAGACAGAGGTGTACTCGAGGCGGCCGCCAACCTTAAATTCCACGACCCCTATCAGAATATCGAGGTCTTTCTGGAGCTCGGCGAAGCGGCCCAACTCTGGACCTTTCCCGTAGAGGTCGTTTCACTTTCAGAGAGCGGCTTCGAGCGAAATTACCAGAGCACCATGGTAATGCCGGTATGGCAGATCGACCTTTCGAAGGGCCGGCCCAGGAACATCCGTCTGAAGGTGCGATTTGGACAGGCCTTCATGTCTGACCCAAAATAAACCAGTATCTCAGTTCATCAAACTTACAACGGAGAATCAGGAACTGATGCCCAAAGTTTCCGTTATCATCACAACATTCAATCGCCGGCACTTTCTCGGTGACGCCCTGGGGTCAGTGCTTTCTCAGGACTATCATGATAGAGAAGTGATAATAATCGACGACGGCTCGACGGACAACTCAGTGGAGATTACCGCCGGACTGCCCGTTACCTATGTCTGGAAAGAGAACGGCGGGATAAGCAGTGCCAGGAACGCAGGACTCAGGATCGCGGCGGGCGAATACATCGCCTTCCTGGACGTTGACGATCTGTGGAAAAAGAGGAAGCTTTCGACCCAGATACACATTATGGAAGAGACGGGATCGGTGCTCACGTATACGGACGAGATCTGGATACGCAACGGGGAGAGGCTCAATCAGAAAATAAGGCACCGTAAGTATTCGGGGCATATCTTCGAACGTTGCCTGCCGCTTTGCGTCATCAGCCCGTCGTCAGCGGTGATCCACCGAAGCGTCTTCGATACCGTCGGACCCTTCGATGAGTCCATGCCCGTCTGTGAAGATTATGACATGTGGTTGAGAATAACGGCCCGCTATCCTGTGACGTTCATCGAAAAACCTCTCATCATCAAGCAGGGCGGTCATTCCGACCAGCTGTCGCGCGCCTGCGAGGGCATGGACCGTTTCAGAATAGCGAGCATAGCGAAGATACTTGACAGCGGAACATTGGACCCCGGCCATGCAGACAAAGCCATTCAGGAACTCGTGAGAAAATGCCGCATCTATGCCAAGGGAGCGATGAAACGGGGAAAAGAAGAAGAAGGGAAGAGCTATCTCAGCCTGGCGGAGGCATACAAGGAAAGAACAACCTGTAAGCGATGATGTTTCCTTCGGTCAATTCCGGAGGTTCCTGATTTCCTCATCTATAGCGGCTTTGTGATTGACGGTTTCCCGCACTATCGTATTGACAAGGGTCAGATATTCAATATCCTCGGTTTTGACGATCTCGCTATACCTGCTCTCGAGGAAAGACTGCTCGTTATCGCGGGCAATGAAGAGGGCGCCGGACATTTTAAGTTCTCCTGCCTTTGCTTTCGCCATATTGTTCTGTATGCCCCTGATGACCGTCTGAACTGCCATGATGTTGAAGGGACGTCCCTTTTCGAACCGCTGCGGTTTTCTGGAGATGAGCTCTTTCACTGTCCCTACGTATCGGACGTGTTTTCTTTCGTCCTCCTCGATGACAGACCAGAATTCCCGCCGCTCTGTCCACAGTTCACCACAAACGCGATAAAAATCGGCAACGGTCCCTTCCATTTCTTCCATGAAAGACAGGACGTCAAGTATCCCTTTCAAATCTCCTGTTGACAGCAGATCCATTTCAACCTCGTTTGCCGCGAAGGACGGTGGACACCCATTTTCTTGCTGACCGCGGCATGTCGTTCCTCACCGCATATCTTCGAATGAACGCGTCAATTGACATATCACTGTTAACAGTATCAAAAGACGGTGGTTAATTCAATTCAAAACGACACGCGGCACGGTTGTCCCACCGGATCTTTTCTGTTGCATAACGCCCCGAGGTACTTGAGAAAAGTGATTAAACCCTGTATATTTGACAATGCTGCAGGGGGTAAACGCCTCTTCCCTGTAAAAGGAGCCTGACATGCCGTATGATGCGACGAAGATGGCGGATTGGCAGATATCCGAGGCCGCCGAAGAGAAGATGAAGACGATCTGGCAACTCCGGGACGAGATGGGTCTTGGGCAGGATGATGTCATACCATACGGGAAGATGGGGCGTCTTAATTATGCTGCGATAATGCACCGTCTGAATGACAGGCCCAACGGCAAATATATTGATGTTACGGCCATTACGCCGACCCCGCTTGGCGAAGGCAAGACCACCACGACAGTCGGTTTGCTCGAAGGTCTTGGAAAAAGAGGCAAAATTGTAGGCGGGGCCATCCGCCAGCCGTCGACAGGGCCTACCATGAACGTCAAGGGGAGCGCAGGCGGCGGGGGGAACGCGCAGGTTGTCCCATTGACGGAATTTTCACTCGGGCTTACCGGCGATATCGACCGGATCATGAATGCGCACAACATCGCCATGGTTGCCCTCACGGCACGGATGCAGCATGAAAGGAACTACGGCGACAGGGAACTGGCGAAACGGGGTCTCAAACGCCTCGATGTCGATCCCACGAACATCCAGATGGGATGGGTCATAGATTTCTGTGCCCAGGCCCTTCGTAATATCGTCGTCGGCATGGGCGGCAGGATGGACGGTTTTACCATGCAGTCTCATTTCGATATCGGTGTAAGTTCGGAACTAATGGCCATCCTTTCCATCGTGCGCGACCTGAAGGATCTGCGCAAGCGCATCGGCGAGATCACCGTTGCCTATCGCAAGAACGGCGATCCTGTCACCACAGAAGATCTTGAGGTGGCCGGAGCCATGTGCGCGATCATGAAGGACACCATTAATCCGACCCTCATACAGACCGTGGAGGGTCAGCCCGTCATGGTGCATGCCGGTCCTTTCGCCAACATTGCCATCGGACAGTCATCGATCATTGCCGATCTTCTGGGCCTCAAGCTTTTCGATTATCATGTTACCGAAAGCGGTTTTGGGGCCGATATAGGTTTTGAAAAATTCTGGAACGTAAAGTGCAGGTTGAGCGGCCTCAGGCCTAATGTATCCGTCATCACCGCCACGATAAGGGCGCTCAAGATGCATGGGGGCGGCCCGCGTGTGGCCCCCGGTATTCCGCTTCCGCAGGAATATACCCGGGAGGACCTGGGACTGTTGGAGAAGGGTATCCCGAACCTTCTCCACCATGTTCGCATCGTCAAGATGTCGGGTATGAAGCCCGTTGTCTGCATCAACAAATTCACGACGGACACAAAGGATGAAATCGCCCTCGTGAGGCACTTCGCCGAGGCTGAGGGCGCCCGGGTTGCCGTATCCGAACAGTGGCTGAAGGGCGGGGAAGGAGCGTTGGAACTCGCCGATGCCGTCATCGACGCCTGTAATGAAAAGGTGGAGTTCGGATACCTTTATCCCCTCGAAATGCCGCTCATGCAAAGGGTGGACGTTATCGCGAAGAACGTTTACGGCGCGGACAGCGTGTTGTGGATCCCGGAGGCGGAAGAAAAGGCGAAACGACTCGAAGCTGACCCGACGAAGAGCGATTATTTCACGATGATGGTCAAAACCCACCTAAGCCTGTCGCACAAGCCTGAGCTCAAAGGAGTCCCAAAGGGTTGGAGGCTTCCCGTCCGTGACGTCCTCATTTTTACCGGTGCGAAATTCCTCTGCCCCGTGACCGGCGCCATAAGCCTGATGCCCGGCACAAGCTCAGACCCCGCCTTCCGCAGAATTGACGTGGATGTGGAATCGGGAAAGGTAAAGGGGCTCTTTTAGGAACAGGTAATAGGTTATGGGTTATAGGTGATGGGGGTTGTAGTTTTCCGATCTCTTCGTATAATTCCCGCATAACGTGCTCCGTCATTTCGGCGCAGGCCGGAATGACGGAGAGATTTCGGGTAAGGAATGACTATCCGTGGAGATATCTACGCGCTCTGTTTAGCACTCTGAGACCCGCAACTATTTTTTCAGGATTTCCCCTGTTGTGACCGAGAAGAGGTAGGTTTGGCCGTCTGTCGTCTCAATGAGCATGGTGCCGTCTTTGTCATTGAAACGAGGTTCCTTGTGCCAGAAGAAATGACTTACCGTGCGCTTGAGTTTCGTTTCATCCTTGATCAAATCCTTGATCAGGTATTTTTTGAGCTCCTTTCCGTTTTCGTAAAAGGCCAGGGCGAGGTCATCGACGGAGGTTGCCCAGGGTCCCATACGGACGATGTGTTTGCCGTCAGAACTCGGATAGACGGAAAAGGAGTACCAGAGCACAGCCCACAAAGGTTCGGACGATCCATCGTTCCTGTAAAGCCCGGACTCCTTGTAGGTGTTCCTGAGCTCCGTGTCTTTGCTTACCCATTTCATCGGGGGGGCGAGCATGACTAATACATACTTTTCGTTCTCGGTCACCTTCATGTAGTCGCGGGGAGGGGCGGGAGTGTCCGCTGTTGCTGACAGAGCAAAGCTCAGTGCCAGAGCGATAACGTAAAGAATCAGAATCAGCCTGGGGGTGGTCCTCATGATCGTTTCTCCTTAAGGGTGGCGTTGATAACGCCTACAGAGTACTACGATCCACCTTATCGGCGCAAGGAGCGCGAGCGATCGACGCCCCCGGTCTTCAGCCGGTCTATGATCTCGTGTGTGGTCAGGACGTCGCCGAAGAAGAGCATTGTGTTCTTTAACATGCTTTTGAGGAGAGCCTGGTCAAAGGTTGCGACGCCGTCCGCTGCGAGGGCCACCTCGTAGTCCAGCTGCATGGCGTCCCGGATTGCGGACTCCACACATACGTTGGCAGCGATCCCGGCGACAATCAGCTGCGTTCTTTTTAATTGTTCGAGTTTGTGCCTGAGTTCGGGCGGATCCGAGAGGAATGCGCTATACCGGTTCTTGAAGACAACGTGGTCCGCGGAGGGGTCGAAGTGCATGAGGGGAAAAATCTCCGTTCCCTTCCCCTTGTTGTACAGCTCTTTCAGACGGGTTTCTTCATGAAAGGCGGCGTAGAGGCCGGAGTCGTTGCCGGCCGATCCGGCGGTTACATTATGTCGTACCCATATCACGGGAACGTTTACCGAACGGCAGCAACCGGCAAGCCTGTTGATCCCGGATGTTATTTTGCCGATGTCGGTCATGGCTGCGCCCCGTGAGGGTGTGCAGGAGAAATTCTGCATATCGATTATGACGAATGCCGCTTTTGAAGGATCAAGGTGAAAAAGATGCATCGGCCGCCCCATTTCTTTGAAGGCGGGCGATAGTTCTTTACGGAGGTCCTTCAGGATGGGGGGGACTTTTCTGTCGGAAGAGGTGGTGATTGCCGCTGCTGCACAAAGGCCCGACAACGGAACGATACCCTGAAAAATCAGGCTGAGCCTGTAAAAAGTCTCCATGATTATCTCCCTCCGTACCATGAGTGGATGACCCCTGTGTAAATCATTACGATCACCGGGTCAATGCGAAACACGCGAACCCGATCCCGGCAGGCGCGGGCCGGTTGATATACTCGCGTCAAGCGGGCCGGACAGCCGCTGCACCATCAATTAAAGATCTTTATATATACGCACCCGGATCGTATCCTGCCCTCTTCATCGAGTTCGTAGAAGTCGGCGCAGCCGAATTCCAGAACGTCCCCTTTCCCGTAGGATCTCCCGTAGAACGTGCCGTTTTCAAGAAAATCGAGACGGATCTTTATCTGGAGATAGACCATATTATCGCCGAAGACTATCTTTTCCGGCTTGCCGAGCGTCTCCTTGAAGGAGGCGTGGTAATTGGTCCAGTAGTCGATAATGTTTTCTTTGCCAGCCAAACGTTTTTCGGACGCATCCCAGACGCAATCGTCGCTCATGTACAATGACAGGGTCGCCCAGTCACGATCGTTAAAAGCATTGAAGAATAGCTCGATGTCGCCGGCCGTGGCCAGTGCAGGTCTCTTCATTCCTGACTCCTCCTTTAGTTCGGTTGCTCATTGACCCTCTTTTTCAGCGGATCAACCAGAAAGGCTATGGATGGTTCCTTCTCCAGCTCCCAGACTCGGCTGACGAGACTCCGGGCGTCTTTGACATGTGTAAGCCCGGACAGATAGGCGATGGCTTTCTCTTCGATCTCCCCGTCATCAAGCGGGTCCCCGGGGTCGCCATGGGGACGGGCGCGGAAACAGTCGACGATCGATCCGTCCTTGAGCGTGACGATGAGTTTGCAGGGAGCACCGTTCGGGAACGTCCGGGTCATTTCCTTGTCCTCGGTGACCTTTATTTTCGGGATCATATCGGCGACCGCTCTTTCATTCCCTATGAAGCCGTCGTCGAAGAAGCCGTATTCGATGGTCCCTTTGATCAGGGCGGCGGCCACGCAATAGGGGAGTGAGTGCGTCCGTGCCGCCCTGCTCATGGGATAATAGGACGAGGCGATGGCAGCCTCCGTGATCGCTTTTTTGTAGGTCTGTACTTCAACTTTTGCGATCCCGTCATGATCGCCGATCCTCTGGGACAGCTCTACGGCGGCATCTATGGGGGTCTGGCAGAAGACAAGGGCGGGCCATCGTTTGAATATGATGGACCCCAGATCGGGCGGAGTATCCAGGATGGAGGGACCGTGTGTAATGAAACGGTTGACGCCTGATTCGCCTTCGTATATCTCGCCGGGACCTGTAAAACCGGAAAGGCCCATAATAACGGACTCGAGTCCCCGCATGGCACATGAGGCGAAGGTGCAGTGTTTCCAGTCGGTTACATCCCCCACAGCGGCCTGATTGATGTTGAGCCCTAGCATCCCGGCGATGCGCTGGGCTTGCGTCATCTGCTCGGTGGTAAGCGACATCATGGAACCAATGACCAGGGGAGTGAAAAAAAGCGCCTGGGCATCATGATCGTAGCCGGTGCTTTCGGGGTCATAATAATTGGCAAACATGCAGGAAAGCCGGTATGCCAGCCAGGTATGGGAGAGGACATCCTTTCCTCCCTTGTCAAGCCATTCTGCCAGTGAAAGCACGAGGGCGACATTGTCGGAAGGGTGAGAGCCTCCCATCCTGTCGGGCGACATGTATGTGTTGACGAGATCGCTGCGCCTGCCGAGGATTGTGTTCATGAACAGCGCTTCCGTTGCGTGGGCCTTGAGGCCGACACCCCAGACGCTGATTCCCCTGTCGTCAGGGACCATCGATATCATGCGTTGGAATATCCGTGTCATTCCCGTATCTTTGAGCGAAGCACATATCCCTGCATAGGAATCGAGTATATTGCGTTTGAGGACATGAAGCGTTTCGGGATCGATACTCTCACGCGCTGTCCTCAACGCGAACCGGGACAGATCATCTTCCAGCGTTTGCTTTTTCTCGTTTTCCATCGTTTACCCCTTACCTTCCGAATATCCTGTGCGGAGGAATTTACTTCATGAGGGTGTTGGAAACCCTAACACTCTACGGAAACTTCTATATTTTCTATAGATCTTCCCTTGCAGGCAAGAAAAAAAGGCCCAATGGGGACCAACAATACAGAAATAGGGACAATCCCCTTCTTTCCATTCCCGGATCGATCCGGCACGATGAATGGTAACGTAAGGCTATCCCTTGCTGTGCCGGTCGGTCTGGTGACTATGCCGTGTAGGTGTATCACCCACATCTAATTCATCCGCATACCGATACCAAAGCGACTCAATTTATTCTAATCTTCATCTGTGGGATTTGGTAAATGATCAGAAAACGCGGTTGTGAGTGCCGCGGTTGGTAAAATCTTAGAACAAGGAGAAGAAGAATGGCTAACGAAACCGATTTTTACGACAAGATATTTCCCGTGCCCGACAGGGTAAGGGAAAAATCGTACATCAAGAGCAGGGCCGAGTATGACAAGCTCTACAAAGAGTCCATCGAGAACCCTAACGCCTTCTGGGCAAAAGAGGCCGAAAAAAGACTGACCTGGTTCAAGCCCTTCGACAAAAACAAAGTGTCCGACTGGTCATTCGGTGACGATCTTCATGTTAAATGGTTCGAAGGCGGCAAGCTGAATGTCAGCTACAATTGCCTCGACCGCCACCTGGAAACCAAGAAGAACAAAGCCGCCATCATCTTCGAAGGCAACGACCCCAACGACTGGAAGGTCTTCACATACTTCGACCTGTACAGGGAAGTCAACAAGTTCGCCAATGTCCTCAAAGATATGGGGATCAAAAAAGGCGATGTAGTCACCATTTATCTTCCGATGATCCCCGAGCTTGTCATCACGATGCTTGCCTGCTCAAGAATAGGCGTCGTCCACGCCATCGTCTTCGGCGGTTTCTCCGCGGAAGCATTGAGAGACAGGATCAACGACTGCAAGTCCACCGTGCTCATTACCTGTGACGGTACGTACCGCGGCGCCAAGGCTGTCCCCCAGAAGGACAACGCAGACAAGGCGGCGGAGCAGTGCCCGACGATAAAAACTGAGATCGTGGTCAAGCGTACCGGCACACCGGTCACCATGAAGGAAGGTCGCGACGTCTGGTACGAAGATCTGATGGCAAAAGCAGGACGCTACTGCAAACCCGAAGAAATGGATGCCGAAGACCCGTTGTTCATCCTCTATACGTCAGGTTCCACGGGAACTCCCAAGGGCGTTCAGCATACGACCGCAGGCTATCTCCTGTACGCTTCCATGACACAGCAGCTTGCCTTCGACGTGCGCGACGAAGACGTCTACTGGTGCACGGCCGATATCGGCTGGGTGACCGGTCACAGTTATGTCGCCTACGGGCCTCTCACCAACGGACACACCAGCATCCTCTTCGAAGGGCTTCCGAGCTATCCCGGTTTCGACCGGTTCTGGGAAGTAGTCGAGAAATACAATGTCAACAACTTCTATACCGCACCGACCGCTATCCGCGCAGTTGCCAAGGAAGGCGATGCGTGGGTTGAAAAACACGATCTTTCCTCCCTTCGCGTCCTCGGTTCCGTCGGCGAACCGCTGAACCCCGAAGCATGGTGGTGGTTCTACAACAAAGTCGGCGGCGGCAGATGCACGATCGCGGACACCTGGTGGCAGACGGAAACAGGCGGACACATGATTCTGCCTCTGCCCGGCGCCATCGATATTAAACCTGCCAAGTGCATGGTTCCTTTCTTCGGCGTTGTACCGGCCATCATGGACGAGGACGGCAGTGAGATCAAAGGCCCCGGTAAGGGAGCGCTCTGCATGAAGACTGCCTGGCCGGGCATGATGAGGGGCGTATGGAACAATCCTAAGTTATTCAAGGAAAACTACTTCGCCCAGTTCCCGGGATACTACTTCTCCGGCGACGGAGCCGAGAGGGATGCGGCCGGCGACTATAAGATCACCGGAAGGATCGACGATGTCATCAACGTTTCCGGCCACAGGCTGGGGACAGCCGAGATCGAAGCCGCACTTACAACACACCCGAAGGTTGCAGAATCGGCAGTCGTGGGATTTCCTCATGACATCAAGGGACAGGGGATCTATGCGTATGTAACGCTGAATACCGGCGTTGAGAAAGACGATGCCCTGAAGAAAGACCTCATCGCCCTGGTGCGTAAGGAGATCGGGCCCATCGCAACACCCGACCTGATCCAGTGGGCCGACGGGCTTCCCAAGACGAGATCCGGTAAGATCATGCGCCGCGTGCTCAGGCAGGTTGCAGCCGCGAAATTCGAAGACTTCGGCGATACGTCAACACTGGCCGAGCCGGGCGTGGTCGATGACCTGGTAGCGGAAAGAAAGAAAATAAAGTAAGACAATAAAGGTGAACCCGGCGGCGGTATGACCACTGCCGGGTTCACCTTGAAAGATTCAACTCGTTCCAAGTATACTTCTGTCGATCGTACCCGTATTACGATCGGCGTCCGCCAGAGTTGAGGGGGATTCTACCGGAGTTTCCCTCAACTCACTATTCTATACCCCACCAAATCCAAAAAGTAAAGACTTAGGAGTATATCCGCGTAGAAACTGCCTTCTCAAGAAAAAGAGGAGGGAGTCAAAAACAGGCCGTAAAATCCGAAACGCGAAACACGAAGCCGTCCCTGTTACTCCAGATTTCTCGACATGAGGAGCATATTTCTTTCCTTGGCGTACATCGTGAATCGGCAGTGGTTGAGAACCTTGTTCATGGGGAAGTTTTCCTGGACTATTTCCGCATTGACAACCCGGATGCCGAGGTGTTTCGAGAGCTCGAGACAGGCTTCCAGGAGCAGGCGGCCCAGCGTCTTGTGTTGCCAGGAATCGGTGACGATGACGGCGTACTCAGCCTGATCGGTGCAACCGCATTTAATGAGCCGAGCGATGGCCACAAGCTTTTTCCGGTCCTGCTCGATCGTCTCGGCAACCAGGGCCACCTCTTCGTCGGGGTCGATGTCACAGAAACGCCGGGCGGCCTCAGGTGTGGGAGTGAAAGGAGAAAGGAAGCGCATCCAGAGCGATCGAGGCGAGCAGCTATTAACGAAATCCGTCCAGAGGTCAATGTCATGCTGAGTCAACAGTCGCAGATGGACCTGGCGGTCCGCGATGGCGAAGGAACGATCGGCCAGGAATCGATTGAGATCGATGATACGCATCCTGCTGCGCAGTCGGCCGTGTCCGTACATTTCAGCGAGGACGTCGGCCGCCATTTCGGGAGTCGAATATACGGGAATCCCCTTCTGCTCCATCCGGATGACATGCTCCATCATGAACTCCTTGCATGCCACACAGCACAGGACCGGTTTCCCCTTATAATCGATGGTGGCGAGTGTATCGACGTAGGTTTCAAGTCTTTCGCCCTGGATGACAACGATGAGGCTGTGGACGTCGGCACTCTCCACCCCGATCTTGATGATCTCTCCGGCCTGCCGCGCATCCATGTTGAAGGAGCAGTCGACGGGGTTTTGTATATTGAGATAGTTATCGAGAAACGGTGCCAACCGTTCTTTCAGGTGAGGTTCGAGAACGGAGAGCCTCAGCCCTTTCGTGCAGAGCATATCTGTGGCTGCCACGCCCAGTGACCCGGTATAGGTGACAACGAAAACACCGGGGCCTTTGGGCAGCGGCTGTTTGGAAAATGCCCGCATCAGTGAGAAGAGATGATCGTTGTCCCGGGCCCGTATGACGCCGCTCTGCCTGAATGCGGCGGAGTTGATTTCATCGTTGCCCGCCATGGAGGCGGTGTGTGAGGAGACTGCCTTCTTTCCCGCCTCTGTCCGCCCCGTCTTGAGGGCGATGACGGGTTTATTGCGCGATACCTGTCCTGCCACATCGACAAAACGCCGACCGCTCGTTACGTCCTCCATGTACAGGGCTATTACACTGATGTTCCTGTCTTTTCCCATGAACTCGAGTATGTCGGCCTCGCTGATATCCATCTTGTTGCCTATGGTGGCGATTATCCCGAAATCGAGGACATTGCGCAGACCCGTGAGAATGCCGGCCGCGTAGACCCCTGCCTGGGCAATGAGCCCGACGTTGCCCTTGCGGAGCTGGCCTATCAACCCGATGGATTGAACCATATTGTGATGAGTGTTGATTATGCCGGAACAGTTGGGACCGAGCAGACGACACCCTTTTTTCGCGATGAGGTCTTTGATATGGGACTGTATCTTCCTGCCGGCATCACCGGTTTCGGCAAAGCCAGCCGTTTCCACCACGAGGTATTTGACTCCCTTCCGGCAGCAATCCTCGATGGCTTGCGGGGCCGCCTCGGCTGGAACGATGACGATCGCCGTATCGACAGGATCTTTCACATCTAGGATTGACGGGTAGGCCTTCATTCCCAGCAGGGCTTCCTTGCGGGGGTTAACGGGATAAATCTTCCCCTGAAATTGATGGGAAAGGAGATTCCGCATGACATTGTAACCGAGTTTACCCTCGGAGTCGGTAGCTCCCAGAACAGCAATACTTTGCGGATAGAACAACTGCAGAAGATCGTCTCCTGGCCTGAGATCGTCCCCGGGGGAGATCCGGGGAGAATTGTCGACGAATATACGCGCATCTACCGCGATGCAGCCCGAGGGATAGAGGAAGACAGGATTTATGTCCAATTCCCTCAGTTCGGGATGCAGGATCGCCAGGTTGGAGACATTGAGGAGCAATCGGGACAGGGCCGCGAGATTAACGCTGCGGCCACGGTATCCGGCGAGTATGGAAAAACCCCTTATCTCTTCTATCATTTCCCTGGCGCAGTCTTCCGTGATAGGCAGTACCCTGAATGTCACGTCCTTCAGGACCTCCGCGAAAATCCCGCCAAGCCCGAACATGAGCACCGGTCCGAAGCTCTCGTCCCGCGTGAAGCCAACGATGGCTTCCACCCCCGGTGGCGCCATCTTCTGTACACAGACGCCGGCAATCGTACGGTCGCTGAATGCCGAGAGGATATCCCGGTAGGCCTGCCTGACATCATCATCGTTTTGCACGTTCAACTTTACGCCGCCCGCGTCGGTCTTGTGAACAACGTCGGGAGAGACGATCTTGAGGACAACGGGAAAACCAAGGCCACGGGCCGTTTCAGCCGCCTCGTCTTCGGAGAGAACGATCGTGGTGCCCGTTGTCTTGATCCCGGCGTTCTCCAGGATTGCCTTGCTTTCATGCTCCATCAGGTAATCGCGCTTTTCGGATCGTGACCGGCGAATGATCCCGGCGGTGTCGCTGCTGCGCTGGCCGCGATTACTGCTGACGTGTCGTTTCCCTGTCGATTTCATTTCCCGTTCCTTCGGCGTCTGTCAATGGCTCTGCAAATGCCGCTATTGTAGTATTGCACGTCAGGGGCACGGGCGGTATCGGCTCGCGTCTGTTTCTTGTGTCGGAATAAGCAAGAGATTTCCTGACAGTATATAACTGACAGGGGGAGATAAAAGAATGGGCATATGCACGGGGAAACCCGACTGAGGGTTTCACTTTGATGGGGGCAGGGGGACGGCTCCTTAAAGAATAAGGTTGTTCTTTACCGCATAGAGGGTAAGTTCCGCATTCTTTTTCATGTCCATCTTTTCAAGGATCCGGGTCCGGTACGTGCTGATGGTTTTCGCGCTGAGGCAAAGTTCTTCAGCCACCTCACTTACCGACAATCCGGAGGCAAGCATCAGCATGACCTGGTATTCACGGTTGGAGAGCCGCTCGTGCCTCGGTTTCTGGGCGCCGGCGTCGAGTTCGAAGGCCAGCTTTTCAGCCAGCGAGACGGTGACGTATTTGCCGCCCCGCGAGACCTTTCGAATCGCACTGATCAGTTCCTGGGGCGCACTCGCTTTCGTAAGATATCCCGACGCACCGGCACGAAGCATCCGAACGGCGTACTGTTCCTCGGGGTGCATACTGAGAATGAGGACGGGCGGTTTGGGCCGGACGACCTTAATCTCCTCCAGGATTTCCAGTCCGCTTTTTCCGGGCATGGAAATGTCCAGGAGGATCAGGTCGTAGTCTTTTGTCGACATTTTCAAGAGTACATCCTGGCCGCTTTCCGCCTCATCTTCAACTACCATGTCTTCCAAGCCAGCCAGAATTTGTTTTATGCCTTCCCGGACGACGGCATGATCGTCCGCAACAAGAATTCGTATCATATTATCCTTCTCCTGTGGTGCATGGGTATCCGGACCTTGATCGTGGTCCCCTTGCGCGGTTTGCCTGTTATACTCACGCTGCCGCCCCAGAGATTGACTCGCTCCCGAATACCCACGATTCCGAACGACTTTGGGTCGACGATCTGTGCCGGTGTGATTCCTATTCCGTTGTCGGAGACTTCAAGACGGAGTTCGTCGCCCTTCTGAACGAGACTCACCCGGACCAGCGTCGCTTCGGCGTGGCGCGTTACGTTGGTCAAGGTCTCCTGGAAAATACGAAAAATGGTTGTGGCCAGATCTTTTTCAACGGCGCTGTCTTTACAGTCGAAACGCGCATCGCACCGCACGCCGGTTCTTGCCTGAAACTCCCCGACCTGCCATTCCATGGCGGCCGTGAGCCCGAGATCGTCGAGCAGAATTGGTCTGAGCTCCGTGGAGATTCGATGTACGCTGTCGACGGTCGTGTCCACGAGCCCTCTCATACGCTGCACCTTTCCAGCCAGGGATAAGTCGCCCGGGGGTATGGAGGAGCCCAGCCAGGCAAGGTCCATCTGGAGGGCCGTAAGTGACTGCCCGAGTTCGTCATGTATTTCCCGGGCTATCCTGGTGCTCTCTTTTTCCCTGACGGATTGAAGATAAATGGACAGGTCGCGAAGCTGTTCCCGTGAATTCGCCAGTTCTTCCTCGGCTCGTCTCTGTTCGGTGATGTCTTCGTAGGTGATGACGATGCGCCGATCCTTCAATGCGTCCCCGATGCGGGCCGATCTCATTCGACAGAGAATGTCCCGGCCGTCCTTACGGCGACATTTGAATTCGGCGACATACGTGCGCTGATGCTCGAGGCCGCTGTAGAAGTGAAGGCCGATCTCGTCCGCTTCTTTATCGTTCCTGTAAAAAAGGGTAACACTTTTCCCGATAAGGTCCTCGGGCCGCCATCCGAAAACTTCTTCGACAGCCGTATTGGCGAAGTTGATCCGCCGGTTCTCCAGACCGACGACGGCTTGCGGAATGGCGTCCAGGATGGACGATTTCAAGGCGTCCAGCTCCTCGAGGCTTACTTTTGCCTCTTTGTGTTCCGTGATATCCATTGCATTGCCGAGGACGGCCCGTTGCCCTTTGAAGTTGATGGGTGTCACCGTTTCCATGATCCATTTGATCTGTCCCTGTTTCGTTATCAGCCTGTATTCGTAGGGTGCCAGCCGGAGACCCTTGAGCATATGTACGGCATCCCTGGTTGCTGTTTCCCTGTCGTCAGGATGGACGAGGCCGAGGGGATCCATTTCAAGCATTTCCGCTTCCGTGTAGCCGGTGTATTCCTGAACGTGGAAGTTGGCGAACTGAAACCTCTTGTTTGCGGCGATATAAACGCCTACCTGCAGATTGTTGGCGATGGTCTTGTAGAGCTCCTCTTCGGTGGCCTCCGCCCTTTGTCCATGTTCAAACATCAAGTTGTTTCGAGATGCCAGTACCGTTTGCGCCAGTTTCTTTTTCATACTTGGTCCCTGCCTGATCAGTGTTCCAGGTTATCTGTCCGAGGTCCCTTATTTCGAACCCGGGATTTAGAATGTAGACCTGTCTTATCGTTGAGCCACCTTCAATGCGGGATTGGTGAATGTGAGGGTTTTTCTCAACACGGTGGACACTTTTAGCCGGTGCGGGATACTTCTTGGCCGGATGTCCCTGAGTGCTCCGGTTCTGAAAAAAGTCTACACCGCTCGCGGTGACGATGTCAACTTTAAGTTAAATTTCTGCCGCTTAGCTTGTGATTGACAGGAGCCCATCCGACTGATAACATCGAAAGGGAGGGGAAAAAGCGAAAAAGGGGGATGGTATGGATCTATTTGAGGCTATGCGGGGAAGGAGGAGTTGTCGGGATTACCTGCCGGCTCCAGTCAGCGACGAAGTGATCGACAAGATACTGGAGGCCGCAACCTGGGCTCCGTCACCGCTCAACACCCAGCCGTGGGAATTCTACGTTATCACAAATCGACAGATCAGGGAGAGGATATTCACAGAAGCGGATCGCTGCAGATTGTGGGCCTTTGAGAAAAGCGGGTGGAAATGGCTTGATTCCTACGAGGTTGATTTTCTGAAAGAGGCGCCCACCATGATCGCGGTGGTGGGGGACCCGAAGAAGACCGGTGTGGATATGTTCATGGAGGATGGCAATATGGGCTACCAGGCCGCCTGTGCCGCCGCTATCCAGAACATGCACCTTGCCGCCTATTCATTCGGACTGGGTTCGCTCTGGTTTACCCTCTTCGACAAAAAGGCCATAAGGGAAATACTGGGCATTGAGGATACGAAGGTGCCTCTTGCTCTTGTGTGCCTGGGGCAGCGGGCATCGGACATACGCGAGGTCCCGAGAAGGGCAGTAAAAGACAAGACAAAATATCTGCGATGAAGAGTAAACCCGTGCGGCTTATGGAGGTCCTTGTGGTCCTTTGAATTCCCACTGGCACCAGCTGTCCGAAGGATAGGGCCCCGGAGGGCAGTATTTGCACGATACCCTGACTCTTGGATCGATAATCGCAGCGACATTCGTGAACCCATGCTCAAAGGTGTGCCAGTTCCTCGAATACATCTTGATGAGCTCCACGAGCGTCTCCCGGGGGAGATTCTGAAGCACGTCATGAACGGGGTTTTCGGGTTTTGTCATGGTTCCGGGACCTCCTTTTGCAGCGGGTGTGTCTATGATACCATGACGGGATTAAGCATAGAGCAAAAAATCGATAAAAAGATGCATTAAAGGTAGTAAACGTGACGCCCGTCCGGGTACCATCGACAAAATGGGAGGGTTGCAGCATGGGAAAAAAGGCTTTGCGGGTGCCGGCAGTCGTCCTCGTTAATGTTATTGCCCTTCTTTTTCTTTATCCCGCGCCTGCCGCCGTCGATAAAAAAGATCCGGGGAATATGCTTCTCGTCGTCGAGGCCGCCGACAAAAGGGCCGAACTGCCCCTGGGCAAGAACGTTATGAGGATAATAGGGAAGACCGAAACAAGCCATACGCTCGAAGGGGTCACTGTCCTGGCAACCCGAGACAGGCATCGTCTACATTCTCACACAGGCAGTCGAGATCTTTAAGAAGGCAAAATGAAGACGGTTTCGGATTCCTACTGCGAGAGTCTTTCCGATATCTTGCGGGCTGTTGCTATGAGATGTTGTGCCATTTCGGGTAGTTTTTCCGTTGGCATGGAGCCGGCAAAACCGAGAATGCAGATGGCCCCGACGGGGTAATCATTGGCATAGACAAGCGTGGCGATTGCCCTGACGCCCATAAGGTACTCTTCAAGATCGAGGCTGTAATGGCGTTTCCGCGCGATTTTGACTTCATCAATGAAGCGGTCGACGTCGGTGATGCTGTTTGCGGTGTATTTCGGCAGGCCTTTTTCCTTCAGGAAATCCCTGATCTCGTTATCTTCCATGGGAGATAGAAAGGCCTTGCAGAAAACAGAGGCGGTTATGGGCAGCCTCGTTCCGACGGGGGACGATATCTTCAGTTTCTTTCGTGTTTCTATTGTTTCTATCACCTTGACGACGCTGTCTTCGCGGACGCAAAGGAAGACCGTTTCATCGACGTTTTCAACGAGTTTTTCCAGGAAAGGCCGGGCGATGGAACTGAGCTCTCCGCCCTGAAGGACCCGTTTGGCAATCTTGAAGAGTTCTTCTCCCGTGGTGTAGCGTTTTGTGGATTTACTCTTGACGATGAGGTTCCCTTCCTGAAGGGCCTTGAGTATCCCGAAGACGGTACTTTTGCTAAGCGCCAGCGTCCTTGCGATCTCGGTGACGCCGAGGGGTCTCTTGCTGTCAACGATAAGGGTAAGTACTTCGAAGGTTTTCTTTATGACGGGCGCGCTATACATAATTCATTATGATGAACACTATATAGTATTCGTCAATATTTGTCAACGTTAATTTGTTGATAATACTAATTGAAGACGCCATCTGCCCGAAGGGAGCACGTTGATTTATGATAGTGAACGGATAGACGGCATACAGCGCTTCCAGGAGAGAGGACCTTAAATAGGGTATGTTCAAAGATTTGATAATTTGGTAGAATGATGAACCTAAAGACTATGCCACGAGAATACAGGATAAGATTTCTGCCGATAGATCGCACTATTCCGGCGGAAGAAGGAGAAAACTTACTCGAAATCGCCATGAAGGCGGGAGTGCATATCAATGCCTCCTGCGGGGGGAGGGGCGCCTGTGGGAAGTGCAGGGTCAGGATAGCAGACGGTTCGGTTGAATCATCACCACATTCTTCGCTGAGTGAAAAGGACGAGGCCATAGGTTTTCGTCTTGCCTGCAGTTCATTCATCAAGGGTGATGCCATAGTCGAGATTCCCCTGGAATCGCAGGTAGATAGAAACATTCTCAGAAGGTCGGTCATTATGAGCGATGTGGATGCCGGAGCCATCGATCGATCGCTCTTATGTCAGTATGGCTGTGAAGCGTTGGTCGGCAGGTACAATCTCCGGCTTCCCATACCCGATATGCAGGACAACGTTTCCGATGCCGCGAGGCTGATGCGGTGCCTCGCTCCCAGGATCGGATGTGAAGAACCCCTTGTTCCCCTCGATGTGATGCGTGATCTGGGTGGCGGCCTCAGGGAAGCGGAATGGAATATCACCGTGAACGTCGCAACCACCGGCCAGATGAGGGAGATTACCCGGATCGCACGGGGCGACAGGGAAAAGGACCACTATGCGATAGCCGTCGACGTCGGGACAACGACCATTGCGGCCCAGCTTATTCAATGTGACAACGGGAAAGAGCCGTCCGGCAATTCATACGATGCCGCCCGAAAAGGCAGGATGGTCCTTGCATCATCCTCGGACTACAACGGACAGATCAGCTACGGCGAGGATGTCATCTCCCGGATCATGTACGCCCGGAAACCCAAGGGTCTCAAGAAGCTCCAGAACGTCGTCGTGTCGACAATCAACAGGCTCATTGGTGAGATCGTTGAGGAGGCGGGCATAGATCCGGCCGACATCAGCCACATTGTTGCATCGGGTAATACAACGATGATGCACCTTCTCTACGGGATCGATCCCACGCATATCATGCTCGCACCGTACACCCCGCTTGCAACGGCCTTTGCGCCCGTCGCTCCCCGCGACATCGGTCTTGATCCCGGCGAGCACGCGCGCCTGTACGCAATCCCGGGTGTAGCGTCCTACGTCGGAGGCGACATCGTTTCAGGGGTGACCCTGTCGGGGATGACGGAAAGCGACGAGGTTGCACTTTTCATGGACATCGGGACCAATGGCGAGATAGTGCTGGGGAACAGCCAATGGCTCCTGTGCGCGTCCTGTTCCGCCGGCCCTGCCTTTGAAGGCGGAGGTATCCAGCATGGCATGCGGGCGGCCCCGGGGGCCATCGAAAAGGTGCGTGTTAATCCTGTCACTTTGGAACCCATGATCCTTACCATCGGAAGGACGAAACCACTGGGTATATGCGGCTCAGGGCTTATCGATCTTGTGGCCGAGCTTTTTCTTGCGGGTGTTATCGACCGGAACGGGAAGTTCTCCACGGACAAGCCGACCGAGCGGATTAGAAGGGGTGCGAGCGGCCGTGAATATGTCCTGTGCTTTGCCGCCGAGACGCGGATCGAACGGGACATCGTGTTAACCGAGATTGACCTCGACAACCTCATGAGAACAAAGGCGGCGGTCTATGCGGGATGCAAGGTTTTGCTCGAAAATGGAGGTCTTGCATTCACCGATCTCGCTATGGTTATTATAGCCGGGGGCTTTGGTCATTCCATCGATGTCGAAAAGGCAATTGCGATAGGTCTCCTGCCCGAGTTGCCTGCCGAGCGTTTTCGCTTTCTCGGCAACGCTTCGCTTGGCGGCGCCCGGATAGCGGCCGCATCCCGGGCCTTCTTCGAGAGGACCAGCGAAGTGGCCGGGTCGATGACAAACATTGAGTTGTCGAACAATACGCAGTTTATGGACGAGTTCATGGCGGCCCTGTTCCTGCCGCATACGGACGAAAAGGCATTCCCCGGGGTGATGGAGGGAGTGAAGACGGGTTATAGGTAATAGGTAATGGGTAATGGGAGAAAGAATGAAGACAGGTTATAGGCGATGGGCTATGGATAAGGGAATGAAGAGAGGTAATGGGTTATGGGCCAGGGGAAAGGTATGAAGAATCTTTTCCCATTACCTATTACCTATTACCTATTA
>DIFE01000070.1 GCA_002418985.1 Deltaproteobacteria bacterium UBA5756
GTCGAACTGGTGGCGGACAGCAGGGCGTCGTTCAGCGATTGGGCGCGTCTTTGTTCGTTGACATAGGCGGTTATGGCGTTTTCGGCTTCTTCAAGGGCCAGGAGGATGGTGTTCTCATACTGGAGAAGCGCCTGCTCCTGTTTTGCATTCTGGATCTCGATATTGCTGCGCACCGCTCCTGCGTTGAAGATGTTCCAGGTAAACCTTGGGCCTATGGCGGCGCCGCGGTTATTGGCCGAGAAGAGGCCGGCGAAGCTGGAGGCATCTATACCTATTGAACCGCTGAGGCTCAGTTTTGGATACAGATCGGCGGTTGCGACGCCTATCCGTGCGGTTTGCGCTGCCAGGTCCCTCTCGGCGCTGCGGACGTCGGGGCGGCGGCGAAGCGTTTCCGCGGGTACGCCCAATGCTATTTCCGCACGGGCTATCGGAAGTGTTTTGGGGTCGGCGACCTGCGGGTCGGCGTAGCCGGGATATTCTCCCATGAGGGCGGAGAGCCTGTTCCTGGCGGCGGCCAGACGGGTGACCAGCGTCGGGACGGATGCGCGGGTCTCTTCCATGTTCGTTTTCGCGCGGTCCACGTCGAGCTGCGTTACAAGGCCGGCCTTAAGACGATAGGTTGTTAATTCATAGGTCTCCGTTTGAAGCTTCAGATTTTCTTCCACGATCGCAAGCCTCTCCTGGAGCGTCCGCACATCGATATAATTGAGGGCAACCTCCGCCGCCAGGCTCACGTGAACCATCAGGTAGTCCTCCTGAGACGCTTCGTAGGCAGCCTGTGACGCCTCCGTGGCCCTTCTGAGGCCGCCGAAAAGATCGATCTCCCATCCGGCATCGAGACCTGCGGCAAAGAGCTCCCTGGTGGTGCCCGTCTCGGAATTGTTTTCTGTCCGGGACAACGTGTAGGAACCTGAGGCGTCTGCCGAAGGCAGGAGCCTTGCTTCGACGACACCCCGCTGGGCCCTGGCTTCCCGTATACGGGCCTTCGCCTGTTTGAGGTCTTTATTGTTCCTGAGGGCAACATCGATGAGCGCCACGAGCGCGGGATCGTCAAGGTTCGCCCACCACGACGCAAGAGAATCCCGGGATGTGTCCGCGGCGCTGCTGCCGGCAGGCACAGCGGTATTCCATTTATCGGGGGCCTTTATGTCCGGTGCTGCGTAATCGGGCCCGACTGTCGCGCATCCGGCCAACATGACAATGGCTGCGAGGATTGCCGTGGACCTCAAGATTCTCTCTTTAACGTTCATGGTCAGTATGCCCTCCATCTTGATCATGTTATTTTCCTACTCGTGTCGAAGCGCCTCGATCGGGTCGAGACTTGCCGCTTTATGTGCCGGGACGTAGCCGAAAACAAGCCCGACCGCCGCGGAAAAAACAAAGGCGATGAAAATGATCCCCGTGTTCCAAACAAAAGGTACATCGAGGACACGAACCAGGACGGCGGACGTAATAAGGGCCAGTATGATCCCGAAAAGACCACCGAATGCGGAAAGCACCATTGCCTCGACGAGGAACTGCAGGAGGACTTCACGCTCCAGTGCGCCTATGGCAAGACGGGTGCCGATCTCCCGTGTCCGTTCCGTCACGGAGACGAGCATGATGTTCATGATCCCGATGCCTCCAACCAGAAGGCTTACGGCCGCCACCGCACCGAGAAGCGTTGTAAGCAGCTGCGTCGTAGCAAGCATCGTACTCGCCAGTTCCTTCATGTCCCTGATCTGAAAGTCGTTCGCCTTGAGTGTTGAAATGCGCCGGCGCTCCCTGAGCAGGCCTTCGATGTCCTGCTGGGCCTTTTCCGTGGAAGCCCCGTCCTCNNACTGAAACCTGAATCAGGCTGATATCTTCATTTCCTGAAACGCGTCGTTGAAAAGCCCGCAGCGGCATGATGATAAGGTCATCCTGATCCCTCCCCGTGGTGGACTGGCCTTTGGCAGTCAATATGCCCACAACCTCGAAGGAAATACCCTTGATCCGGATCCTCTGTTCGAGAGGCGTCTGCTCGCCGAAGAGCTCTTTCTTCGCCGTCGCCCCCAGTATGCACACGGCGGTTCCCGAACGGATCTCCCCGTCCGAAAACTCCCTCCCTTCCTCCACCGACCAGTCCTTCACCTTCAGAAAACCGTTTTCGACGCCGGTAACAAGTGTCGACCAGTTCTTCGATCCGAACACTGCCATTGCCGTCGAGGAAGAAGACGGGGCAACCGCCTTAAGAGAACCTATCTCACGGGTAATGGCCTTTGCGTCATCCACGTCGAAGGATTTGGCCGTTCCATGCCCGCCGCCTCCGCCCCTCATCTGGCCGGGCGTAACCATGAGCAGGTTGCTGCCGAGTTTGGTGATATCCTCGGTCACTTTCGCCGTTGCCCCGCCTCCCACGGTTACGAGAGTGATGACAGCCGCGACACCGATGACAATGCCGAGCATCGTCAGGAACGAACGCATTTTGTTGCGCCGGATCGCCCGGAGTGCCAGTATAAGCGCGTTCCCGATCATTGCACCACCTCCCTGCCGCGGCTGTCGGAGGCGATGAGGCCATCCCGGAAACGTACCGTGCGGCTCGCATATTCCGCCATGTCGGGCTCATGGGTGACCATCATCACTGTGATGCCCCTGTCCGTGTTGAGCGTCGAAAGAAGTTCCATGATCTCCCTGCTGCGAACGGAATCGAGGTTGCCTGTCGGCTCATCCGCAAGCAGGACCGTTGGCGAGGTTGCGATAGCCCGTGCTATGGCCACCCGCTGCTGCTGCCCCCCGGAGAGCTCTGCGGGAGTGTGGTGCTCCCACCCGGCAAGGCCCACCGCATTGAGCGCGTCACTGGCGATCTGCCTGCGCTGGGAATGGGGAGTGCCCCTGTACAGGAGAGGCAGCTCAACATTCTCTATGGCCGATGTCCGGCTGAGAAGATTGAACCCCTGGAAGACAAAACCCAGATAGTGGCGTCTGAGCAATGCCCTCTGGTTACGCGACAGGTCTCCGATGTCTATCCCCTTGAAGAGGTATCGGCCGCTCGTCGGGGTGTCGAGACATCCAAGCAGATTCATACATGTTGATTTTCCGCAGCCGCTCGGCCCCATCACGGCCACGAAGTCGCCTTCGTAAATGGACAGATCGATTCCTCTCAATGCCTGCAGGGCAGCCTGTCCCTTGCCGTATACCTTCGTGATGCCCATGAGTTCTATAAGAGGTTGTTCCTTCATTGTTTTGCCCTCACGATGTCGGTTGCCACGATGGCCCCGGGGACAAGATTTCCCTCAACGATCTGTGTCATTGCGCCATCAGTGACACCGGGCTTGACCGGTACACGAACGATACCTTCGCCTTCAACCTTCCAGACCGAGGGGCTGCCATTGGGCTTTTGCGTTTGCCGCGTATTCGCTCCTGGAGGCCTGCGGCTTAAAAGACTGGTCAGCAACTGGCTTCCTCCCGACCCTTCCTTCTGGGATTTGTCCTGCGGCGGCGTAAACCTGAGGGCGGCGTTGGGAACCAGGAGGGCATCCGAGACGTTCTTCACGGTGATAAAAGCGGTGGCGGTCATGCCGGGGCGAAGGAACATCTCCGTATTGTCCACTTCCAGAACCGTCTCATAGGTGACCACGTTATTTTCCGTCTTGGCGGCATAACGGGCCTCCTTGACTTTGGCGGGGAATTTCTTTTCAGGGAACGCATCCACCGTAAAGATGGCGCTCTGGCCTTCCGTAACCTGGCCCACGTCCGCTTCATCGACGTAGATGCGAAGCTCCATCTGTCTCAAATCCTCGGCGAGCTTGAACAACACCGGAGTCTGAAGGGACGCCGCAACCGTCTGGCCGGGCTCGACCTTGCGCTCCAGGACTATCCCGTTGATTGTGGAACGTATGGTAGCCTTCGATAGATCGGATTTATTAGCTTTCAGGGTCGCCTCAGCCTTCGCAATATCAGCGCGGGCTGTCCCCTCCTGAGCTTTGGCGCGCTTGAATGCCGCCTCCGCGGAGTCGTATTCGGCCCGGGAAGGTACCTTGCCCCCGCTGAGTTCGAGGCTTTCCTTAAAACGGTTCAATTTGCTTTGCGTTTCGGAAACGGTAGCCTGTGTCTCCAGGAGCTTCGCCCGTGCGTAGTTCAACGTCGCTTCCGACTGGAGCACCTGGGCCTCCAGCTTGGTCGTGTCCAGTTTTGCAAGGACCTGCCCCACCTTCACTTTGTCGTTGAAATCCACGGAGACAGTCTTGATAGTTCCCGAAACCTCCGTGCCGACCTCAACCTGCTCGACAGGCTCCAGCGTTCCCGTGGCGGTGACGGTGACTGTCAGGTCGCCCTTCTTCACCTCCGACGTCCGATAACGAACGTCCGATTTGCCCGTCGATGCGTATAGGACGACCGCCCCCGTCAGAATGATCGCAGCCGCGGCCGAGGCAAGCCATATTGTTCTTTTCTTCAGACCCTTGCCCTGTCCTGCCGACCCGAGGATCTTCCTGATATATGAGGTTTCGTCATGTGTTTCTTCCATACGGGGCTCCTTGCCATAAGAATTTTCCATCCACGTTCTCAAATGTTTCATCATGCTTTCTATGAAGTCGTAAAAGGTTCACGATCGGTTACAAAAGAAATGAAGATGGGTGATGGGTGATAGGTNNTGGGTGATGGGAAAAACGAGAAACAAAGAAGAGTCCTTCCTATGACTGTACTATGACCAACAACCCACATCTGTCCAAAATAATGTAAAGGTCAACCTCTTTCCGGACTGCACTAGTCAGTAATTGTGTTGACAACCGGCCTCCCGGTTAAGCTCTCTTATACTATAGTTCCGTCATTCCGCCACCTTCTTCCCCCGTCATTCCACCACTGCCTTCCTCCGTCATTCCAGCCCCTTCTTCCCCCGTCATTCCACCACCACCTTCCTCCGTCATTCCAGCCCTTTCTTCCTC
>DIFE01000023.1 GCA_002418985.1 Deltaproteobacteria bacterium UBA5756
TGCAGACTTCCAGCGCCGGCCGATTGTCTTTGTCCTTTACGTCTTGCAGGGCCAGCCACGCGAATTTCATGGCGTTCTCAATGCTGTAATTCTTGGGAAGGGCCAGCTCGCCGCTCATCAGGAAGGAATTGATCTTTGATCCCACAACGTCGACAATACTCTGCTGGTTGATTGCTAGACCCTTTGCTTCCTCGGCTGTCATCAATGCTCCGTTTGTTTTCCTTGCTGCTTCTGCCATAATGGCCTCCTTTATTTGGCTTCGTAAGCGTCTACAAACCAATCTCTGTGGTCGTCATATTTCACCAGGAGATCGTAAGCGGCATTTGCCTCCTTTTCGTCCTGATAAACAGCCTCTATCCCGTGGCCGGACTTATCCCTCCATTCATAATGAAGGACGTAAACCGTTTTCTTTTCCATTATGATCTCTCCCCGTAATAAACATTGGTTAATTGCTTCTCCCCGCTGGCCACAAACCACTTCCCGTTCCCGCCGTCCACGATCTCCAGATCCTCGACCCTGCCGAATGAATCGTAGTTACCGCACATGTCTATTATTTTTGTATACTCCTTCTGAGGATGAGGCCTCAGGCCTCTACCTGCCATTTGATAAAAAAGCCCTAGACTCATGGTGGGCCGGGCAATGATGATAGTCTCCAGCTCGGGGTAATCAAAGCCGGTTGTGAGGACCCCGACGTTGCACACGACCGGAATGTCGCCGCACTTGAATCCATTGATAATCCGTTCTCTTCTCAGCCTGTTATCTTCCCCGGTAACAATGAAAGCGCCGTCGATCCTGCTTGCCAGATACCGCGCTTCCTCAAGAAACCTCGTAAAGACCAGCACGTTCTTTCTGGTCTCCATCTCTCTCTTGATAACGTCGACAAGTCTTACCGGGAGATTCGACGCCCACAGGCACGTCTGGACCGATTCGTCCGTATAGTCCGCGCCGGTGCTGTTGACCCGTAGCTTCGCCCGGTCAAAGCCATTGTGGGTTACATACTCAATCCGCGCTAGATAGCCTTGATCGAAAAGCTGCCGATTCTGAACGTAGTAGATCATTTCCCGGAAGACGCGGGGCCTTGTCCTCGTGAGAAAGCGCAGCTCGGGGCCGTAACTGTTGGTTGCTAGGCGGTAGGGTGTAGCAGTCAGGCCCAAGACCTTGGCACCCGCTTCTGTCAGTGCCGAAAGGAAAGTTTTATACATTCCCTCTTTGGCGTTTATTTTGTGGCATTCATCCACAACGATGTACCGGAACTTCTCAAACAGGCTGGTCTTCCCGACGACGCTGCCGATGGTGGCGAACGTGATGTTTGATATCTCCGTCCGCCCCTTCGATGCTGAGTATACCGCCGCCTGGTAGCCGTAAGACTGGAGCTTGGAAAGGTTCTGCTCAAGGATCTCCTTTGAAGGCTGGAATATGAGGACCGGAGCCCCAAGCTCGGCCACGATGTTGGCAATGATCAGGGATTTGCCGCTGCCGGTTGGAAGGACCTCAATAGCGTTATGTTTCGCGGGGCCCTTGAGGAAGGAGACCGCCGCATCGACGGCCCCCCTTTGGTATGGGCGCAGGGTGTAATTGTTCGTGGAGAACAAATCCATTATGCAGCCACCCGCTTTCTTGCATCGGTTTTCTCAACCCGCAGCGTCTTGTCCTCGGGCGACACAAACAGTGAAAGGACCTGACAGTCCATCGCCGGGATCACCGTGCAGGATTCACGGTTATCAATCCAGATCGGGCAACTCAGCCCGTAATGACGTTGCAGGGTGCGGATGATATCGAGCCCGGCCTGGGTTCTGGCTGCACTGTTTAAACCGCTGTCGTAGGGCACACCCGCCACCGTCGCAACACAGCACTCGGCCAGACCGCCGTTGACCTGGATATCGTAGAGTTTGAACCTGACTATCTCGAAGAGGCCATTGATACGCTCGGTCAACAGGCTGACTTTCGTTTTGATGAATGTCTCGATCAGGAACAACTGTTGTTCCAGGGATTCGTACTCAGCCGCGAGTTTCTTTTCCTCGGCCTTGAGACTTTCGATACGCTGTTCTCCCTGTTCGCGGCGGGTGAAGCGGTCGGCCCTCTCTTTAGCAAAATTGAGCCGTTCCGTGAGGCCGTCGATTTCATTGCGGATGTGATCTTTATCCTCAGACACGCCGGCGCGGGATTCCTCGATCTGCTTCTCAATCGCCGCTTTCTTCTCGAGCATTTCGGCACGGCCGGGGATTAGGCTGTAGTCTTCCGCCTTTTCCTTGAGGGCGTCCCGCTCGACCCTCAATTCCTCAAGAATATCTTCCCCCGTATTCGGGCGGGTAGTTAGAGTTTCCAGCTCAAATAGCTTACCCATCAGGTTCTGATGGAGTCCTTCAAGACTTTCTTTTGCCTTGCCGAGCTCCGTGGCGAAGGACTTCCCTTTTGTTTCGATTATCAGCAACTGCTCGGCCTTGTCGCGGTTGAATGCGGCGAGGGCCTTCGTCCGAGATTCCTCCACCCGATCAGCGGGAAGGGCCTGGCCACATGCCGCGCAAACATCATCGATGGTGCCGTTGAAAGCCTTTCCATCGATCTCTGTCCATTCTCCCCGGAGCTGTTCAAGGCGCGTCTCAAGGTACGTGATGCGGGTCTGCTTCTCGGTGATCTCGTCCTTGATACCCTGCACGGCCCGCCGTTCCGAGTCCACGTTTGCCGTGATCTCGTTGATCTGCTGGCTCAGGTGCGTAACGTGTTTCATACCTTCGAGGTAATACTTGTTCTCAAGCTGGCCGATATCGAAGTTCAATTCCTGCAACAGCTTCGACAGCTCGGCTATGCCGGCGCCGTTGTCGATGCCCTGGAGCCTGAGCTGTGCATTGTTGACCGCGGCCTCCAGTTGTACGATTTCCTCGTATAACTCCTTCCTGTTCAGCCCCGTCACGTCCGGCAGCCCCCGTCTTACCTCGTCGAGTCTTACCGGTAATTGATCAATCTGCTTGTTAATCTCAATGCGCCGGCCGGTGACCACCTTTTTCAGATCGTCGAGTGGTGCTTTACTTACCGTGTAGCGTTTCAGGAGGTCGGTAAGTGGGGCAAGTGTTTCGTCTGTGGCGATGACCTGGGCGTCGGTGATGTCCCCGCAACAATCAAGCAGTATGGTTCTTTGTTGTTGCCATGGGAGGCCCGGGAACGTGGTCGGGGACGTGAGGAGACGGACAGTTGTCTCGTCCCCGAAAATCTCGGCTATGCGGGCCTTGTACTCGGTCTCCTTGGCGGGTACGCCGTCGATCCAGTAGTCGGTTGTATTGCCGGTGAGCACGCTCTGAGCAGATCCACGCTTTTTTGTCCAGACCTCGTGATAGACTCTCTTAAGTACGGTCTCTATGCCGTTGCCGACAAGAATTCCCTGGACGCCGTGCTCGAGGCCGCTTTCCCGGTTCCCGGCATCGTCGAGGTTCTTTATCTCAAAATCGCTCCTGCCGAGAGAATCTTTTCCAAAAAGAAGCCACGAGAAGGCGTCTGCCAGGGTAGTCTTCCCTGATGCGTTCGAGCCGTGCACGTTGGTGTCCATGCCGTCCGGCGTGAAGCTGAACGTCATCCCTTTGAAATCCCTCAATTCAAGCTGTTTCAGTCGTATTTCTTTCATGCCGTTCCCTCCTTGTAAATTTCCTCTATCCGGTCGGCGATCTCCGGTATATTTTGACCAGCGAAAAAGTCTTTCAGCATATCTTCAACCCGTTCCCGCTTGCTCTCAGGGACACACCGGCACTCGCTAGACCATTTGCATGAACCTTGCTCACACCATTTTTCCATTTGGGTATGCGGACGTTTGTGAATGCAGGAAAGGGAATTACATTGCTCTGAAAAATTGCAAATCACCGGTCCCTCCTCGTCGGGAACATCCGCTCGCATTCGAGGCAGAATACCGGGATTCCCCATGGTGTCTTGTGCCCGATCCTCACGTTAGCGGAATGGCACTCAGGACAGCGGATTATCGTAGCCTTGTGGATCAGAACTTTTTCTATTTCGGGTGATTTGGGGGTTATGGTTTCCATATCTCCTCCTTTTGGTGTGAGGGGCCGGGAACGTTGGCACATTACCTCCGGCCCCTCTGGGGCACACGTTGAAAAGCTGCGAAGCCGTGTTCCTCCTTTCATATGGAATCACCCAGTGAAGGTGTGGTTGCCTCGTTGACCTTATCTCCCTCCATTTCGATAGCGTCCGCTATTTCGCCCGATACGACGTAGTTCATGCTAATCCCGTTTCGCGCGCAGATACTGATGATAAGGTCTTGCAGCTCATCTCTCGTTTTCGTTTTCATCTTCCCCCTCCCTGCACGATCAAAATCCGCGAATTGATCAGCCTCTTGTCCAGTTCCGTTTCCCGGATCGCTTGCTCGTCGGCCGCTCCGAAGACCAGGCCGAGAAATATCGCGAACAGGACGGCTACGGTGATGAGGGTTGACCAGTTGGATTGATAGTCGGGGTTACGCATGGGGGCCTCCTTTGTTTGCCCTGATTGCGGCAAGAAAGTTTTCAAAACGAGCGCCAAACCGGGGGGTGTAGACATGCTTGACGATCTGGTCTGCACCAGTTGCGGCAAGAGGCTTTCCGAGGACGATGTCCGAAGCCAGGCTCTTGATATCGCTGACAAACTCGCCAGGGACGCCTTCAGGAAACTCGGAAAGTAAGTCCTTCATCTGTTGTTCCAGCACCGAGGTATCGAAGTCTATCGTGATGAGTATGTTCACTAAGGCCTCCTTGAATGTCATGACTAAAACTTACACGATAGTGTATATCATGTCAAGAGAAAACTTACACGATAGTGTAGAACCTTGTCGAAAGCTAAAAACCAGAGGAAAAAGTGATCTGGAACAGATCAGACTTACGAATTTTTACGGAAAGAAAAAACTGAATTTAATTCAGATCGTATTTGTGGCCGTTGCCGCTTATGTAGTCGCGGTAGAAACGGGCTTTGACGTAGCGCCCAAAGTGGCGGATTTGATCTTCGCGGGGATCGTTGTCGTGACCGGACATGGCCATGACAAGCCGGACCATTTCAGCGGCCTGGGACCACTGAAGCTTAATTTGGTATCGGAGATATAAAAAAAGGGCCTGGCCTCCTAGAATTTCCATATCATTGTCGAGCATCGTGCAACTGTTTTTCTAAACTTCTTACTATGTCTGCATGGTGTCGCATTTCCTGCAAATATTTTTGTTTCTGCCGTTCTGGTGAGTCATTCTCGGTTCCCGATAGTGCGACTTTTGAGCCATAGCAAACGGTTGTATAAAAGTATTGAGCATTGACATGCGGCTCATCGCCTGAACATCCCCGGGCACATAAATCAACGAATTGTTCCATGTCCAATCTGTTGCGAGCCTGACTAATAATAGCCGAAAAATCAGGGCCAGTGATTTTAGTATATAAGTTTTCGCGAATGCACATTCTTTTATAGAAGGCGTAAGCGTTATTGCATACCTTCTTTTTCGGCAGTAGAAGCTCCGATCTGCTCACCCATCCTTGCGCTGTAGTTCCTTTGACGTTGATTTTTGTGATGTGGCCGTACACGTCATAAGCCAAAGCATCGATGATTTCTACCTCCGCATCGTTTGCCATTCGGACAGCTCTCCCTTTGTTGATTAAATCATTCACGAACCCCTTAATTGGTGCGATATTACCGGCATATTTCAAGTCGAACAGGTGCATTAAATCTCTATGGCTGAGAAATGCGACGCTGTTTCTTGGTAATAGATAATAATCTTCGGAGTCATCGCTGCTCTCGCTGGCTTTGGCTGGTATCGAATTAATGTCTGGTCGTTGGGTCTGGAAAATTTTCGGGCTTTCGGAGGGGGGAAATTCTCCAATCGTATAAGGCTTCATATTCGAAACCTCTTCGGAATCGCTTGGCCAGATATGATTAACGGCCATTATTGCCAAAATGATTAAAACGATAAGCGACAGTACAGCTGGACGGCTTATTTGCACGATGCACGGTCCGATCTATGACATTGCGTAAAATCGACATACATTATTTTTGCCCCCTCCCCGTTTCTTTCTGCTCGGTAGGAGGGTCTAGAGATCCCAGCGCCTTCTCCAGGGAGGCTATGCGCTCATTGGCGCGAATTTGCTCCTGTTCCAATTTTGAAACCTTTCGTTTGGCACGTGTCGAAGAATAAAAAGCTAAAATATTCGATTTCAACGCCTCAATGGATTCTCTGTCCTCAGACTCAAAGATTTCAACAATCAGATCGATGTGCTCCTTGAAACCCGCAGGATAAGGCTCGATGTTCGCTGGTTTTTCGGCCGCCAGCGTGGCCATTGATTCACCCAAAGCTTTTGCAATGTCTCTGATGACACGAAACGACACGTCGGGGCGCTTGTTGTTTATGATTTCGTTTAAATAATGGGGGCTGATCCCCGCTTTTTCCGCAAGGGCTTCTTGCGTAATTTTATGCTTTTTATAAAGCGTTCTTATAATTTTTCCCAATGTTTCCATACGTTGTCCTCAATCATACACTATCGTGTAACGGTGTAAATGCACTGTAGTGTAATTTTCTATTGACACAACTTACACGGTCGTGTAGATTTGAGATTATGAAGACAAAAGACAAAGCAACAAAAAAACCGGGATCACCGATCTTCATCTCATACCTGAAAAGGGGGTTGAGATACACAACAGATAAGGACTTGGCCATTCGCGTTGCCCTGGAAGTAGACAAAGGGAAAAAACCTATCGATTTTATAAGTCCCAAACTTCGCGAAGCATATCTAAAAGCATGGCCGGAACTGGGGCTAGTGGCAGGAGTCAGGTAGGTCATAATTTTTTTTACAAAATTTCGCACCTGAAACTGTATGAAACTCTGGTTCAGGTGGTTTCAAGGAAGGGGAACCATGGCAGAGAAACAGCAGGAGAATCAAGGGTATTTATTCTACGATGACCAGTACGACGCTTTAAACCGCTGTATCATATCATCCGGCAAGCCACAGAAAGAAATAGCCTGTATTGTCTATCCGGGTATGCCGGTAGAAAATGCTAAATCCAGATTCAGCCGGGCGCTGTCCCCCGAGAACCACGACTGCAAACTGAGTATAGACGGTCTTATCGCCGTTCTGGACAACACGGAGCCGGAACACTTCGTTCATTTTCTGTGTGATCGGTACGGGTATATGAGGCCGCCCAGGAAACGCGATCTTACCGACGCGGAACAACTTCAAATGCTGAGGGACCGCATTAAATCCCGTGGTCTTGATGTGCTTTTTAAGGATGTCCTGTGACCAAAAAAAATTTGGCTCAATCCGCCTGAGGTCGTTTTTAGTGACAGAGAAAATATGACAGATCACGTCAAGATTAATCAGCAAAAGCAGACTTGTTTTCTGATCCTGGAAGATCATCTGCCGAAGTGCGCCCCGTGCGTCCACTGCTGGGAAGACTGGAACGTGCCGGCGCACTGCAACAAGGGACAGGATCCCGGGAAGTGCCCGGGACCAAAAGGGATGAATGAACACTGATATCCGCATCGAATTGTCATTCAAGGGCCACCGCAAGCGGAAGAAACTGAAGCTTCTCCTGGGGCCCGGATCCACCGATTTCCTCATTGACCTATGGCTAAACACCGCCGTCAATCATCCGAAGGGCATCCTCACCGGCATGAACGAGATCGACATTGCCCTGGAGGCCGGCTGGGAAGAGGACCCGGGTAAATTTGTTGACGCCCTGCTTGAGTGCAGATTACTTGACCGGCTCGACGACGGAACCTACCAGCTCCATGATTGGGAAGACCATCAACCGTGGGTAGTCCATGCGGAAGAAAGGTCAAAGCAGGCGGCCGAAGCGGCACGAATCATGTGGGATAAGAAGCGCGGGAAAAGCAAGCCCAAAGCGGGTAGTAAGCGCGGCGCATGCGGTGAGCATGCCGGACGCAATGCCCCTTCTCCTTCTCCTTCTCCTTCTCCTTCTCCTTCTCCTATTCCATATAAACTAAGTAAATATCTCTTCGACTGCATTCTCGATCAAAACCCAAACAGCAAATTACATGCATGCGAGAACGGCGACCGCGAGAAAACCATCCTCCACTGGTACGAGGACATCGAAAAACTCATACGCATCGACAAACAGGACCCGGAGATCGTTGAGAAGGTCATAAAGTTCGCCACGCATGACAAGTTCTGGAAGGGCAACATTCTGTCGGGGGCAAAACTGCGCGAGAAATGGGACACGCTGGTAGTGAAGGCAGACGGGAATACAGACAACGATAAATCCGGCTACCTGGATTAAGGGGGTATCATGGTCAACGAGAAATTATGGATCAACAAGATTCAGGAATTTTGCGAACTGGCAAACACGAGCACGAAGAGCAACGGCCCAACGGCGGCCGCTATATACCGGAAGATCGAGTTTAACTTCACCGATGACGACATGATCCGGGCGGTAGATGACATGCTCGACGCAGAGGTGACCAAACTTACCTACCCTGGCATTTTGCGCTATCTCAAAAAGCACAAGGATCTCAGGATTAATTCCGAGCTGCAGCGGCAGAAGCTGAAAGAGAAGGGCGAAACCGAAGTGGCATTGACACGCCAGGAGATCCGCGAGCTCGTCAACGCCGTTCTGGAAAAGAAGGGGAATTTAAGCGGAGACGACTATCTCCGGGCGAATAGCACGATCTGGACTAAGGACGGCCGGCGCCTCGACGTGTGGATAGATCCTAAAGATCCCAACATGGAGGTAGGAAAGGCTCTCACTCTCACCTATGACCAATGCGGCGAGAACCTTGTCCGCCGACTGTCGATTAAACTCAGCATGGTCAATCACAAGATCCTGAGCCCGAGGGTTGACGGACCACCCGCCGGCAAGCAGCAGGGCGGGCTTACTCTCGTTCCTCCTCCCGACGACGCAGACGACTTCATTCCCGAACTGGAGGTACCAGACAATGCTTTTCAAGGCACTTTTAACATGGATCAACAGCCAGGCGGTAACGCTTGACGAGATCACTACGAAACAATGGAAGTACGCCCGGGCGATCAAAGTGGAGATCGATCTGATGGAACAAGCTCACGCGGCCGACGATGTCCCCGGGCAAAAGCACCACATGACCCGGGCGCAGGGGTACTTTAAGAAGGCTCAGAGTTTGATAATGGAGGGGAAATAGCATGAGCAGTCTAGCAGCGCTGAGTATTCTGAACAGATATCGTGAGAAAAAAAGGCAGCAGCAAGCACCCCGCCTTCTCGCCGAGCTCGAGGAGAAGATCACCGCCATGCATCCAGGCGAGGTGATCGGCCACCGGATCCCGGACATGATCGACTGGACCGGGAAGGGAGATCTGACCATCATTGTCTATTGCGGCCGGATGGATCCCAAGAAGCTC
>DIFE01000124.1 GCA_002418985.1 Deltaproteobacteria bacterium UBA5756
CTGCAGGGGACCCTATTTTAACCGGCCAGTACTGGTGGGTTATGAAATATCTGGTTCTTTGTCTTCCTCCCTAGCCTCTCTTCTATGCCTCCAGCGAACCCCCCTAAAGGGGGTGAAGCGGGCGTGAGACAGTCTTTTGCCGTTCCCTCTATTTCGCGTCCCGAAAGCTCCGCTGGTGACAGGGAGGACCGGTTTGGGCAACAGGCCGTAAAAATGTGATCCCTCAGAAGCAACCCCCTTTCAGGAATCAAATGTGAAGCGCGCCCAAAGTTCTCACATGAGTTCTCTCTGCTATATCCCCGGCGAGGGACCGTAATACTGGTCTTCGTCATCATCGCATTCAAAACTGCCTGTCAGAGGCACAATACCGCCCGGCAGGCTCGACATTTCATCGGACAGGTCTTTGGATCCCGTCGAGTACGGACCTGGTTCATATCCCGGGTTGTAGACGACATCCGTCACATTCCGGATGGCCTCGTAGGCGCCGTCAGGGTCGTCGGTCCTGAGGCCGTTAACCCTCTTTGTCTGGTCGACGGACGTGTTATGCCGTAAGTAGGCGTAGTCCTCAAAGGCGAAGGGAACATCGTTGGCAGGATCGATGAACCTTTCCCATGCCTTCAAGCCCTGGGAATCCTTCTTGAATACCGTTTCGGGATCGGCTCCGTCCAGGAGGCGGTTAAATTCTTTTCTATAGCGCTTCATATCAGCCAGTAATACAGTCACCTGTGCAGCAGTTTGGTCCTTACTGGTTTCCCATGGGAAATCTTTGAATTGTAGGTTCCGGTCGGGTTTCTTCTGGTTATACCCGTAAGTTGCTGCCCTGGTATCCCACGCACCCTGCGTATAGTGATATATGCCGCTTATGGTGCCCTGTCCCTTTAGTTTCTCTCCAAGACTTGATTCCGCAAGAGCGAACCACGCGGCAGTATAAGCATCGTTTTTGGACAGCCCTGCCTGCTGTGCTCTTTCGAGTATGTGCCTTGCATTCCGTGTCTGATTCCCGTTAAGAGGCGATTTTTTCATATTTTCCTCCTTCGCCTACTGCTTCAGCATGGGGTATCCCTGCCTCACAAGTCTCTCTATCGTTCCATTCTTTGCCAGTGAGGAGGGATAGGGAAGCCCTTCGAGCTTCTTCAAGGCCTCCTTGATGGTCCCGGTGTCCTGCGTGCTTTCAATGGTGGCAAGCCAGTTCTCCACAATATAATTGAGTTGTGTCCTGATCTCTTCCGTCATGCCGGAAACCTTTGCCTTCTCCATCCATCTGGGATACGTTTCTTCTATGAGTTCCTTCGCATGGGCCATGAAGTACTTCTCGAATCCCTTGCCCTTTACGCGGATGAAATCGGGTGTATAGCGGTAAATGCCGAGAATGGGGCCATCCGCATCCAGATCGGATATGACTTCCGTGATATCCTTGCCTGGCGAGACCACAGGTATGTAAAGGTGGACCATCGTCTCGTACATGCCGTCCCCGTTGAGGTCCTCAAACACCGGCGTGTGACTCCCCAAACCGAATTCGGAATACGACCGGCCATCGAGGATACCCAGGTCGTATCGCCCCAGGTGCCAGTGCTGATAGACAACGACAAGAGAGTTGTTTCCCTGCATGACTACCTTAATGGGCATGACGCCGTCTTCGTAGGAAGGTTTCCCGGTGATAATGGAGAAGCCAAGTCTGCCGGAAGTGATCTTCCTGAAATACCCGAATGCATAGCCCTCTTCCGGTTCGTAGACAATGCTGTAAATGAACGTGTGCCGTCCGTCCTTTACGGACCTGATGCTCTCCCTGTCTTCCGGCCACCCGGCGCAGGCGGCGTCACCGGGGGAGGCGCATGTGCCGAAATGCACCCATTCAGGCCTCTCCGGCTCCGCCGCGTTTCCCGCGACGGCCGGGCAAAAGGAACCAACCATCACCGCAAGAAGTATGCAAAGTACGCTATATCCGGTACATCCGCCTGTCCAGCCAATTGTCATTCAAAGACCTCCTGTTCGGGGAAGTGATAAGGCGTCTTTCCTGAGCATATCGACACATGAATCCTCCTCGAGGAATTTACTAATCGCTAAGAGCGCGCGATCCTGTCGCAGAACATTTTTTACCTTTTCTTCATCAACATATTTGTGAGTCCCGGCGGCTACCCCAAGCGTCGTAACAATGGCGACAAAGCTCTTGATCGCCGATGCTACCCCCATGGTTGACGTCAAGGAGCTTACGCAGGGCGTATATGATTTATTATCGTCTATTATTGGCGAGCATTCGAATGTTGTTTGGTGCTTGCCTCTGCTCTGATACCGAATCTTGTCGTAGCATGGCTGGGCGTAAGTTAGGTCCCGACTGACATAGATGATCTCCTGCCTGTCGTTGGTTCTTCCATTTAACCTGGTCCTGGACGATTCTTTGACATCCCAAGTATTGTCTGTTTCTTGTTCGACCCGAATGAAGAAACCGGGAGGTAACGATTCGATGGGTTTGTAATTAACCGCGATTTTTTGTATTTGCTCCTTAAGTTCGGAATTGCTGCTTGCATGGGCATTAAGAGCCATGATAAAAACCAGGGCAAAAGCGATACCGGCTGATCTGGCCAGTTTGCGCTGCTCTCCTACTCGTCTGGAAATAGCTTCCGGTATCATTAAAATTGCCCTCCTGCCTCATCGTTTTATTCGTTCGATGATCTTCATTTCGTTCTTCCTATAATCGTGTATTACTTTTGAATTGAAAAAAATGTCCTGAAAAAAGAAGTGGGGTAGCCAGGGAACGCCCAAGTCATCACTGTTATGCGTTGGCAGGAGGAAGGGGTTGAGTTATTTGCTTATTGATTCCTGAGAAGTAACTCGATTGATGCGTTTATTATTGTACTATCATTGCAGTATTGATATAATAGCATATGTATAAGCCAACATCACCCCAACAGAGATTATTCGGTATAGAGACCCGGGTATCACCGTCCCTGCGTAAGCGTCTGGAGTCTTCATGGGCCGAGTTGTTCAGAAATGAAATACTCCCCATTCTGTTCAGGAACGAAGACCGGTATGCAATTCTATACGGTTCTACCGGCCGGCCCAACTTCAGCGTCGCCCGCCTTCTGGGCCTATGTCTTTTACAGGAATGGAACGATTTGAGCGACCAGGAGACCCTCGATACCTTCAGCTTTGACATCAGGTGGCGCTATGCCCTGGACGTGAACGATGACGAGGATTATCTGTCCCGCCGCTCTCTTGTCGAGTTCCGCAGACGCCTTGTGGTCAGCGACCCCGACATGAAACTTATCCGCGATATTTTTGATACTGTCAGGGACTCGGCAATAAGGAAGATGAGTCTGTCGGTGAGCGATCAGAGGCTCGATTCAACGCTTGTCGTATCGAACATCAGGGTCAAGGGAAGGCTTGCCCTGTTCTCGGACACGCTCACACTGTTTCTCAAAGGCCTCGATAACGAGCGCCTGGCGCGGGTACCCGAAGCAATACGTACATGGTATTCATCGGAACCCGAAGGCTGGTTCGGACTCGGTTCTTCTGAACAGACGGTGAGGCTCGAGGAACTGGCACAGTATCTTTATGACCTCATATCCCTTTTTTCGGATTGCACCGATGAACCCTATCTCCTTCTCAAGCGCCTCTTCTCTGAACACTGCGGCATAAACGGTACATCCGTCCATCTAAAGAAAAGGCTTGAAGGATCTTCCCTTCAATCTCCCTATGACCCGGACGCGTCCTTCGGACACAAAGGGTCGGGATACAGCGTCCACGTAACCGAGACCTGCGGCAATGACGGAAAATCCGAGATCATTACTGATTATGAAGTACACGGATCTGCCCGGTCTGATATGGGCAAGGCCCTGGACGTCATCGAACGGCTCGACAAGGCCGGTCTCAAACCGGACACACTTTTTGCCGATGGCGGGTATCCTTCCGTTCCGTCTGCATCGAAGATCGTCGACAAGGGTACAAAGCTCATGGCTCCTGTCAACCGCAGCAGGCTCGGCGATGATGTCATCGGCAGGGACCTCTTTGTCTTCGATCAGGATGGCCGTGTCATGGAGTGTCCCATGGGCCACGCTCCGATAGACCATCGTGTACTGAGCAGGAACAACACCGTGAAGCGTTCCCTCCATGCCATATTCGATGGTGATATCTGCAGGTCCTGTACGATGCTCGATCAGTGCCCTGTTCGCACCCCCAACCACAGAGCCCGGGGATGTAAAGCGCGCGACAGCATTGGAAACTTCCGGCTGGATATATCCCGGGAAATACGCCTGCGCGATGAGATGTATGCTGCGCAACAAACCCGTGAATGGAAGGACCGTTACAGCATTCGAACAGGGATCGAGGGAACGAACTCGGAACTCAAGCGTGCTCACGGAATGATGCGGATCCGTCTGCGCCGGTTGGTAAAGGTCTGCTTCTCTGTGGCATGCAAGATAACGGCGTGCAACATAAAGAGGTGGGCCAGGGCCTACGCGGCTGCCGGAGGGCCGTTATGGTACATCATGACGGGGCTTATCGCATATACGGAGCGGTCGGTCGCGATGACAATACCGATGGTCCGCCCGTCTTGGTCGAGACAGCACTGAACAACACGGGAAATCCTGTTCTTGAAAAAGGCGGTTACTTCTCAGGAATAGCTTATTAACGAACGTCCCCTACCTATGCCAGGAATAGCTTATTAACGAACGTCCCCTACCTATGCTTGTAGCGCAGCATCGTCGCCAGAGGGGCAACACTGACGGGACGCTGACCGGTGGACCCCGGGAAAGCCGTTGCCATCTCCATCACCAGAGACGTATTGCAGGTGTGGTGATTCCGCCCGGTGAGAAGCGCCGCCCGTGTCGGTGAACTGACACCCGTGGTATGAAAGTTGTTGTAGCGCAGGCCCTGATCTGCCAGACGCTGCAGGGTGGGCATATGGATCGGCCCGCCAAAGGTGCCCGGCTGGCTGAACCCCATGTCATCGAGGAGTATGATGAGCACATTGGGAGCACCCCTGGGCGCCTTCACCTCAAACCTCGGCGGAGGTGTGGCCTTTCGTACGTACAGCACGGTGCTGTGCGGGTAATTAGGTTCCGATATTGGCAAGGCGGTTCGATCGGCCGTTGTCTGCGCCCCGGCCGCTGCGGCAATGATGCTTCCAACGGCAATACCTAAACTCGTGAAGTTGACCCTGCGTCCCATTATCACTCCTCTGCGCTGAAGATGTTTTTTCAGACTCTGTTTACACTGCTGGAACGACATTGTCAAACACTATCGCTATCCTCGATTCTCCCTGAATTCGAGCGACGAGGGGACGTTTGGGCCTCGAAGGGGACGCTCTTGAAATGTTGAAATCTTTCCAGTATCTTCCGCCGATACCATTCCATGTCCCCCGTAAGGAACGCATGAACGTTCCCGGTACCATTCACCGCATCGTCGTCAGGGACACATACAAAAGCACTGAACAGGGACCCCCTCAGGAGTATTGCGGCTCGCTCTTAAAGGGTGAAGGCTATTCTCTGAAGAAGTCGAAAGAAGGTTGTCCGAAGTGCTTGAGGCTCAAAACATTTCAACATTTGATTCCTGAGAAGCAACTCCCCA